>CAMDJX010000006.1 GCA_945900735.1 Acidimicrobium ferrooxidans DSM 10331 | reverse complement strand
GAACTTGAAAGCTACGAGGCAAGGGCCCTGGCACTCGATACTGAGCGCAAGCAAGCAGTCTCTGAACTGCGAATACAGGAACAGCTTGTGGGAGAAGCCAGGCGGAAGGCTGCACCATTACTGGCGAAGTCAGTACAACAACGGCTGAGGAAATTGGCCATGCCTCACGCGGTGCTCGATGTCCATGTGGCCGAGGGTTCTGGCGATGTTTCGCGGGATGCGGCAGGCGATGGCGTCGTCTTTTTACTTGCTGCCAACCCTGGTTCTGACGCCTTACCGCTCACGAAGGTAGCTTCCGGTGGCGAGTTGGCCAGAACCATGTTGGCTCTACGGCTGGTGCTCACAGAAGGACCACACACGCTGGTGTTCGACGAGGTTGACGCCGGAATCGGCGGTGAAGCGGCAGTTGCGGTTGCCCAGGCCTTGGCCGACTTGGGTAAGCGTCACCAAGTTTTGGTGGTCACTCACTTGGCCCAAGTAGCCGCAGTCGCCACCAGTCACATCCAGGTGTCAAAACAAGTTCGAGATCGTCAGACATTCGCCCAGGCAACGCCCCTTGCAGCCACCGACCGCATCTCGGAAATTGCTCGCATGTTGTCGGGTGGGGTAGCCGAGACAGCCGCTTTGGAGCATGCCAAACAACTGCTCGCCGCCACCAGCATCGAGGCTCCAACCAAGCGTTCCCGCCGTTAGTCGTCGGCAGGGTATGCTTTTCTTCCGTCATCAAAGAATGGTTTCCATTGGGGAAACTTTTTGGGTCAGACGGGAGTAAGTAATGCCAAAGCACGTGTTTGTGACAGGCGGCGTTGCATCATCTCTCGGTAAAGGCCTAACGGCTTCTTCGCTTGGGCGACTCCTCAAGATGCGCGGTCTTCGCGTGACAATGCAAAAATTGGATCCGTACATCAACGTAGATCCGGGCACTATGAACCCATTCGAACACGGTGAAGTGTTCGTAACAGATGATGGTGGTGAAACCGATTTAGACCTTGGACACTATGAACGCTTCATTGACGAAAACTTGTCTCGTTCTTCAAATGCGACAACAGGCAGCATTTACCAGGCCGTTCTTGCGGCCGAACGTCGCGGCGACTATTTGGGTAGGACAGTTCAGGTCATCCCCCATGTAACCGACGAGATCAAACGTCGCATTCAACGCCTTGCGACAGAAGATGTTGATGTTGTTATTACGGAAATTGGTGGCACGGTTGGAGACATTGAGATCCTCCCGTTTTTGGAAGCGGTACGCCAATTCCGCAACGAGGTTGGTCGCGACAATGTTTGTTACGTTCATGTCACTCTTGTGCCATTCATCGGTCCGAGCGGCGAACAGAAAACAAAGCCGACTCAGCACAGTGTCACCGAGCTGCGTTCCCGCGGCATTCAACCGGACATCATTGTTTGTCGAAGCGATGAACCCGTTAGCGATCAATTGAAGCGAAAAATCTCCAACCAGTGCGACGTCGATCATCGCAATGTGATTAACGCGGCCGATGTTAAGAACATCTACGAGCTTCCGTTGATTTTGCATGACGAAGGGCTGGACACACGCATATGTGACGTTTTGCGTCTTGAGTCCGAGGTTGATCTGACACCTTGGCGCCAAGTAGTTGCCCGGGTCGAAGCCTCAACTGCACCGGTGCGAATTGGCTTGATCGGTAAATATGTCGAGCTGCAGGACGCTTATCTCAGTGTGGTCGAGAGTTTGAAACACGGCGGTTTCCATCATGCGGCGAAGGTGGAAATCGTGTGGATACAGGCAGAAGAGGTTGAGGGCCTGTTGGCCGATGACCGATTGGCAACTCTTGACGGAATCGTGATCCCCGGCGGCTTTGGCATGCGGGGTGTCGAGGGCAAGATCAGGGCGGCAGAGTATGCGCGCGAAAATGGTGTTCCGTGCCTGGGTCTCTGTCTTGGCATGCAGGTCATGACCATTGAATTCGCGCGGCACGTTCTTGGTTTGTCCGACGCCAACTCGACCGAATTTGATTTGTCAACCCAAAATCCGGTTATCGACTTGATGAATGATCAGCGAGACGTGACAGATAAGGGCGGAACGATGAGATTGGGTGCGTATTACGCAGTGCTCGAGCCCGGCTCGAAGGTCGCGAACGCATACGGCGAGTCTGTGGTGAGCGAGCGTCACAGACATCGTTATGAATTCAATAGCAATTATCGGGCGAGGTTTGAGGCCGAGGGTTTCCTTTGCAGTGGAACTTCCCCAGATAAACGATTGGTCGAGTTCATTGAATTGAAGGATCATCCGTTTTGGGTTGGCACGCAGGCGCACCCAGAGTTCAAAAGCAGGCCAGACAGGTCGCACCCGTTGTTCCGAGAACTTATTGGCGCATCTTTGCGGTATCGAGCTGAAAAAGCGAGTAAGCCAACAAGTGTCGATTCATCTTCGGCCAACGCGACGGCGTAATTGTCGCAAGTTTGAATCTGATTACTCCTCGCGATCGTTTCCTTAACTGGTTGAGCGTGGAACAAGGTCGCTCTCCGCGCACGCTCGATGCTTACGCAAGAGACTTGGTTGCGTATGAGCAGTTCATAGATTCTCGTGGACACGACGTCTTGCGTTCGACATCAGAAGATATCGAGCAATACATCCTCCTCCTCCGTAATTCGGGAAAGGCCGCAAAAAGTGTTGCGCGCTCTTTCGCGGCCATTCGGATGTTGCACCGATACCTGTCCGACGAATCAATCAGGTCGGATAATCCAGCATCAAACGTTGATGGTGTCAAAGTACCGAGCGGTATTCCTAAAGCCTTGTCGGAAGAAGACATAGATCGGCTGTTGTCGTCCGTTGGAGGTGTTGATTCGATTGCGCTACGTGATCGTGCTCTCCTGGAATTTTTGTATGCGACAGGTGCCAGAATTTCCGAGGTGTGTGGTTTGTCGCTGGGTGACATCGATATGGAATCCGGTTTGGTCAGATTGTTTGGTAAGGGTTCCAAAGAAAGGGTCGTGCCGTTTGGAAGTCACGCGGCAAAAGCTGTGCAGCAATGGCTATCACCAGGTGGAAGAGGAATGCTCGTTCCAGAACAATGGGCTCGACGGGATTTTGCTGATGCGGTTTTCTTGGGTTCCCGCGGCACACGGCTTTCGCGGCAGGCCGCCTGGGGGATTGTAAAAAAGTATGCGAAAATTGCTGGGCTGGCAGAGGATCTCTCACCCCACGTTCTCAGGCACTCTTGTGCAACTCACATGTTGGTTCATGGCGCTGATCTTCGAATTGTGCAGGAGCTACTAGGCCATGCATCGGTGAGCACAACCCAGGTATATACAAAGGTGGATAACGAAGTGCTATTCACCATGTACAAGCAATCGCACCCTCGAGCGAGTTTGGGTAAATGACATGAACCTTTACCATTTGGGCAAGAGATTTCTCACGTCGCTAATCGCTCAAAAACTCAATGACGAAGAGCAACAACTTGTCCGTTCGGTGCTGTTGGATAATGAGCTGGATTTGTGGATAAAATCCATGAAGGTTGATCAGCGTCATTCTTTGGTTGTTTTGAAAAGATTTTTAGCGATCTTGCCGAGTGCTGGCAGGGATGCTCAGGCATCGGCGCTTCTTCACGACATTGGAAAATCGCAGTTACAGATGGGAATATTCTCCCGAGTTGCAGCAACACTTATTGGGCCTCGCACACAGCGATTCTCCCAATACCATCGCCACGAGGAGATAGGCATCGATCTGCTTGAGGCCGCTAGATGTTCCACGATCACTATTGGATACCTGCGTGGAAATGGCGAACCTGATGTTGTTGCTGCATTGGCTACTGCCGACAACATATAACGATCACTTCTTCGGTGTCATGCCTATCGCGTCCTGGGCTCTTTGCAAAGTTTGTTTCGCGACCAGTTCGGCTCGCTGCGCTCCAATGCCTAGCATGTCATGAAGTTGCGCTGGCTCGGAAACAAGTTCGGTGTATCTCTTCTGAATTGGGTGTAGCAATGCGACAACCGCTTCGCCACAGTCGGATTTCAGTTTTCCATACTGGGTGTACTCATCTGCCAATTTTTGTTGAGGTGTTCCAGTTGCGGCGCTCAGAATGTCCAACAGGTTGCTCACGCCAGGCTTCTTTTCGCGATCGTAGACAACTTCGTTATCACTATCAGTAACTGCTCGTTTAAACTTTTTCATTATGGATTCGGCAGGATCAAGCAAGTAAACACACCCGGCTTCGCTTTCGGTTGATTTCGACATTTTGGAGCTGGGATCTTGCAAGTCCATTACACGGGCTCCAACTGGCGGAGTTACAGCCTTTGGGATCACGAATGTGTCGCCAAATCGATGATTGAAACGCATGGCAATGTCCCGGGTTATCTCAATGTGCTGCTTTTGATCGTCGCCTACTGGAACTTCCTCTGCGTCGTACAACAAAATGTCTGCTGCTTGCAATGCGGGATAGGTGAACAACCCAGCTGAGACGAAGTCTGCTTCACGCTTTGATTGCTTATCTTTGAATTGCGTCATTCTGCTTAACTCGCCGAAACTTACGGTGCACTCCATGATCCAGCCCAGCTGACTATGGGCCGGAATATGCGATTGAACGAAAATGGTGGCTACTTTCGGATCGAGCCCGACAGCAAATAAAACAGCAGCTAGTTGCAGCGTTTGATCCCCAATAACCCCTGGTTTGTCGGTGACCGTAAGTGCATGGAGGTCGACGATGCCGTGAAAGACGTCATTTCGGTGTTGTCCAGACACCCAGCTAGTGAGTGCTCCGAGATAATTGCCAAGGTGGACCGAGCCTGTTGGTTGTATGCAGGAAAGGACACGTGCCACGTCTTAACGCTAGTGGAAACAATTGCCTGGAGCGCTCCTTCAAGTAGCCTCGTGCCGATGGGTTATGAGGTCAACACTCCAGTTTTCGACGGCCCGTTCGATCTTTTGCTTCACTTGATATTGAAAGAAGAGGTCGATATCCATGAGGTGTCTCTGCTTGGCATTGTTGAGGCTTACTTAGTTGAGGTCCAAAAAATGCAAATACTCGACTTGGATGTCGCTACCGAGTTTTTGCTGATTGCTGCCACTCTCGTCGAACTAAAAACGCGCCGATTACTACCAGGTCGGGACGATCTGGATATCGATGACGAATTGGCGCTTTGGGAGGAACGAGATTTACTGTTGGCCAGGCTGCTCGACTGCAAGACCTTTAAAGATGTTGCCTCGGTAATGAGCAAGCTCTCTGAGATGGCCGGATTGAGCGTGCCTAGACGTGCTGGACCTGACGAACGTTTTGCCGAACTGATGCCGGACTTATTGGACGGTGTGAACGCATTACGCCTTCATCGTGCATTTCTTCGTGCAGTTGCGCCTAAAGCTCCTACAAGCATCGATCTCTTTCACGTAGCACCGATACGGGCAAGCGTCGCCGACGCACTCATGGAATTGTTGGATCTCTTGCCCGCACTCGGTTCGATCTCATTCCGCGATCTCACGGATGGCATGGACGATCGGATTCAGGTCGTGTGCCGTTTCCTTGCACTCCTCGAGTTATACAAACAGGGACGAATCGATCTAGACCAAGCGGATCGTTTCGGAGATATAACAATTGTCTGGACAGCCGGAGATGACCGTGGTTTCGAGTCGGCGTTGGTGATTGATAATTATGAGGGATGATCGGGGGAGAGATGTCGACACAGCAGTTTGATGAGCATGACGAGACGGTTGAGGTCGATACGGTTCGTGCGCTTGAGGCCATCTTGATGGTCGCAATGGAGCCAGTTGATCCATCGCTTCTTGCCCAATTACTTGAACAGTCCGTCGACGTAGTCGAGCGTCTTTGCGAAGAACTTGCATCTGCCTACGAAAAGGCTGGACATGGCTTTCAATTGGTGAAGATCGCTGGTGGCTTCCGCCTCCAGTCCCATCCCGACCTCGCCTCGTATGTTGAGCGTTTCGTGCTCGACAGTCAGGAAGTTCGAATCTCTTCGGCTGCGCTAGAGACGCTCGCAATCATTGCCTATAAGCAGCCAATTTCTCGGAGCCAGGTGTCGGCGATTCGTGGTGTCGATCCAGATGCGGTGATGCGCACTCTGCAGGCAAGGGGCTACATCACAGAAGTAGGTCGTGACGATGGCCCGGGTCAGGCCGTCATGTTCGGCACGACTCAAATGTTTTTAGAAAAGTTGGGTCTGGCATCTATCGACAAACTCCCGGGCATTTCGCAATTCGTGCCGGATGCTTCAGTAGTTGAAGCCTTAGAAATGGGACTGCGGATAGTGCCACAGATGCCCGACAACACAACCACCCAAGATTCCGATAACTGATGTCGAGCAAATCCGTGCCGGGAGGCACCGATCCAAAAGATGTTTTGGGTACAGGAGAGCGCCTTCAGAAGATTCTTGCCCAACGTGGCTGGGGAAGCAGAAGAGTTTGTGAAGATCTGATCGCAGACGGACGGGTCACTGTTAACGGTGTCGTTGCGATATTGGGTCGACGAGTAGATATAGAAGTTGATTTAGTTGCCATTGATGGTGCTCCTGTCGGAGTGAGGCCAGATTTTGTTTATTACCTGCTCAATAAGCCAACCGAAGTGATCTCTACTGCGCGCGACACTCACAACCGCGCGACGGTCACGGAGCTTGTCCCTCGGGAGCCAAGGGTGTACCCAGTTGGACGTCTTGATGCGGATTCGGAAGGTTTGCTGTTACTCACTAACGATGGCGAATTAACCAACAGAATTACGCACCCCAGTCACGGCGTGGAGAAGGAGTATTTGGTTCATGTTGAATGCTCGGATGCTGGTGTTGGTGAAAGTGCGATTCATCGTTTGAGAATTGGCGTTGACCTCGATGGTGAAATAACTGCCCCAGCCGATGTAAGCCAAGTTCAATCAGGTGTTTTGCGGATAGTCATTCATGAAGGAAAGAACCGCCAGATTCGAAGAATGTGCGAGGAAGTTGGACATCGGGTGATTCGGCTTGTAAGAGTTCGAATAGGTCCCATCGTCGATCGATCCCTACCGCCGGGAGAGTGGCGGCACCTCACCTCGGCAGAAGTCAAAGCGTTAATTGAAGCCATCTCAAACTAGGCCGAGGATACGATTGGCTTTATGAATATGCGTCGTTGCAACATTCTTGGGCTTGGCCTTATAGGAGGGTCACTTGCTTCGGCGCTCACTGCACAGGGCTGGCGGGTGAGTGGTTCCGATGCCAAGGTGGAATCTGAAGGAGAGGCAATCTCCCTGGGAATCATTCACGAGATCGGCATTGATAGCGAAGCAGAGATTTCTTTCGTTTGCACCCCCGTTGGCGCTGTCGCCGATCAAGTACGTTTGGCGCTTCGCTCCACCAAAGGTGTCGTTACCGACGTTGGTGGTGTGAAAGCACCGGTTGTGGCGGCGATAGAAGATCCGCGGTTCGTAGGTGGCCACCCAATGGCCGGAAGTGAATTGATTGGGCTGCAGGGGGCCGATGCCCAGTTGTTTAACAATGCGGTTTGGGTGCTTACACCCACGCCGAACACGCCTGATTCATCATTCGCTGTTGTTGCGAATGTGGTGAAATCACTTGGAGCAGAAGTTGTGGTGTTAGATGCGCAGCGTCATGACCAGTTGGTTGCGATTGTCTCGCACCTTCCACATCTCACCGCTGCAACTTTGATGGGTTTGGCGAGCGATCAGTCTCAGGAGCATGTTGCTGTTCTTCGCCTAGCTGCAGGAGGATTTAGAGATATGACTCGAGTCGCGTCTGGCCACCCGGCTATCTGGCTTGATATCTGCAAAGAGAATCGGGTGGCGATAACAGGAGCGCTTGGTCTTCTAATCGAAGGATTAAGTTCCATGCGTGATGTCGTATCTCGGCAGGACGAATCTCAACTGTTTACGCGACTCCAGAATGCAAGAATCGCCCGATCAAATATTCCCGGAAGAGTTCGTGATTTGCTCGACGTTGTTGAAATACGTGTGCCAATTCCAGATCGATCGGGCGCTGCGGCTGAGATTTTTGCAATTGCAGCGGAACTTGGCGTGAATACAGCCAACTTTGAGGTCGTGCACTCTGTTGAAGGCGACCGCGGTGTGCTTGTGCTTGTCGTCGAGGAAATTAGCAAGGATGTGTTCAGGGGTGGTCTCATCGCGCGCGGATTTCGGCCTTCGGTCACTCGTCTTTCATGAACAATGCGATTGTACGACGTATTGAAAAGATAGATCACCAGTTGAATGCTGTTGTTCATGTTCCCGGATCTAAATCGATAGCGAATCGGGCGCTCGTCTGTGCAGCACTGGCACATGGCGAATCGGAGTTAACTGGCGTTCCCGACGGTGATGACACAGAAGCAATGATCGAGGGGCTCAAGGTTCTCGGTGCCCGTATAGAGCGATCTGACGACAAAGTTCTGGTTCGATCGGGAATCGATCTAGAACGCAAAGAAGCTGCAACTATCAATGCCCGACTTGCTGGGACTACCGCAAGATTTTTGTCAGGCGTGTGTGGTCTTGTCCAAGGTCCAACACTGATAACTGGCGAACCTTCACTGCTGTCGAGACCGATGAACGATTTGCACCAAGCCATATTGTCTTTGGGTGCGAACGTTGAGTGGCAAGGCGAGAAGGGTTTCTTGCCAGCAATTATCTCTCGGGGAAAAACGACTCAAACAACAGTTGCATTGCCTGCTTCAATTTCCAGCCAATTCTCAACCGCGCTGTTACTCATGGCTCCAGTGCTTACAGATGGTCTTGCAGTTTCCATCGTCGGGGAAGTCATCTCGCAGCCCTATATAGATATGACAACCAAGGTAATGCGTTCATTCGGCGCTCGGGTCAGCGAGGGCATCTCAAACATGAACGTTGCGCCAGGTGGGTACCGCGGCACTTCCTTCCGCGTAGAGCCCGATGCATCATCATCGTCGTACCCGTTAGCTGCATCCGCGATCGTTGGGGGGTCGGTGGAGATACAAGGCCTGGGTAAAGACTCGATGCAAGGAGATGCCAAGTTCGCTGAACTACTCAGCCGAATGGGCTGTGATGTTCAATACACATCAACATCTATTGCGGTTCGACGAGATAAGAACAAGGAACTGTTAGGTATCGATGTCGATATGCGCGACATGTCCGATTTGGTTCCTACGTTGGCTGCTGTTGCGGTATACGCCTCGTCTCCAACAGTTATCCGCGGTG
Organism: Acidimicrobium ferrooxidans DSM 10331; assembly: GCA_945900735.1. Taxonomy (GTDB): domain Bacteria; phylum Actinomycetota; class Acidimicrobiia; order Acidimicrobiales; family Ilumatobacteraceae; genus UBA3006. The sequence continues at coordinate 26,664 of CAMDJX010000006.1, read as the reverse complement.
TCGGGTTCATTCGTTCTAAAGAAAGCAACAGAATTGACGATCTTGCTAGCGAATTGCGAAACATAGGTGTCAACACAACGGCAACGACGGATGGACTCATTGTGAACCCATCGGATGTTCGTGGCGGGTCGGTAGACACCCACCACGATCATCGCATGGCAATGGCCTTCTCGCTGATTGGAATTGGTTCGGGTGGAATAGACATTTTGAATCCATCGGTCGTCAGTAAGAGTTGGCCCGGGTTTTGGTCGATGATTGACGGCCTGTAAGTGCAGAAATTTCCGAAGCTACGACCCGATCACGAGAGCGAGCCGCTTGCTCAACGACTATCTCCTCAACACCCGAGACGATCAGAAATAATGTCGCGTCATAATGAGGCAGTTACTGCTGGCAAACCGACTTATGCAGACCCGTCTTCGGGCCTTTCTGTGATGACGGCAAGATTCTTGGCCGATCGAGGATATTGCTGCACATCGGGCTGTCGTCACTGCCCGTTTGAGCAATTGTGATGAACTATATTGCTTGTGTCGTCTGGCGGTTCCGGGCGACAGGATGGGAGACGGTGTGAGCGACGAGAGAGAAATTTTGACTTGGGAAAAATTCGGTGTTGCCAGTCGCGAATTAGCTGTGCAAATAGCGGAAAGTGGTTACGAGCCAGACATCATTCTTGCTATCGCTAGGGGTGGTTTACTCACTGCCGGAGCGCTTGGTTACGCACTTTCCGTCAAGAATACGTACACGATGAACGTCGAGTTTTATACAGGTGTCAACGAAAGGCTCGCTGTTCCGATGATCCTTCCGCCGGTGCCGAGCCTTGTAGACATCAAAGATTCAAAGGTGCTTATTGTCGATGACGTTGCTGATACGGGGCACACCCTGAAGCACGTATTGGAATTCTGCAAAGGACAATTAGCAGACACCAAAATGGCGGTGTTGTATGAAAAATCGCAGTCAATTATCAAGTGTGATTTTGTATGGAAACACACTGATCTCTGGATCAATTTCCCGTGGAGCGACAAAGATCCAGTCGCTCAGCGCAAGTGGAGCGTAAAAGACGCCTGAGTTCAATTCTGGGACGTTCCCCAGCAATTGCGTTCCATCATTACGGTCTTTAACGTTTGCAGAGTGTCGGTCATGATCCCATCGACTTTCAGATCAATGAGCCCGTGCATATCGGTTGCATCGTTGATTGTCCAAACGTGAACGTGTAAGCCGATTTCGTGAGCGTGATCTACGAGTTGTTGGGTTGTGAGCGCAATCGGTCCTTGCCTCATGGGTATTTGTGCGGCATGTGCGCCGGCGAACGACTTTGCGTTTGTCAATCTTGATAAGAGACGCAACTTCGCAACTTCTCGAGGTCCGAGGGAAGTGCAAAGCGATGAGCCAATTGCATTGCGGATAACGCTGAGCCTGCGATCGCTGAACGATCCGACGCACACTCGATCCACCACGTTGTCGTGTCGAAGCGCTGCAATAAGCGGTTCAACGGCCTGATCAGCTTTGCAGTCGATATTCACACGGATATCTGGCCACGTTGAAAGAATCTCATCCAGCGTCGGTATCGGTTCCAACCCGTCAATCTTCGCGCTAGCTAGAGCGCTGTAGTCGACCTCGCTGATCTTGACGTCAAGTCCACACGTACGTTGCAGGTCATCGTCGTGAAACGCCATGAGTACGCCATCTTTGGTGGCGTGAACGTCGGTTTCTATGTATCGATAACCCATGTCAATCGCGCGCTGAAAAGCAACCATGGAGTTTTCTGGCTGGTCGACGGCACCGCCCCGATGCGCAAAGGCGAGAACATTGCCTTGCTCTAGGTAGGGGTGCGATCTCATAGTCAGTCGCTAGATCTTCCGGCCCGATTGAGCCCAGTACTCATCTTTAAGCAAACGCTTGTACAGCTTTCCAGTCGGGTGCCTTGGTAGCTCTTCTCGGAAGTCGACAGTTCGCGGGCACTTAAAATCGGCAAGCGATTGTCTACAGTAATTGATCAACTCCTGGGCAAGGGCAGAGCGGTCTTTGTCGGTTAGAGGCATTGTCTTTGGCTGAACTACAGCCTTAACTTCCTCGCCAAAGTCTGCGTTCGGAACACCGAAAACCGCTACATCCACAACCTCTGGATGATGAATGAGGACATTCTCTGCTTCTTGTGGGTAGATGTTGACACCTCCAGAAATGATCATGAATGCTTTTCGGTCGGTGAGGTACAAAAATTTGTCATCGTCTAAATAACCGATATCCCCAAGTGTTGTCCAGCCTCGTCCGAGTGGGTCTTGTGAAGCCTTGGTCTTTTCGGGGTCATTGTGATATTCGAAGCGTGCAGGACTCTCGAAATAGACAGTTCCTGTTTCATTGGCAGGCAACTCATTGCCTTCTTCATCCAAGATGTGGAGAATTCCACTGAGCGCGACGCCGACAGTGCCTGGATGCGCGAGCCATTGCGGAGTATCGCAATAGACGAAACCGTTGCCCTCGCTGCCTGCGTAATACTCATGGATCACTGGCCCGAACCAATTAATCATCTGTCGCTTCGTTTCGATGGGGCATGGTGCTGCCGCGTGAAATACGTAGCTAAGCGAAGATACGTCGTAGTTCAAGCGAACTGATGGATCGAGTTTGAGTAGGCGAACGAACATGGTCGGTACGGTCTGACTATGGGTAACCGCGAATTTCTGGACGCACTGCAAAAACTCTTCTGCATCAAAATGTTCCATGATCACGCTCGTGCCGCCAAGGCGCTGCACAACAAGGTTCCAACGCAGGGGCGCAGCGTGATAAAGCGGGGCCGGTGAGAGATAGACCATCTCGGAAGTCATTCCAAGAAGAAACTGACCGAGACCAACAAGTGGAGGCGCAGTCCCTAGAGGATTATCGGGGAGATGAAGCTTGACACCCTTTGGACGACCGGTAGTCCCACTCGAGTACAACATATCGGCGCCCTCTGTGCGGTCTAGGAGGGGTTCGTTCGGCTGCTGTGACACCAATTCTTCGAAACTGTCAAAACCGTCAACCACACCGTCGAGCATCAATCGTAAATCAACTTGCGGTATCTGATTTGAGATTTCCAGTGCTTGATCCGCCTTGTACTTGGACGTGATGAATGCCTTAGCTCCACAGTCGTTCAGGATGTATACAAGTTCGTCGGATGTCAACCTGCTGGAACACGCCGTGTAAATGAGCCCGGCATAGTGGCAACCCCAAACCACTTCAAAATAACGATCGTGATTTTCGAGACATAGTGCAACGTGGTCTCCGCGTTTTAGTCCATGTTGTGCTAATGCTTGACTAAATCGGTTTGCTGCATCATCCAATTGTTTGTAGCTGTAGGTAAAGCCGCTTTGGGCCATAACCACCGCTAGCTTGTCCGGTGTTGATTGGGCTATGTGTCCTGGGAACATGCACGATACGGTAGTGCAGACGGTACGTTCCACGAATCTCGCAGGGGACAAATATGGATGTATTCAGGGAATTTGCGCAATTAATGGCTGACCGAAGCGTTGAGCCGCAGTTGGACTTGGCGTGCGCGCTTATAAGCCATGCTGGCGACACTAGGTATTCTGTCGAATCGATATTGGCAGGTCTAGATTCGATTTCGAACAACACTGTCGCTCTTGATGTTCCCTCAATGATGAAGGAATTGTTTTCCCCACGATCTTTTGTTGGCAATTCGATTGATTACGACGATCCTGCAAACTCGCTTATCGGTAATGTTCTCGAAACTAAGACGGGCATTCCTATTTCGCTGTCAGTTATTGCTTTGTCTGTTGCCGAGCGCAAAGGATTTTCAATGTTTGGCGTTGGTATGCCGGGTCACTATCTTTGTGCTTCTCTTGGATCGGATGGTTCGCCGCTCTATTTCGATCCGTTTCATGGAAGTGGTCCGTTTTCCCCAGCGGACTGCCGTGCCCTTTACGAGGGGTTAACGGGTCTGGCCAATTGGAGCACGGAATTTATCGGCTCGGTTTCGAACCGACTCACGATCATCAGAATTCTGGCCAACCTGAAGTCCATTTACCGGAGAAAAGGCAACGTTGAGGGGATTCGATGGGTCATGCGCATGAGGCTTGCAATTCCTGAAGTTGCTGCGGTTGAAACTACTGAGTTCGCTCGTCTTGTGCGGGGTTCCAATTAAGGGATGCATTGTTGACTGAATTAGTGTGGGGATATGTCGTTAATTGATCAAACGCAGATAGACGAGCAACTCGTAAGAACAAAGGTTGGCGAATTATTGGCGCTGATGCCTGCGCGTACGACCAAACCGATTGAATTTTTGGGAAAACAATTCGATTTAGGACTTGCCTGGGTGCATTTCCCGGTTGGCTGTGGCGGTCTTGGGGTTTCACCAAAGTTCCAAAAAATCGTTAATGAAGAAGTTGGTAAAGCTGGTGGTCCCAGTGCTTATGCAAGGAATCCAATCGGTTATGGGATGTGCGGTCCAACCTTAGTGGAGTGGGGAAGTGACGAACACAAGGAGCGATATCTCCGACCGTTGTTTACCGGTGAAGAGATTTGGTGCCAATTGTTTTCAGAACCAGGTTCAGGTTCAGACTTCGCAGGTCTCTCAGCAAAAGGTGTTCGCGACGGTGACGAATGGGTTGTAAATGGGCAAAAGGTCTGGACAACTCTTGCTCATCTTTCGAAATGGGGTCTGCTCGTAGTGCGCACCGATCCGGAAGCTGTGAAACACGCTGGACTGACCGCTCTTATTGTGGACATGCATGGTCCAGGTGTAGAAGTTCGACCCTTGCGTCAGATGACCGGCGAAGCCGAATTTAACGAGGTGTATTTTACGGATGCGAAAGTTCCTTTTTCGGAGACTCTTGGTGCAACAGGTGATGGTTGGCGAGTCAGTTTGACGACGCTGATGAACGAGCGTGTTGCCATTGGTGGGTCCATTCCGCAGCAGGGTTCTGGACCGATCAGGGAAGCTGTCAAGTTGTGGAAAGAACTGTCGCCAGAGCGAAAAGACTCCGCAACTAGAGATCGACTCATGCAGCTATGGAGTCGGGCTGAGGTTGCTCGTTTGACAAACATTCGTGCAGGACAAAGCCGAAAAATGGGTGTTCCTGGCCCAGAGGGATCAATCGGCAAGATGGTCAGTGCAGATTTGAATAAAGAGACTTACGCATTCTGTATCGACCTTCTTGGTGCTGATGGAATGTTGTACGGAAGTTACGATTTCGTCCGCCCAAATTCGGCGATGAGTTTTGATTCAATTCCGAAAGCCTTCTTGCGGGCCCGTGCCAACAGCATTGAAGGTGGAACCAGTGAGGTCATGAGAAACATCCTTGGCGAGCGAGTGCTTGGCTTGCCTGGAGACGTACGCGTCGATCGAGAAATGCCTTGGAGCAAAGTTCCAAGAAACTAAAGATTTGATTGCAACTGTTCTAGAACGCTGCTTGCAGTAATTGATCGATCGTCGAGGATGGTGCCAACGGATACTGCGCCGCCGACCATCGCCTTTGCAGAACGCTCCACCGCTTGTTGTAGTGCGCGAATGTTTCGTGGTGGTGGAAAGTATTCGTCTTCCGTGGTAATTCTGATTTCGGTTACGCCATTTTTGGGATTGAGTTTTTCGAGTACCAAGGCAACCAACTCCTCGGGGGCAGACGCACCCGCGGTTACTCCGACTGTTCCGGAGAGATTCATGGGAATCTCTTGTTCACTGTTCACTCTCAACACCTGATTGCAGCCGAGATCTGTGGCGAGGCGGGCAAGTGCCATCGTGTTCGATGAATTTGCCGAACCGATTACCACAACAGTGTCGCATTTTGCAGCGATCTCCATAAGTGCGCTTTGTCGGTTGGTGGTTGCGAAACACAGATCGCTCTTGCCTGGTGACCACACTTGCGGATACTTGACGCGAACAGCTTGTGCGACCTCCGACCAGTCGCGGTGCGAGAGCGTCGTTTGCGCCAAAAGCGCAACTGCACCATCGATGTTTGGTAGTGCGGCAACTTCCTCGACGGTTTCGACCCTGTCAATTGATTGTGGCGCCACTGCCATGGTGCCGACTGCCTCTTCATGGCCTTCGTGGCCAACGTAGATGATTCTGTATCCCTTAGAAGCTCGAGTCTTTACCTCGTGATGCACCTTTGTCACGAGTGGGCAGACAGAATCGACGACGAAACGCCCTTGTTCTTTTGCGGCCGTAACTACCTCTGGCGCTGAACCATGAGCGGAGAGCATGATTGGTGATCCTTGTGGCACTTCGTCGATCGATTCGACGAAAATTACGTCTTGCTCTTCAAATCTCTCGACAACGGACTTGTTGTGAACAATCTCGTGAAAGCAGTAGACAGGCGCGGGGAATGTTCGCACCATCCACGCAAGCGCCTTGATTGCCATTTCTACTCCGGCACAGAAGCCACGTGGTGCAGCGAGGAGCACTGCATCAACATTGCTGCATTTTGCATCATCGGCTGTTTGTTGTGTCACTAACGACGATTGTAGTTCTGTCCCTTTACTTCATTGGGCTTGTACAATGGACGAGTGTCAAGCCCGCTTCCTACCGTTGTCATCGTCGGTCGTCCGAATGTTGGCAAGAGCACGCTGTTTAACCGCTTTTTGGGTTCCCAAGTAGCCATCGTCGAGGATCAGCCAGGCATCACGCGCGACCGCTTTGAGCGCGAAGTGGAATGGACGGGGAAGCGATTCAATCTCGTAGATACCGGCGGCTGGATGCCTGATGGTGATGAATTGGATGCGAAAGTGAGTTTGCAAGTGGAAGAGGCGGCTCGTACCGCCGACTTGGTGCTGTTCATCGTGGATACCGCTGTTGGTGTCACAGACGATGACGAGGCAATCGCCATGTGGTTGCGCCGTGTTTCGTGCCCAGTGATTGTGGTTTCCAACAAGATCGATAGCGATCGTCGTGAAGCCGATAAATGGGACTTCATGATGCTTGGATTCGGTGAGCCCGTCCCGGTTTCAGCTTTGCACGGTCGTAAGTCTGGAGACTTGCTCGACACAATCCTTGATCGAATTGATGCGCACGACGTTGTCGAAGAAGTTGTTTCAACCGATCGGCGGCAATCGGGTACGCCTCGCGTTTCGATCGTCGGTCGTCCGAACGTTGGTAAAAGCACGCTGTTCAACCGTTTGGTTGGCGAAGATCGATCGATCACCCACGACATGCCTGGAACTACAAGAGATGCAATCGACACGTTGGTCGAAACTGAAGATGGCCCAATCGTGTTTGTGGATACTGCTGGTATGCGGCGCAAAAGCAAGGTTGACGATTCGGCCGAGTACTACTCATTCGTGCGCGCACTACGTGCAGTCGACGAGTCGGACGTTGCAATCTTGGTTATCGATGCGCTCGAGGGAATCACCAACCAAGATCAACGCCTTGCAGAACGCATTGATGCTGCTGGCTGCCCAGTTCTGGTTGTACTAAACAAATGGGAAATGCTTGATGCCGAGCAACGGGATTACATCGATACCGAGATGATTCGAAAGTTGTACTTTATTGGCGACGCACCTGTTTTGAAGATGTCTGCATTGACGGGTAAAGGTGTTCATCGCCTTGTACCTATTCTTCAAGACAGCATCGAGACGTATCACAAGCGCGTCCCCACGAAGGATGTCAATCGTGTAATCGCCGAGGCCCAGCAGAAGCACCCTGCTGGCGGAGGCTCAAGAGTGCTGTATGCGCTGCAGGGGGCATCCGATCCTCCAACATTTACTCTTTTTGTGAACCGCGAATTACCGCAGCCTTATCTGCGTTATTTAGAGAGATGCATTCGGGAGAAGTTTGAATTTGGTTCCACTCCTATAAAGATGCGCGTCAGAAAACGAGCGGACTGAGCAGAAATGCCTTGGTGTGAAACTTGTGCCAAATACTTGGCACCGTCCGCTATGAGTCAAGATGGTTCGTGTTCCGCTTGTGGTCGCGTGGTGGCAACCACAACGATTAACGGAAGCATCACGCCCGAAAATTTGGATCTGAAACGATTGGCACGCGGTAGCAACGGCGAAGACGTTTCGTTGCCTTGGCATTTCAAGCTGTTGGTAGGTGCTCTTGTTTTGTATCTCTCGTGGCGGGTAATCGACCTATTCCGCTAGAGGCTTTGGGCGATAGCCTCATGTTGATACGGGCTGTAGCGCAGCTTGGTTAGCGCGCTTGTCTGGGGGACAAGAGGTCGTGGGTTCAAATCCCGCCAGCCCGACCAGTTTTAGAGACTCACGAGTGCGAGTGAGATGAGGGCAAGCAAAAGCCCAACAACTTGTGACTTGTGAAGACGTTCATGGTCGAGTGTCATTGCCAAAAATACCGTGGCAACTGGATACATGGCGACAACCACCGACACGATGGACATTAAACCCGTATTAGTTGCCAACAGGTAAAGACCATTCGCAGAAGTATCAAGCACTCCTGCCGCGACGGAAAGCAAAACGACATTCTTCGGTACGTAGATTTTTCGGGCTTGAAATAAAGCGATTGCGGCGACTGTCGGAACACTGACTAGGCGTTGACCGAAGAGTGGCCACAATCCGTGATCGTGACTTGCGTTACCCATGCATACGAAGATCATTCCAAAACCGACACCAGCAGCTACGGCCATCCAAATGACACGACCAGGAGTCGGCAAATCATGTTTACCCAGAACATCGGCAACTAGCGCGACGGCGACAATCGCGACCAGAATTCCTAACCATGCCAAACCATCTGGGCGCTCTCCCGAGAGAACCCCGGCAACAACCGGGACCGACAAGCCGATTACCGCAGTGATTGGAGCGATGACGGTCATCGAACCAAGCGACATAGCCCGATAGAACGCAACCAGCGCGATCGCTCCTCCAAAGCCACCACCAGTTGTCCAAAGCCAGCTTTCCATCGGCATGACTGGTGTGCGGACGAAGATCAGAAATACACCGATTCCGAGAAAGGCTGTTGCCTGGCCGAAGAAGGTTGTCGACGCTGAATTGGCAAATCGCGATGCCCTGCTTCCCGAATAATCAGCAACTCCGTAGAACAAAGCCGCTAATCCGGCCCAAATAATCGGCATTTGTCATGTTTATCATGGCTAATCGTGATCCCTATCTTTATTCTTTGAGCCCTGTAAACTGGTTTCACCCAATAGAAGGAGGGCGTTTATGGAACGTTTCAATCGATTTAGTGGAAAAGTGTTGGTTCTAGGTCTTGCTGTAGGTCTCGGTTCTGTCATGGGCGGTTTTATCTCCGCAAGTGCTGCGCCAACTTCAGTAAAAGTTTGTGCATTGAAGACCACAGGCGCATTGCGTTACGTAAAGACCGGTGGCTGTAAGGCAACCGAAACCACGTTGACACTCGGCCAAGAAGGTCCTGTCGGTGCAACTGGTCCTGCGGGTCCTGCTGGTGCCTCGGGTGCTGCTGCAACGAGTGGTATTCGCGAGATCATCGTTGCGAGCGACACACTCGTCATCGGTGACGCTGGAAAGATCTTGGTCACAACTGTTGCGACGGACATCACGGTTCCGGCTGACGCAAGCGTAAGCTTCCCAATCGGTACACGAATCGAAATTGCTCGTACCACTGGTTCGCCAACCTTTAAGGGCGCAGCTGGTGTAACCGTCAACGGAATCTCTGCACCGGGTGCAGTAAGTTTCGACTCTGGTGATTATCAGCAAGGCGTGTTGATCAAGACAGCCGCAAACAAATGGGTTCTGCTGAAGAAGCCTGACTGATTTAAGTAGTTATTAGAAAGCCGCGGGTGTCTCGTTGAGGCGCCCGCGGCTTTTTTATTTTTGGGGGGAAGTCCATTGTTTGGCTTAGGCACATTGATAAATACGGCCACTGTTTTGGTGGGTGGCCTGGTTGGGCTTGTCATCGGAGATCGAATTCCGGCGCGCATACAAACAATTGTTGTGCAAGTAATCGGTTTGGTCACCCTCGGTCTGGGTCTTAGCGACGTATTAAAAACTCACAACATGGTGTTCCCGTTGGTGGGCATGGTTCTCGGTGGAATCGTCGGTGAATTATTGGACATTGAACGGCGCCTAGAAGGCATTGGCGAGATAATCCGGCGCCGATTCGCAGGTAAGCAGGAACCCGGAAGGTTCGTAAATGGGTTCGTGACAGCAACCCTCTTGTTCTGTATTGGCCCGTTAACGATCCTCGGTGCAATGCAAGATGCATCTGGCGAAACGCCGCAGCTGTACATCACTAAGGGAACCCTTGACGGCTTTATGAATGTAGTTTTCGGAGCAATTTACGGCGTCGGTGCAGTATTTAGCGCACTGAGCATTTTTGTAGTGCAAGGATCGTTGACTCTTGGTGGTTCGGCTCTGGACAATTTGTTGAACGATCGAATGCGTATCGAATTGTTTTCAGCCGGTGGTTTCGCAGTAATGGCAATCGGCCTGAATTTGCTCGAGATCAAGAAGATCCGGCTTGGGTCACTTCTACCTGGACTGGTCATTACGCCAGTGCTCGTCTGGCTGTTTGCGGTACCAACGGGAGTCATTGGTTAATAGATATGTGCGGTCGATTCACGCGATTTACGCCAGTTGCGGATATTGCCGAGACGTTTAGCGCCATTGCATCGCCGGTCCAACTGGCACAGAGCTTCAACATTGCCCCAACGCAAAAGATCTATGTACTGCAAGGTTCTGAGTCGAGGAAGGTTCTGGAAATGCGCTGGGGGCTTGTCCCGTCGTGGTCGGCTGATATTTCTCGTGCATCGAGCATGATCAACGCCCGAGTTGAGTCGGTGCACGAAAAGCCATCTTTTCGAAATTTGCTAGCGAGAAACCGGTGCGTCATTCCTGTTAATGGATATTTTGAATGGAAATCTGAGACCGTGAATGGAAAAAGTTCAAGCAAACAGCCGTACTATTTTCGCGCATTAAATGGTTCGCAATATTGTCATGACGGAATGCTCGCGATTGCCGGATTGTGGACATCGTGGGGGAGTGGCAGCGATACGTATGTTTCGTGCACTGCCCTTACAACCCAAGCATCCGAGCAGATCTTCGCGATACACCACAGAATGCCTGTTCTACTCGATGAGCAAGGTATTGATGTCTGGCTATCGGAAGAGGCGGTAGTTCCGATTGATGAATTTGCAGCAGTCAAGGATCTGCGTCTTGATATTCATTCGGTGAGCAAAAGAGTGAATAGTGCTCGCATCGACGATTCTTCTCTTATCGAATATGAGGCGATCGAAGAAGCGGAACCGCTGACACTCTTTTAAATGGCTAGGTAAGACGCAATTTTGTCGGCCGCATCTTGCAACTGTTTGTAGTCCACATTCTGGGCAGCATTCGAAAAGGAGAGATCTTGTATTGAGTTGGTTGGGATGACATGTAGGTGGCAATGATTGACTTCGAAACCGGCAATGATCAGGCCAGCACGCTCGCATCCAAAGGCCAACTTTTGAGCATTACCAACCTTTTTAGCCACATTTAAAAGATGCTGAGACAAGTCGGGCGATAGATCCGTCCACTGATCAATTTCTTGAACTGGTACTACAAGAGCATGTCCAACCGTTATCGGATTGATCGACATGAACACCACACATCGGTCGTCGCGGTATGCGAACTTCGCCGGTATTTGTCCTTCGATGATCTTGGTAAACAGTGTTGGCATGCCGTAACGATATCGGGACCAGATGATGGCATCCTGATCAATTCAGACGACTAGTTTGTGTGTGTGGGTGAAATCGAAACTGATCCGAAGGGTGTTGTCACCCTCCCAAACTTGATCACGTTGATCCGTTTTCTCACATTGCCGGTGTTCGTTGTGATGCTTTTGGTTAACGAACAACGAGCCGGTGCAGCATTACTGCTCGGCGTGCTTGGTATGACCGATTGGGTCGACGGTTGGATAGCTCGAAGGTTTAATCAGACATCGCAGTTTGGGATGGTCTTCGATCCGTTCGTTGATCGCGCCTTATTTGTGGTCGGCACAGGCTCCGTGTTGATTGACGGTGGAGTGCCACTTTGGTTTTGTTCCCTCATCTTGTTCCGTGAGGTTTTCGTCGGACTGATGATGCTGTTGGGGACAATGTTCGGAATGAAACGATTTGCTGTGAGTATTTGGGGGAAACGGTATACATTTCTGCTCATGACATCCGTTCCGCTTTTGTTGCTGGGATCCAGCTCCCATGTGACCGCCGAGGCTGCAACTTTGCTTGGCTGGACGTTGGGCCTGCCTGGGATTGTTATGAGTTACTTTGTCGGTATTCGGTATATACCAGTAGTGCTTCATAACGTACGTTTGGGCCGCGTCGAGCGAGGACTACGGTAGGGGCAATGTCGTACGTCTTTTGCAATCAGTGCGGGCATCGAAACCCTCCAAATTCGGGGTTCTGCTCTGCCTGCGGCACAGTTCTAGACCAACCATCCGAACGCACGATTGTGCTGAGCGCGATTGACCCATTGCAGGATGCCCCAGGTAATGGCGATAACGCCCGAGTCGTATTTGACGAAAACACCCGGGGGAGAGGGGTGCTCGTTATGAGATCGGGTGCCTACTCGGGCGATCGGTACCTATTACAGCCCGATGTTTCGTCAATAGGTCGTCATCCGGACAGCATTGTGTGTTTGGACGATGTGACGGTTTCCCGCAGACACGCCGAAGTTCAATGCACAGAAGGGGTCTATTCGGTTGTTGACCTTGGATCTCTGAACGGCACTTACGTCAACCAAATTCGCATTGATGAAGGCACCATAGAGCACGGCGATGAATTACAAATTGGTAAGTATCGAATGGTGTTTTTCGATGGTTCGCAGGCGTAACCAGACGTTTTCTTGTTTCGGTCCAGACCATGCCACACTGGATATGTGCTGATGGATGAGAAAAACTATTTATCCATCGGAGAGGTGCTTGGGCTGTTGCTCGATGAATTCCCAGATGTGACTATTTCGAAGATTCGATTCTTAGAAAGCCAGGGGCTCATTGAACCGGAGAGAACGCCGTCTGGTTATCGAAAGTTCAGCACAGCAGAGATTGATCGACTTCGGTTCATTCTTCGTGAACAACGCGAGAACTATCTTCCCCTGAAAGTAATTCGCAATCGCCTTGAAGGTGACACGAGCGATGGAATGATTCGCCCATATGAGGACACAAATCCGCGAGGAATTCGAAACGTTACACCGGCATCACATCCTGCTGCGAGTAAAACAATTCCGCAAACTGCAAGCAAGCCACGCGGTCGTCAGGCCGAACGCGACAACACTTCATCTCTCAACCGAGACGAGCTGCTGCAGGAAGCGACAATTGATGAAGCAGTCCTCAAGCAGTTGGTAGGGGCTGGTTTGGTCACTCCACGAATAGTTGGCGACATGGAAATGTTCAGTGTGCTGGATCGGGAGATTGTGGAAGTTGGGGCAAAGTTTGTAGAACTTGGTATCGACGTCAGGCATCTGAAGGCCTGGAAGCATTCAGCCGAAAGAGAAATGGCTTTGTTCGAACAAAGGATCATTCCGTTTCTTCGCCAAAGAAACCCGGCAGCGCGCCAGCAGGCTTTGGAGCTGCTGAACGACTTCATAGAGTTAGGTGAACAACTTCGAGCCTCCTTGATGGCGGCAGCGGCGAAACCCTACGTAGAAGGCATGTAGCGGTTGCTACCATTCGCTTATGCTCGTTGAACTTAACCTCGTTGGAGTGCGACTGGAAGTTCCGTCAAACGTTCCTGTTTTGATGTTGAAGGAAACCGAAGGGAAGATGCGTGAGCTTCCAATATTTATTGGAGGGCCAGAAGCCTCCGCGATTCACTATGCATTAGAAGGCATCATTCCGGAGCGTCCGCTGACGCACGATCTCTTGGTCACCGTTGTGTCTGAAATGGGTGGAACTATCGAAAAGATTGTGCTGACAGATGTTGTTGAGCACACGTATTTCGCTGAGATAGAGATTGCTGTCAAGGGGGCTACGAGCAGAGTCTCGTCGCGGCCATCTGACGCGGTGGCCATTGCCGTTCGCGTCGGAGCGCCCATCTTCGCCGAGTCGGCGCTGATGGATTCTGCCGCTAAAGAGCCGCCAGTGGTTCAGCCAGACGAAGAAGAGGGAATCTTGGATGATTTCCGCCAATTCATTGACAGCATCAGTCCGGAAGATTTTCAGGGCTAGTTATCAGCCAATCTTGGGCTTAGCCTGAAGATATGGATCAGGGGTATAGCGGTTCACAAGCAGCCGAGGTTGTCGGGATCACTTATCGCCAACTTGATTATTGGGCTCGAACCGATTTGATTCGCCCGTCTTCCTGCGATGCGAAGGGGAGTGGCACTCGTCGCGTCTACAACTACCGCAATCTTCTAGAGCTACGCGTGATTAAGAATCTTCTTGATGCTGGCATCAAATTGGAGTCCGTTCGTGAAGTATTTCGATACTTACGCGACCACGTAGATACCGAGATAACCGCGGCACACATCGTGATCAGTGGTCAGTCGGTTGTGTTGTGTCAAGGCGATCAGTTGGTAGACGTGATGCGAGGCGGACAAGGCGTACTTAATGTTCTCCCATTAGCTGGTGTGAAAGAACAGGTCGATTCTCGAATCGTTCTCATGAGCAATGCCGCGCTGCAACCACAAATTGGGCAGCAGAAAAGATCAATCGCTCTTTAGTTTTCGGTTGTCGGGTTTTTGCTTGGTCCGCTTTGCGGAAGAAATGACAGTAATGGCCCAAGGCGCTTTGTCAGCTCGTTCAACGCTCCACTGATATCTGCAAGCTTTGCAGTAGCAGAAAGCGCACCATTGATATGCGGTGCGATTTGACGCACGGGACCCTCGATGTCGTCCAATAGACGATTGACGCGAGTCGCAACTTGATTCAAATTGTCCATTGACTGAACGAACAACTCCATGCTTGCGATCAATGCCTCAACCGTTCGTTTTGCTTGATCAACAGCCTTGACTCCATTGGCAAGCGGATTGAGAGCGTTGACGAGGTTGAGGAGATCTTCTATGCCATTTGCTTGCGGAGAGCCGCCATTAGTGGATTCGCTCATAGGGAAAGAGTAGTGGGGAAGTGGGTGTTTGGGCTTTGCGTCATGACGTTATTGCTGGGAGTTACTGCATGGTGCCGTATTGGCCGACATCTCCCGTGGTGCCGCTTTGCAGCGCTGTCTCGGCGGCCCAATCCAGATCGCTTAAGAACAAATCAATGACCTGATCGTGAACGGCGTTAACGGTGCAATGCAGCGAGTCTGGTGGGGTTTGGCGGTCGACGTACCAACCCTTTGTCCAAAGCAAATCTGCAATTGCGAAGACATTCAATTGTTGAGGATCTTTCGCGCCGAACGACAACAGAAGTGCGTCGGGCTCTGCACGAAGTTGTAGCGATGGGTGTTGACGAAGATGTTGGGCCAATCGGGTTGTTGCGTTGAGCGCGCGCTGGGTGAGTGCTTCGTAGCCGTTATCGCCCAAATGATTCATTACTGCCCACGCGGCTGCGATTGGACCACCAGATTTAGTACCCAACATGCCTGACGACGCATACATGCCACCGAGCCAATCATCGGTAATGAACCCCTGAAACGAGCGCGTTCGTTTGTCGGCGTACATAATCACCGAGGCACCCTTAGATGTATATCCAAACTTGTGCAAGTCGACCGACATCGAAGTAACGCCAGGCACTGAAAAATTCCAGGCAGGAAGTTTTCGACCGAGCCGTTCTAGGTAGGCGAGCGAAACACCTCCCATACAAGCGTCAACATGACAGTTGATTCCAAATCTTTGTGCAAGAGCAGCAACCGCAGGAACGTCGTCGATCACACCTTGGGGATAATGCGGGGCAGAGCAGGCGACCATGATGGTGTTCTCGTCGATTGCTTCGCCCATTGCATCAACATCCGCACGCCAATCGGACTTAACCGGTGTACGTCGAATTTCGATACCGAAGTACGCACCCGCCTTAGCGAATGCCGCATGGGCCGACGTTGGCATTACGACATTGGGACGACTCACTCCGCGGTCTTGGGCAAATTGGTCACGAGAGGCCTTGAGGGCCATCAGGATGCTTTCAGTTCCGCCGCTGGTGAAGTAGCCAGCGGAACCTTCTTTGGCGCCTAGCCAAATAGACGCATAATCGAGCACGTCGGACTGCATTCGGCGGAGGCTAGGGAAAGCAGCCGTATTCAACGCATTGTCGCCTGCACAGCGCTTGTAAGCGTCCTCGGCAAGCGTCTGGACCTCGGAGCCTGCAAAGTACGCAAGCGAAAATGCTCGCCCTTCACGCCATCGGACATCTTCGGTTCGTAAAGCATCCATCTGGTTGAGCACATTCTGGGCGGATTTCCCAAGGGCTGGCAACGCGGTGGGTGATCGTTGTTCTGAGGCCATATATCGTTCTTGAATCCTAACTTTACATAACTATCATTATGGGCGTGGCATCCCAGATGGAGAAGTCCGACTTGGCGTCAATTGGTCTTCTGTCAACGGTTTTGCCGCCGCCAGCAGCCAAACCAATGCAGCCTTGAAGTCTCTTGACGTCGGGTCGATTGACGGATCTAGGTCGTGTTCCACGTCGTGTATCGCGCACTGCAACACATAGATCTGATCACGTAAGGCATCAAGTTGGCTTCGCGTCATCACCAGCTCGTCTTCGCTCAAGGCAAGCTCGCTGGCGCGCTGGCGGGCAACCCAATCCCATTGGCGACAAGCTTGCGAACAGAACCGGCGAGGTCGACCTGCACCGGCGGTTCGCTGCATAGGCATCCTGCACCACGAGCATCTTGTGGAGCCATTGGGCAAGGTTGGGCTCTGCGTATTGACCAACGAGTCACGCAATTTCGTCATGACAAAAAGGTAGTCATTCGGTGCGCATCTATGGTGGATTTGCTTCCATACTGAATACATGGCTCTTCCACAAGCTCCAAAACGGAGATTTGCAAGTGATAACGCTGCGGGTGCACACCCAGCGGTGATGGATGCACTCCTCCGCTGCAACGAGGGCCATGAATTAGCTTATGGGGCCGATCAGTACACCATCCAGGCCGAAGAAGCCTTCAACGAATTATTCGCGCAAGATGTCGTGACGAGGTTCGTCTACGGCGGTACTGGTGCAAACGTATTTGCCCTTGCGTGCATGTTGCAACCCGCCCAGGCAGTGATCTGCACCAACTGGTCACACATCTCGGTTGATGAAACTGGCGCACCAGAGCGTTTGCTCGGCGCGAAGCTTCTTGATTTACCGTGTGCTGATGCCAAGTTGGTACCAGCGAAGATTCGCGATCAAGCACACTTTTTGGGTAGCGAACATCACGTTCAACCTGGGGTCGTGTCTCTTACTCAAGCAACCGAACTTGGAACCGTGTATTCCGCTCAAGAAGTGAAGGAATTGTGCGACACGGCCCACGACATGGGCATGCTCGTACATATGGATGGCGCTCGAATTGCGCACGCCACAGCCGCTTTGGGTGGCACTCGAGATGCACTACGAGCGTTCACGGTTGAAGCGGGCGTGGACGTATTGACATTCGGCGGAATGAAAGCTGGTGGCGTCTTCGGCGAAGCTGTCGTGTTTTTCAATCGTGCGCTTGCTGATCGATCGAAATACATTCGCAAACAGTTGACACAATTGCATTCCAAGATGCGTTTCATTTCGGCTCAATATCTGGCGCTCCTCGATGATGATTTGTTCATCGCGCTTGGCGCTCAGTCGAATGCCGGTGCATCGCGCTTGTTCCAGAAATTGCATTCGATCGAATCACTTCAGCTGCATCACCCACCCGCCGCGAACAGCATCTTCCCAATACTGAACGCGTCAGACAAAAAGGCTTTGCAGGAATGGTCATTCTTTTGGGACTGGGATGACAAGGCAGGCCAAGTCCGTTGGATGACGGGATGGGATGTCACCAGTGAAGATGTTGACCAGTTCGTTGCCGGAGTGACCACGCAGCTCAATAAGGGTGCCTAACCTTTAATTGACCGATTGATTAGTTTCCGCTACAGTCCCATTTGTCTCGTTTGGGACTTTGAGTATCGGGGGCTACATGGCAGCGGTGGATGTCTACTCACGGCGTGAGCAAACAGATGATGCGTGGATGAACGTTGCAGCGTGTCGCGGGTTAACAGAGATCTTCTTCCCCCCTATTGCCGAACGCCCTCAATCGCGTGTTCGCAGAGAGGCGATGGCACGAACGGTATGCGCCGATTGTGCAGTTCTTGATACTTGTAAAACGTTTGCCCGAGAAAATCATGAGTATGGTTTTTGGGGTGGGGAAACTGAAGAAGAACGGCACGAGGCCGGCTACAGGCTCATCGCCCCAATCGGAGTCCGCAACATCAATCGTTAACTCGCAAAGGGTCGCGAACGACGCACAATACATTGTGCGCGCGGCATGGCTTGACTATGGCGATCTACGGCAAATCACCGCCGTAGACGAAGTTAGTGCCCACGTGTCAACAAATCGAGTGTTTCGCGCTTCGCTTGACGATGGTTCGCACATCGTCTGCAAAGTTTCCTCGTACGGTTCGTACTTCCTATTCGTAGAAGATCACGACCGTTTGTTTAGGTGTCAACAGTTACTTGCTAACACTCGTTGGGCGAAGTTCTTAGCAACCATATTGAGCAAGAACGGTCGTGTGTACACCTGGTACGACGAGAGCTGCTGGGCAGTGTTCTATGTCGACGTAGAGCGCGGCGAACAACTTCCGAAAATAGTCACCGACGATGATGTTCGAAACCTGGCCAGCGAGATAGCCCAGTTCCATAACTCATGCGCTTTGATAGCGCCACAATTATCTTCCACGTCAAACTCCATCAAGGGTGACGCGATTCATTTTCTAGATCAGCTCATGCAGCCAAATGCGACCGAAGTTTTTGGTTTATCGCAGCCCGACGTTGCCACCGTGCGTCAGAGCACCCACCAGTTCCTCGTCGAACTGGAAAGCATTACGTTTGACGAATGGCAGAAGATTCCCATTCTGTTGGATTGGAATCTAGGCAATTTCTCGGTTCAGAGAAATGGCGACGATGGGTTCCAACTTATGAGCCGTTGGGACTATGACTGGTTCCGAATTGACACGCGACTGCTCGATTTTTACTTCTTTTCGAGAGTAAGTTCCAAAACCGGGGATAAGACTTCGTTTACGTACTCCCCTCATACGCTGCTCGAACCCAAATTTATTACGTTTCTCAAGGCGTACCATTCCGTCAATCCACTTTCTGAAGCAGAGTTGCGCTTCTTGCCCTTCGCCTATCGATTCTTCATCTTGAATTATGTAATCAGAGAAGGATCAAAGTTTTTTCGGTCTGACTTAAGTGCGCAGTTCAAGCAAGAAGCCGCTCGTATTTATCTTCCCCAATTGGACAACTTCGACATCACGCCACTCCTGGCAGTACTCGACTAGTCCGAAATCTTGCGCATCTCCTTGGCGAAACGCTTACCCTTTTCAACGTAAATAGCAGCCCCCATTGCAATTTCCTCAGGGCGTGCGCGTCCCTCTTTGATCACCGCTGGTGTTCCCACGGCAAGTGCGCCTGGTGGAACAATCGTGTCATTGAGTACCACTGCATTTGCGGCGACAATCGCACCTGTTCCCACACGAACACGATGCAAAACAATTGCCCCCGATGAAACTTGTGCCCCATTTTCGATCGTGCAAGATTCCAGGTGAACAATGTGTCCGATCACACAATCATCACCAACTGTTGTTCCGTCCATCGGTGTGGTGTGAATAACCGTGTTGTCCTGAATACTGGTTCGTGATCCAATTTTGATGAAACCATCGTCGCCTCGCAGCACAGCGCCCGCCCATATGGTCGATTCGCTGCCGATTTCAACGGATCCGATGATCACGGCATCTGGGTGGATGAAGGCCGTCTCGTGAATGACGGGTACACGTTCACCAAATGCATAAATTGCCATGCGCTAGACCGTAGTTCGCCGCGAATATGCCATTAGGCATTGGAGATACAGCACCGCGGCAGTACCGTAGAGCCCCATGTCTAGGCGCATCGATATCGAATTGACCAGTAACCGCAATGATGGATCTTGGTCGTGGCGTGCCGCGGGTGCAAAGGCCCCGAAGGGCATTGTCGACGCAAAGTTGTTGGCCTCCAGCGCGAAGACAGGCGATGTCCTCAAGGTCGAGGCCGACTTTGATCTTGACGGAATCACCGTTCTCTCTGTTGTCAACGTGAAAGAAAAAGGTCACCGCGGCACATTGCTGGAAGTTCTAGTGAGCGAGAAGGATTTTGTTCCTGTCACGCAGAAGCTTGCAGAAAAAGGCAAGTCTGATCGCAAACCCCGTGGCGATTCCAAAGGCCCGCGTCGAGATGGACCGAACGCCTCGCCGCGCCCACCAAGAACACCTCGCACGCCCGATGCGGAAAAGACTGACGACCGTCGTCCGCGTCGGCCTTCCTACGTGGCACCACCAGAGTTGCCGAAGCGTCCAGCAGCTAAACGTCTGAAGCCAAAGCGAACGCATCGCACTGCCGTCCTTGCGGCGTTGCCGGAAGAACAACGTGGAGTCGCAGAGCGCGCGCTTGACGGTGGTATCAAAGCAGTTCGTGACGCAGTCAAAATTCAAAATGATCAACTGCGCAAAGATGGCAAACCAGAGGTCCCTGCTGAGGGTCTGATCTCGATGGCGCAGGAATTGCTGCCGAAACTTCGTGTTGCAGACTGGCTCGACAAAGCAGAGGCCGCCAAGGCGGACATCGAGCACCTCGACCTTCGAGATTTAAGGTCTGTTGTTGTTGCTTCGGACGACCCAATGGTCGTGCGCGATGAATCAACTCGGGTTCTTGCTTCCGAACTCAAACTTGCGTTGAAATCAAAGCAAGAGTCAAGCCAGACACAATGGCTCGCAGACATTGCAGCCGCTATTGACGTTTCGCGTATCGTGCGAGCACTTAAGATTTCAAGCGAACCACCTAAGGCTGGGCAACCTTTCCCTGCCGAACTAGGAGCAAAACTGGCACAGGCTGCCACCTCGGCATTGTCGTCGGAAAAAGCGCCAGACCGTTGGATTGCAGTTCTTGAGTCAGTTGCGTTCTCGCCTGTGCGCGCTCAAGTAAAGCCAACCTCCATACCCGAAAACCCAGGTGAGGCTCTTCTCGCGACTGTCAAGCGTGTTGCAAGCATGGTCCCGCACATTGCCTCCCTGTTCGGTGTTGTTGTCGCCCCCGGTTCGTCTGCTCCCCGACCACTGCGCCCGACCCGCCCAGTTCGCCAGAAGCCAAAGCCGGCCACAAAGCCAGCGTCAAAGCCTGCTGTCGAGACAGCGACGGCGCCAATCGAAACTGAGACACCAACTTCGTAGTACATGCATTGAGCGAATAGTCTTGATCTATGACTGACGCCGTGTTGTACGAAGTTCAAGGAAAAATCGCCTATCTCACACTGAATCGCCCCGACGCTCGAAATGCCGTCAACGGCGATGTGGCCCAGGCCATGGAGCGAGCCATCGATCAACTGGAAAGCGACCCAGCGGTGTGGGTTGGAATCCTGCGCGCAAATACCTCAGGGCAAGAGCGTCCGGTGTTTTGTGCAGGCGCCGACTTGAAGGCGATCAATAGCGGTCAGGCTGGAGCACTCAACACATCAAAAGGTGGTTTTGGTGGTTTTGTATATCGCGACCGAAAGAAGCCAATAATTGCTGCTGTTGATGGTCTGGCAACCGCTGGTGGGTGCGAATTGGTTCTGGCCTGCGACATGCTCGTCGCTACAACTCGTTCAGCGTTCGGTTTGGCAGAGGTGATGCGCAATTTGATTGCAGGTGCCGGTGGTCTATTCCGTCTTCCCCGAGCAATTGGCAAGAACGCTGCGATGGAAGTGATCCTCACTGGGCAACCACTCCCCGCCCAACGCGCGTACGAATTGGGCATGGTTAATCATCTTGTGGAACCCGGAAAAGCCGAAGAGGCAGCGTTGGCGTTAGCCGAAAGAATTTGTCTTGCTGCGCCGTTGGCTGTTTGGGCATCAAGAAAAATTGTGCTTGCCGCTGCGTACGAGTCGGATGAGGTGCTCATCGACATGACGAATAAAGAGTTCGGAGCAATTCTTGGTTCGGAAGATACAAAAGAAGGTCTCACCGCATTCATCGAGAAGCGCCCACCAAACTGGCAAGGCCGTTAGTTAAGAGTTTTGCCAACGATCAATAGTTGAGCGCTCATTGATGACCGTTCGAACAAGTTCTTCATTTCTCGGTCGCCGGGTAACGCGAGACCCTCAAGCACCGTGCAACCTGCATCGCGCGCGATTTGTTCGCAACTCTCAAGCATCAGTGCGCCAAGCCCAAGTTCTCTGGCCGAAGCGTCAACATACACCTGTTTGATCAAGGCTTTACGAAGCGAGTGAAAAATCTCGACCAGTAGATAGCCGTGGATTGTTTCTTCAGATTGACCAACAAGAACTCGATACTTGGTGTCGATCAGCATTTCGGCCCATTCGTTCCCGATTCGCGGCGACACCTCAAGGAGCTGCGTCAGCCCCCTGTAGGCGTTTAAAGATTCAAAGGCGAAATCCTCGAGAGTTTGCAGACTCGCTACGTCAGTGGAAGCCGCATCGCGCACAGTAAACATCTATTGCCCTACTCGTCGAGGTGCGCTTGAATAGCCGCAAGTACGGTGCGTCTGTTGCGGTGGCCGATTTCGTATGTCTGTATCGAAACAACCTCTTCGCTATTCAGCGTCGGAAGTAGAGCTATGACCTGCTGGGCCGACAACACCGAGTAGTGAGCAATAGGTTCAGCGACGAAATTGGATTCTTCGGCTTGTCGGGCCTCTACTGGTTCTGCCGTCGGTGCAATGTTTTGATCCTGCGAATTGATTCTTCGCGATGCCTTACCGACCAATTCGCCTGCCTTTGAGGCGCCCATGCGAACAACCATCTGGCCGATCATTTTGGCATTTCTAGACTGTTGGCGAAATTGTGGTGACTTATCTGCGACGAAATCTTGAGCAGCCTGGGTCGCAGATTGGGCTGCAGTGATGGACGCGCCAATTACGTTGCGCAGAACGTCTTTGGCTTTATCGTCGGCGTTCACGACACGAAGAGCGGACAGGCATCGTCTTCAACTGGGCAACCAGGTGCACTGTTGCGAACGAGTAAAAAGCACTGCGCACATTGAGTCTCGTCTGGTCTGCGAGGTTGCAGGCGTTCCATTCCATCGGTCTTATCATCAACGACTGCATCCTCTTCATCGTCTTCTGGTGGTTGATCGTCTGCAGCGGTCAGTTTGTCGCGCAGGATCGAATCGAGGTCTGCTTCTACGTCATCTTCGGTTCGCAGATCGTCGTCGTCGTCGTCATCGTCTGCAGCCTTCTTGGCAACGATTTCGACAGCAGGTATTGCGTCAGGATCGTCTATGAGGTCGTCTACACCTTCAAGTGCGCCAGCTCCCTCTTCAAACGGCTCATCCTCAAGTTCGAGTCCGAGCGCATCAGGATCAATTTCGTCACCGTCAATTTCCTCGACGATCATCATTTCTGGGTCAAGATCATCGGCTCCGATGACATCGTCATTTGACATTCAGAATTCCCTTCAAAATATTTAATCGTTGGCGTGCGGCGAGACAATAGCCCATATGGGCTGTATAAACACGAATTACTTGTTTTCGCGCTTTGATTCTGCCTTACGTTCGGAATCAAGGCGCTCGAGGTCCGGAGCAGCGTGAGTGATATGTGTCATTGCGTCAGCTACGGCCCTATGCCCTGCCTGCTCGGCAATCAATCGGTGCATTTCGAGAACAACTCGACGGTAGGCCGGGTGCCCTTGAGGCGCTGAACGCAGCTCCAGCAGGTGAATGGCCTCGCGGGCGTTGAACTGCATCACATAACGCAGCCTGTAGGCCATGGCGATTGCGTAGGCGGCTTGCTCGGGATAATCGGGCCTAAGGGCTTCATACAACGTCGATGAACGGGTCATGGTCTCCTCGAAGACTCCATCCATTCCAGCTTCAGCTACCAGTTCAGGCATGACATATCCATGATCGGGAGACAAACGTTGCCATTCGATCGTCAATAGACGATGTCGCTGTAAATCCCTAAAAGCGCCATAGTCGCCTAATACATCGAATCGGTAATCAATTCGTTCAAAAGCTCGGCCTGGCTTGTGTCGGCGGTTCTCACGATTTCCAACGTATGCGGCAATCAGCTTTACTCGTTCAGAATGCGACAATGCTTCCACTCGCTTCAGCAATTGCGATTCTGGAAGATGCGAATGCGAATAACAAATTGCCGCGAGCAATTTCAATTCACCGTCCGGATCAAAATCAACGAGTGAAACTTCTGGAACTTTGTCGGGTTCCAAAGCACCGAAGAGGTCATCAACCAAGAAGCTTGTTTTATCGTGATTCTGTGCGAGGTAATCGCTCCATCGGCCGCCACGTTCGGGCAGGTCGACTCGCTTCAGGAAACTTGGGATCACTTTGCGAAGTTCAACAAGCATCAAATCTGCATAATGCCGCGCCTCTGGCAGTGGGTGCGCACGCATCCGCAGCAACATGGACTCGTAGCCTTGACCCGTTCCAAATACACCGACATTTGACAATGCCGATGCAGGGAGTACTCCACGAACTGCATCGAGACCTTTTGCTCTAGTTGCTTGTCGATAGACAAAATCTGAGTCGTTAATATTGCGAGGGATGGTGGCGCGTACATGATCAGTCACCCCAGTAACAAGTGTCGTGTACGTGTCAAACATCCGGTCCATGTCGCCCACATAACGAGTACCAAACGGGCTGTTGAGGATCTCCGGATCGCGGAAATAGCGATACCGACCACCCAGGCGTGCGTCATAACTGATGTAACGCGTGCTTTGTTCGAGATAGCTCATCAAGCGTCCCCACTCCAAGATCTTCGTAAGAAGATTGGAAGCCTGTTCGCAAGCTAAGTGCACTCCACCCAATTGGGCTACAGAATCATCTCCATACTCTAGAAAAATCTTTTCGTAGAGCGATTCGGCGTGATCCAAACCGATAGTGGCGTCCATGGTGACATCACCTGCAAGGTCCAGGTCTCCTACAAATTCGTCAAGGAAGAGACGTCTCAAACTTTTCGGGCTTCTGCTGTAACGAGCGAACAAAGCGCCTTTTACTACCTCTGGCAGATTAACCAAGGCGAAAACCGGACCATCGAGGTTGGTGAAGTAGCGCTTCAAAACCTCTGATTCGTCATCAGAGAAGGCTTCGGGGATGTAAACACTCACGGCGCGTAATACTAGAAGTAGCGGTGGGTTGAAGCGGGCATACCGCGGCTACTTTCTCCCAGCTATATATACAGGGTCATTGCGTCCGGCAAAATCTCAAGTTTCACCGAACTGATTAACCCAAGGCTCTCCCCGTCCACGTTGAGACGGCATCTGGCGGATGGCAGCCCGTCCAGGTCGCCGGGCCACGCGAAGACCGAAACCTGCTTGACGGACAGATCTGGATGAGGGATGTGGTTGGACGTATTAACTCTGCGCAGTGCCTGGAGGCGATCTCTCAGCCCCATTGCTCGATGAACAATAAGCAGATCGAATACTCCGTCGTTGGGGTGTGCCTTCGGCATCAGTTCTCGCTTGCCGAGATAGCCACTGTTTGATGCGATACAAATCTCCCCCAACCAAGGCTTTCTACCGATTAACACAGACCCAACGGCGAAATCGGCCCGTTCGCGCCCTGCAACGTCGATGAATCGAATCTTTATGAGATCTACAACCACTTTGATTTGCGATCTCTCGCCTAATAACGAGTTCACGCCTAGTGCTCGAGTGAGCGTTCCGGATTTGAGCACCGCCGCTGCAATGACGCCGACGTTGCGAATATGTATTCCAAGCGCGCGTTCATTGGAAAATTCGATGAGACCAATGGGCGCCGAACAAGGCTCGCCCCACTGCTCTCCTTTGCGAATCGTCATGACGAAATTCTGCCAATCAAGCTAGATGAAGCAACAACACCCCTGAACAACAAATCCGCGGCTTTGGACGCAGAGTTTCGATCAGCTTCGTTGTGAAATATCAAGGAAAGCTGCCGAAGAACATCGATCAGCTGTTTCATTGTTCGTACGAAATCACCAGCTGTAACATCGTCGGACTCGAGAATATCTAGAAGTGAATTACCACTCGCCCAGTCATGGGTGGCACCAATGAACCCGGCATCTGGGCTTCGATGATTCTGCAGTCCAGAAGCCGTCTCGGCTTTGATTAACCGTCTGCTTATTTTCTGGATTCCTAGAAAGCGCTGTTTTAATTCGTTTGACGGATAGTGCACCGCCGAAACCTCGTCTCGGCTTCGGTCTTCGTAGATGAAACAACTGACGACCCCGGCAAGTTCAACTGGTGACAGCCCACACAATAGATCTTCTGCAATGCATTCCGCGATGAGAAGGTCGGATTCATGAAAAATCCTGGAGAGCAAGAGCCCTCTAGCAGTCAGAGACCAGGCGTCGACATAACGCCATTCTGTTAGCAGCTTGATCAAAAAATCGAACTGGCTGCTCACGGATTGAGTCGAGTTAGAAACACGCTTTTCAAGATTGTCCAATTCCTTTTTTATACGCATCGCGCTATCGAGGGCAATGAGTTTCTCTGCAAGATTTGGATCGCTACCAACTGGATGTTCGTTCTGATCGTCAGTTTCCCGACGTGTGTTCTTTTGACGTGTCTTAAGTCGTTGTAGTTTCGATGCAGTTTCTTTTAGGAATTTCGCATTTGTCGGCTGATAAGGCTGAGGCAAATCCAAGTACCCCACCAGTTCAAGATATTGATCAGAATCCTTTTCGCCGAGAGTGATGACTAATCGAGA
>CAMDJX010000005.1 GCA_945900735.1 Acidimicrobium ferrooxidans DSM 10331 | reverse complement strand
TGGCCGCTGGTTCCGCCCCCCGTAATGACGGCAAAAACTGAATTTGGGGGAACAGACATGGCTCTACTTCATATTACGCGCAACGTTAAGCAGCAGTCCTACTGCGGCCATCGTCATAAACAGCGAGGATCCTCCATACGAAATGAGCGGCAACGTTAAACCCGTAACGGGCATCGCCCCAATTACACCGCCGATATTGATACAAGCCTGGATGCAGAGCCATGTAGTAATTCCGCCAGCCAACAACGCGCCAAAAGGATCGCGTGCGCCGAGCGCAGCCTGAATACCAAGATAAGCCAACACAAGAAACCCACCGATAACAGACAGCGCGCCAATGAGACCGAACTCCTCGGCAACAATTGCGAAAATGAAGTCGCTGTGCGCTAGCGGAACGTAGCCCCACTTACCTGTTCCCTGACCTGCACCAACGCCCGCTACTCCGCCGTTGGCAATGCTCAAGATGGATTGCCACACTTGATACGCATAGTGGCCCTTGTTGCCTTCGATGTCCATAAACGAAAGAAATCGATTTTGCATTCTTGTGCTTGATGCGATGAGTATGGTCGAACCGAGCAGCGTCACTGAAAGCACAGCCGCGATGAGGCGTAGTGGCGTCCCAGCAATAAAAAGTGTCGCAAGAATGATGCACGTAAAGACGATTGCTGCGCCAAAGTCTTTTTGCAACAAGCATGCTGCGGCGGCGGCCGCCCAGACATACATAACCGGCCTGAACGTGCGACGCACATCAGAGATTTCTGCGCGACGCCTTCCAAGAACACTTGCGCAATACAACAGTACGGCAACCTTCAAGACTTCGGATGGTTGAAAACGGATTGGGCCAAGCTGCGCCCATGCTCGTGCGCCGTTCGTGGTGATTCCGACGCCCGGCACAAATGGTAAGGCCATCAAACCAAACGCAAATGCCAAAACTGGCTTCGTCAATTTGTGCCAAGTGTGATATGGCATTCGGTAAGTAGAGAACAGTGCAAACAAACCGAAAGTTGCCCAAGTTGCTTGCTTGCGGAACATATTCCAAGGAGAGCCGCCAGTATTAATTGCGACAATTGATGACGACGACAACACCATGATCAATCCAAAAACAATCAACATGGATGAAACGACCAAGATGCCGTAAAAAATGTTGTTCGGAGCCTCCGTAGCTAAACGGCGCTTCTCGCTATATCCCTTGCGATCGAGTGTTGCTCGACGACGTTGCGCGGCAGATGGACCTGACGAACCGACTATCGATGCCATAACGCTCCTATCCCTTGCCTGTAAACAAATTGCTGACACATGTCATGAAATCTTCGCCACGTTGACCGTAGTTCGCGTACCAGTCGTAACTGGTGCATCCCGGGGAAAGCAAAACAACGTCTTCCCCTTGAGCAAGGCTGTGGGCCGTGTTCACAGCCTCTTGCATCGAATTGGCATGTCTCACTTCGCACACTCCGTTGAAGGCATGTGCAACTTCGTCGGCGGCAGCACCAATCGCAACAACTGCTCTCATCCGATTCGGCTGATTGGCTAGTGCAGACAGGTCGAGGCCCTTGTTCTTTCCCCCCGCAATCAACACAATACTCTCAAAGGACTTCAGGGCCACGCTTACCGCATGTGGGCTTGTTGCCTTGGAGTCGTTGAACCAGCGAACGCCGCCCTTTTCACCAACAAACTGAATTCGATGCGGTGCGTTTTTAAAAATCTGCAATGCAGAAGCGACGTCTGCGACATTCGCCAGACCAGATTCAACGCACAACGCAGTTGCGGCTAACGCGTTTGAAACATCATGCGGCAACGAACGTCCCATTTCGGATATCGGCATGATTTGGCCCATTGGCCCACACAGCCAGCCATCCGCCGCGTGATAATCGCCTTCATCAATACCGAAAGTAACGACTCGCGCTTTACTCGCCCGCGCTGCACTGCAAATTTGCGGTTCGTCAACTGGCACCACCGCCACGTCGCTTTCAACGGAATGCGCCCACATGCTTGCTTTCGCCGAAAAATAGTCGTCCAAGCTTGGATGCCAATCCAAATGATCAGGAGCAAAGTTGAGCCAAGCCGATGCACACATGCGAAATTGCTGAATATGGGCAAGACGGAAGCTGGAACATTCGACGGCAAAAGCGTGAGCGTCTGTATCAAGAGCAGAGATCAGCGGAACGTCGGTGTTGCCAACGGCCGCCGTGCGCAAGCCAGCCGTTTCCAGAATCGCGGCGGTCATCAGCGTCGTTGTTGTCTTGCCGTCAGTCCCTGTTACTCCCACCATTGGCCGTGGGCCACTTGCACGGCGTTGCTCGAAGCGGTAAGCAAGTTCCAACTCCGAACAAATCTCTATTCCCAATTTGAGGGCCGCAACAATAACCGGATGCTGTTTTGGTATTCCAGGTGCGGGGGCTACTCGCGTAACCGATTTGAGAATATTTTGGATTTCCGAGGAATCAGTTAACGAAACAAGCGGCATACCAATCTCTTCCGAAAATGCTCGATGCAAATCAGAGACCGAGTCATCAGCCAACACCATTTTTTCTCCACGTTTTATCAACTCGCGGGCAACTGCTTGGCCAGCCACAGCCAAACCAAACACAAGAGTTGTTTCGTGGCTAATCGTCATCGTCTCACTTGTTCCGTAAAGTCTGCAATGAAAATTGCAACTGCAGTCGCAACACAAATACCTGAGATGATCCAGAAACGAATGATTACGGTCGTCTCTGGCCAGCCACTGAGTTCAAAATGGTGATGGATGGGCGACATTTTCAGTAACCGCTTCTTACGACCCGATGCTTTGAACACACCCATTTGCACTGCAACGCTGCCGGCTTCAAAGACGTTGATGCCGCAAATGATCGGAAGCATCAGGTGTGTGTTCGTGGTAACCGCAAGCATGCCCAATGCCGCACCGATACCCAGCGCGCCGACATCTCCCATGAAGATCTTTGCTGGCGCCGCATTCCACCATAAGAAGCCACCACATGCACCGGCAAACGCCGCAGAAAGCACTGCGAGATCGAGCGGGTTCACAATGTCGTAGATCTTTGGGTTTCTAAACGCCCAGTAAGCAATAATCGTGAAAGCGAGAAATCCGAACAGCGCTGAACCAGCGGCAAGCCCATCGAGGCCATCCGTAACGTTGACCGCGTTTGTCGTGCTCCACACCATCACTGCAGTCCACAAGACGAAGAAAGGGCCTGGGATTGTCCATCCGGGGCTCAGCGCGCGTGTAAACGAAATAGTTTCTGCAACACCTGTTGTTGACGCAAGCAGCCATAGCAATAGAACTGTGATGCCAAACGTGATCCAACCCTTCTTCTTCCAAAAAATTCCACGGTTATGTTGACGCTTGACCTTGAGATAGTCATCAAGAAAACCAATGGCGGCAAGCACGAAAACCGTCAGCCAAATAATTGCCGCCTGATCCGAAAACGCAAGGCCACCACGAAGGTGAGCCGCTACCCAACCCGTGGCGGCTGCAAGCACGATGGCAATCCCGCCCATGGTGGGCGTTCCTTGCTTGCCCATTTGGTGCACGGGACCATGATCTTCCGCACCCAAAATGGGTTGACCCTTGCCGAGGCGAACGAAAAACGAGATCAGTCCACGTGTGCCGGCCAGACTGACAAGCATTCCGACCGCACCGGCGATGAGTACAGCAATCATGAAACCACTCCAAGAATGTCTCTCACTGTTGCAACGTCATCAAAGGGCAGCACGTCAGTTCCAATCGTTTGGTTTTTCTCGTGACCTTTGCCAGCAATAACAACAATGTCGCCGCTACCGGCGGAGTTCAGTGCTAATTGAATGGCAAGACGTCGGTCAAGTTCGGTTGTCACGATTGTATTAGTACTTTGTGTCCCGATGCCGTCAATGATGTTTTGCGCGATTACCGCTGGCGATTCAGAACGTGGGTTATCTGAGGTAACGACAACGTAGTCCGCAAACTTTGCGGCGATTGCCCCCATGAGCGGACGCTTTTCAGAGTCACGATCTCCGCCACAGCCGAAAACAACAAACACCCGGTGCTTTGTTCCAACAACATCCCTCGCTGCGAGCAAAACCTGCTGCAGTGCATCCGAGGTGTGCGCATAGTCAACAACGACATCAAAGCCCTTGCTGGAACGTACTTGTTCGAAACGACCAGGAACTGTCTCCGCGGCGGCCAACCCTGCAACGATGTCTGTTTCCGAGACACCAAGTTGAACCGCCGCGGCGACAGCGGCAAGCGAATTTGAAACGTTGAATTTGCCACCAACATTTACCTTGACATGATGGGTTCTCCAAGAGAATTCATGGCTGGATGCAGACGCCGAAACATTCTGCACATCGTTAACCGAAAACGTTAAGCACTTAATCTCGTTTGTGTCTGCAATGAGACGACCATAGACATCGTCGGAGTTGACTATGCCAACCGAAGTAAATGCCGTTGTAAACAAAGATGCTTTCGCTGCGAAATACCTTTCCATGGTTCCATGGAAGTCCAGGTGCTCTGGCGACAAGTTGGTGAATATTGCCAAAGCAAAGTGCGTACCTTCTACCCGACGCAACACCATTGCGTGCGACGTCACTTCCATGACGACCGCCTGAACATTTCGATCAACAAAGTGGGCTAACTGTCGCTGGAGGTCTGTCGACTCGGCTGTAGTTCTACTGCCACTAAGCGTGCCCATCACTTCGGTTCGCAAGCCATGTTGCCGAAGAATAGAACCCAGCAAATGCGATGTCGTTGTTTTCCCGTTTGTCCCGGTGACCGCTACAACTAGGAGTTCATCAGATGGAAATCCCCAGAATGCAGCCGCAACAACTCCTTGTATTTTGCGCGAATCGGCGACCACTATTTGAGGTATCGAAATTGGCAACCGGCGTTCTACGAGCAACGCAACGGCGCCGGCATCAATTGCCTGTTGGGCGAGTTCATGGCCATCTACGTTTTCGCCAGTTATACATACGAACAGCGCCCCCGGGATTACTGATGCCGTGGAGTGCGTGACATCGGTGATGACGGTCTCGGCGTCACCAACTAGCTCGAACACAAAATCTTTCCGACCACACGCGGCGCCCAGTACAGCACCAAGCGAAGCGCTGCGTTTCGTATTCATTGCTACTAGTGCGATGGTCCAAGTTCGGCCGGGCGATTTGCAGGACATCCCGCATCTGTTGCCGACGGACGTATATCAAGTTCGTTAATTAAGACTTGTGCAATATTCGCGAACACCGGAGCAGCAGCAGTACCACCGAAACGATCTCGTGATGCCGGATCGGGTTCGTCGATAGAGACCAGAACCGTGAAGCGTGGTTCATCCGCAGGCA
The DNA here is from genome assembly GCA_945900735.1 of Acidimicrobium ferrooxidans DSM 10331. Lineage (GTDB taxonomy): Bacteria > Actinomycetota > Acidimicrobiia > Acidimicrobiales > Ilumatobacteraceae > UBA3006. Next base: position 33,327 of record CAMDJX010000005.1, on the reverse strand, counting down.
GGAAGCCGACGAACGATGCGAAGTAAGCGCGCGAACCATCATCCTTGAGATACGTGCCGTTGTCTTGGCGCTTGTATCCAGTTCCCGTCTTGCCTGCGGCAGTAAGCCCATTAATCTTTGCCAACTTCGCAGTGCCGAAACACACGACTTCACTCATCAGCGTGCGCATCGTTGCCGCAGTTTCCGGCTTGATCACTGGACGCGTTACCGAAGGAGCAGCAGGATGGTTGATGCCATCTTTATCAATTGTTGCCGCGACAATTCTTGGCGCAACGTAGGTGCCACCGTTGGCAACAACATTGACGCCTGCAATTAGTTGCAAAGCAGAAGATGCGTATCCGTAGCCATACGACGTGGTCACCTTCTCCAGACCTCGCCATTTGTCGGCATCGGCCAATAGGCCATTGCTTTCTCCTGGGAAGCTGAGGTCGGTCTTTTTACCGAAGCCAAAACGCTTCAAATAATCGTGCAACTTTTGGGGTGGCATAGTCTGCGCGACTTGGATGGTGCCAAGGTTTGATGAATCAACCAATATTTTCCGAACGCTCATATCTTCCAGCGCATGTGGATAAGCATCTTTGATCGTTGCTTGCCACTCAGTTCCCTTTAAAAATGTTTGTGCACCAGGGACCTTGAATGTCGAGTTTGTTTGTACTGTTCCCTCGTTGAGAGCTGCCGAGATACTGAAAACCTTTGCGACCGAACCTGGCTCATAGGCCTCTACCGCCGCGAAGTTTCCCGAATCTGCAGAGTATGTGCCGTCTTCATTTCGGCGCATTGTGGACATCGCGTAAATCTCGCCAGTTTTCGAATCCATCACGATTGCTGTGCCGCTTTTTGCACTTAGTCGAGCCGTCTGCTGCGTCAGAATGGTGTCGACTTGAAATTGAATATTGCGGTCGATCGTGGTCACTAAGTCCGAGCCGGCAATTGCCTCGACACTTTCGTCTGTCCCTGTTGCAATCGATTGACCCTTGCTGTTCACCTCACGTACCGACTTGCCGTCGACACCCGTGAGGGTTTCGTTGAACAGCATCTCAAGGCCGGCAATGCCAACGCCGTCCGGATCCGTACGCCCGACAAGCGCGCGCAGACCTTCCGACGTAATTGCTCTACTGGCTTCTCGATACGAGGAAATACCTGGCAATTGCAACGCAAGAATTGCGTCGGCAATCTCTTGCGAGGCTTGACGAGAAATGAAGACGAAACTTCCCTTGCTTTGCAGCTTCTCGGCCAGCGCAATTTCCTCTTCCGGAGTGTTCTGCAATATTCCGGCCAATGCACGAGCTGTTGCAATCGGATCGACGATTGCCGAAGGGTCTGCAAATACTGTTCGCGTTGGCACCGGCAATGCCAGCTCAAGACCTTGCCTGTCCAATATTGATCCACGCTCTGCACGATCGGTAGATACCCGAGTTCGTTGATCCATGCTTGCTTCGCGATATTGGCCAGAGCCGATGGTTTGTAGGTAGCCCGTGCGCAGCAGCATTGCCAACAACATCACGGTGACGAGCAAATACATAGCAACCAGACGTGGCCTGATTTGCCCACCTTGCAAGTCAGTAGTCATTGACTTAGTTGCTTTGCGTGCGCGCTCGCGAACGATCTCCGATGCCTGTCGAGCATCGCTACGTGGACGACGTGTGCCAGTTACAAGATTCATGGTGCTACTCCTGGCGCCTGCAATGTTGCCAATGCAGCAAGCGGGTTCGACACCGCAGTTTGTTGTGGTCGAGCGATTTCATCATCCATTTGGCCCGTTGCAACAAACACTTGCGCAACAACGTCCTCTGGAATTTCGGCGAACCTAGAACCAAGTCCTTGAGTCATGCCTTGCATCGCGGCTTCTGTGCGCAAGCGGTCGGGAGCGATCAACATCATTTTCTGTTGACGCAATTCGTCGGTATAGATGCGTGCAAGTCGAACTTCCTTGCTGATGTGATCCAGCCTCAACTGCTGTTGGGCAATGAAAGCCTGAAAGCCAATGACAACAGCGATAAGCACGAACATGCCGAAAATGGCAGTAGCGACAAACGAAATGGTTGCCTTCGTTGCGGGAGGTACGACAGTGAGATGGCGTTCAGGGGGTGTCGAAACGACTGGACGAGTGTTGCGCCGTGGCGCCCTCGCGGTCGAAATCGCTAACGCCATCTCAGCTGCCTACCTTTTCAATCACGCGAAGTCGCGCAGAAGATGCGCGTGGATTGAGTTCAATTTCGCGAGCACTTGGGCGCTCTGCAACTTTCACCTTGCGCACCAATTTGTTGACCGATTGGTGATGCTGGAAAGGGGACGCGACTGTTTGTACCAGAGGGTTCGACTCGGCGTCACGAAATGCCTGCTTCACGATGCGGTCTTCACCAGAGTGGTACGACAACACTGCTACTCGCCCACCGGGCGCTGTTGCACGAATTGCGTCGTGTAGTGCTCGAGGCAAAATATCGAGCTCCTTGTTCACTTCGATTCGAATTGCCTGAAAGGTGCGCTTTGCTGGGTGGCCACCGGTTCTGCGCGCTGGTGCAGGAATCGCATTCGCAACAATTTCCGCTAGTTGTGTTGTGTTGGCAATTGGCCGCGCAGCAACAATTGCTTTTGCGATACGAAACGCGAATCGTTCGTCGGCGTTATTGCGAAGCACATCAGTCAACTGCTGAACTTCGTAACCATTCACAACATCGGCAGCGCTGAGTTGTGCGTTCGTGTCCATACGCATGTCCAGAGGGCCGTCTTGGCGGTACGAAAATCCTCGGTCTGCCATGTCTAACTGCGGAGACGAAACCCCGAGGTCGAACAATGCGCCGCTGATTGAATCAATACTGCGCTGCGCCAGGAATGAGTCGATTGAGTCGAACCTGCCTCGCTGGACATCCAACCGCTGAGCGATATCGACCGAGTTTGCGCGAAGTGCAGCTGCGTGTTCGATAGCCATGTCGTCCTGATCGATCCCCAAAACGGACATCCATGGATAGGCCTCGAGCAAAAGCGTGGTGTGACCCGCTCCACCAAGCGTTGCGTCTACAACAACGCCGTGGGGAACATCGCCGAATAGAGCGACGATTTCTTCGGCCATCACTGGCGAGTGATCGAATGATTCACGAGTATGAAGGGTGGCTGACATGATGTTCTGGCTCGACGCTCGAACGTTGCTCTGGTTATCGGGATTCGCATCTCTGCAGCCCCCCAGCCAACGGTGTCGCCGGGATGTCTCCCCGGATCGACGAGACGAATAGCGGGCGGAGTTGGGGCTGTCCATCTTGTTGACTGAGGGACTGCAGAAATGCGAAGTTGCCGATTTTTAGAGAGCGAACTTCGAAAATGTTGTCGTGCGCTTCCCCTCCCCGACCTAGAGGCCTGTTCCGGCGATTTGTGTAAGACCTTCGTCGCTGATGCGTTCGTGACGAGTTGGGTCCCAGATTTCTGCGCGATCAAATGAACCGCTGACGACGACGCGTGAGTTCAATGTGAGGCCGGCGTACGCCCTCAACTTTTCGTCGATGTTGATCCGACCTTGGGCATCAACTGAAACCTCGAAGGTGTTGCTTGCAAGTGCGCGTTGCTGATTGCGATCCATCTCGCCGCGGCGGACCTTTTCGACTGCGTCCCGGGCAACTTCCTCAAAGGCCTCTGCGGTGAGAATGTCAACGCATTTGTCGCGACCAATCGAGAGGTAGCAACGGGGCTCCAAACGGGGACGAAATGAGGCAGGCAATGCCATGCGACCCTTTGGGTCTAATTGCCTCTCGTGCACCCCTACAAACACTCTTGCCTCCGCTGCCCTTGCAAACCCTTGTGGGGCTTACATTCCCGTACTTACTGCCACTTCGGAAGAGTCCGCACCCCGCTGAAGTACACATAGGATATCCCCACTTTCCCCCACTTACAAGGATCTTTCCCCCTTTTGCCCCACTTTTTTTTTGGGCGCGCAGCGGCCAAGATTGGCTTTATGCAGTTGAGGCAACGAGGCGGGATTAAGGCGGCAACTAGGTGGTTTGCAGTTGCTTCACAACCGCGCTCACCACGGCATCCGTGCTGGCGGTAACAGTAGTTACACACTCTTCGATCTGGGCAGGTACACCAGGAAGTACACGAAGAAGGGGCGTAAACCGTTCGGGCGCCCAATCGTGAAAGACCGTGCACTGGAACGATGCGTAGTCGCGAGTGCGCCTTTGGCTAATGCCGACAACCTTCGACCCTGTTGACGTGAGGGTCACTTCGCCAGGCCCAACGCCTGCGAAACAGACTAAGTCACCCCATGTGTCATTGAGCAACGTTCCGCGGTGCACTTGTGCTCCGTGGATTCCGATGTCTGCCAGTGCACGTACCCAAACCTCGCCGAGCCACCACATCGATTTCGCAACATCGTCGACCCACAATTCGTCGGTCCGCGGGATGACGATGTCAAGCCAAACATGTTCGCCAGGTTCTAGAAACACGACGCCACCACCACTTCTGCGCCGGACAACTTCAACGCTCTGTCGAGCACACGCATCAGCGTCTACAAGCTCTGGCGATTGGCGCGAACCAAGCACCAGCGCAGATCGTTGAATTCGAACATCAAACACTCTTCGCTCCGGTGAAAATGTCCTTGCGTGTTGTTCAGATGCACTGCAGTGCAGTTGCTGCACCGACCACTGCGCGTTAGGAGGCTTGGGCAAGGTATTGCTTCCACACCTCTGGCACGCTGCCCACCGAAACCGTGACCCAAGCAAGTTCGCGGGGTACAAGCGGCACTGAGGCGAGAGCCATACCTGCTTCCTCGGGCGTGCGGTCGCGCTTACGCAAATTGCACGGCCTGCATGCTGCTGTCACATTTTCCCAAACGTTCATCCCTCCGCGCGAACGCGGAAGAACATGGTCGATGCTGTCTGCAACACCTCCGCAATATTGGCAACGGTGATCGTCTCGAGCGAACACAGCGCGTCGAGACAAGGCTGTTCGTCTGTGATACGGAACCTTGACCACGTAGCGCAACCGAATCACGAGAGGCGAAGGAATACTCAAGGTCTCGGCATGGATATGCGTGCCATCGTCTTCAACAATTTCGGCCTTACTCGACAGCACTAGGCACACAGCCCTTCGCGCGGACACCACACTCAGCGGCTCGTAAGTTGCATTAAGAACGAGCGCGCTTCTCATGGTTCAGCCTCTTCGTCGCCCGCTCGAGCGGTTGGTACTGTGCCAATCTCGAGACCATTCCAAGTAGTCGATCACGTCATATATATAAGGATCGTGTTCGGCGGTTCCGTACTGGGTTACCAAGCGAAACCGGACGTACGCCTTTGCTGGGACTGGAAGAAATGGTGCTCGTGTCCACCAGCGATTGGGGACCATGCGCCAGCCCTGTCGAACTGCAGTCACCCATAACCAGGGGCGCGCAATGATTGCGAGCAACAGGCCGACATACGTCCGAGCACTCATCTCATCAACCCGGCTTTGGTTCCTTAGGTAGTCCAAGCACCATCTCGCCGATGATATTGCGCTGAATCTGCGAAGAGCCGGCGTAAATAGTGCCAGCACGAGCGTTCAAGAATGTCATAGCCCAACTCATCGAGTCGTTTGGCGCACCGGCGTCATCGGTCTGGAATGCGCTTGAAGGCTTTCTGCCTGACGGCACAAGCGCGTCCATTCCCAAAATGTCAACACCAATTTCGGTCACGATCTTGTGGTACTCGCTCCAGAACAATTTGAAAATTGCACCGTCCGGGCCCGGGTGATGGCCAGCGAGAAACTTTGTCAGAGTGCGCATTCCCAAGTACTTCATCACTTGCACTTGCGAGTAGCACCATGCCAACTTCTGCCGAATGCGCGGATCGTTGTTTACGCCTCGTTCTTTCGCTAGCGCAAACAGACGATCGATTTCTGCAGCGAAACGAATTGGCGCGGTTGCTGCGGCCTCTCCCCGTTCGAACCCAAGCAAACCCATGGCAACGGCCCAACCGTTGTTTACACCACCAACAACTTGGTCCTTTGGTGTCGTTGCATCGGTATAAAAGACTTCGTTGAATTCGCTTTCGCCCGAAATCATCTTGATCGGGCGAACTTCGATGCCTGGCTGGCGCATGTCAACTAACAGGAATGAAATTCCCTTGTGCTTAGGTGAGTCTGGGTCGGTTCTTGCAAGCGTAAATATGTGATCGGCTAAGTGCCCCGCAGAAGTCCAAATCTTTTGACCGTTAATGATCCATTGATCGCCGTCGAGCACAGCTTTCAAACCAACATTGGAAAGATCGCTACCAGCATTGGGCTCGCTATATCCCTGACACCATGTATCTTCGCCGGAAATGATGCGCGGCAGGAAATGCTTCTTTTGTTCTTCGGTTCCAAACATCAACAAAGTGTTTCCAAGCATCTGAATGCTGAACACATCGTTGGGGGCGCCTGTTGGAACACCCGCGCGCTCAAATTCTTCTGCAACTATTACTTGCTCTAACGCAGACAGGCCGCCACCGCCATACGCAACCGGCCAGCCTGGCGCCAAATAGCCACTCTTTGCCAACACTGGTCGCCAACCGCGAACGAAACTCTCTAGTTCTTCACCTTCTAGCGAACCGGTGCCTTTCCAATTCTTTGGCAAGTTGTCTGCAAGAAATTCTTGAACCTTTGCTCGGTACTGCTCTGCTTCGGGGCTGTAAGAGGGATGCATTTTCTAAACGATAGTCGCCATCCGCGCCACAGCTGCAGCCCCAACGAGAGGAGAATCGGCCCCCAACCCCACCGGCTTCACTTGCACCCCTCGAATGAAGTCCAATTGTGCCGATTGCTCTAACTCCTGGCGAACCGCAGCAAAGAATGGCTCCCCAAAACCAAGCGCAACCGACCCTCCGATCACGACCAAGTCAAAGTCCAGCAAGGCCGCGGCGGACGCGATTGCCAGACCGACATAACGACCAGTTGTCAGGACCGTTTCGGTTGAAGCGCTCTCGGCTGGCGCGCCCGTGATGCTGGCGATTGATGGCCCGGACGCGTAGGCCTCTAAACATCCCCGAGCACCGCATGCACATAGCCGTCCGTCGGGCTGCACATTGATGTGGCCGATATGGCCGGCATTGCCCAGTCGACCAACAACGAGTTGGCCCCGCGAAAGTATTCCTCCACCGACACCCGTTGACACCACCATGCCCAACACATCACTCGTTCCTTGAGCAGCGCCACACCATGCTTCGCCCAAGACAATTGCCTGCGCATCGTTAGCAATGAATACAGGAAGTTGTGTTATTTCGGCAAAACGTCGGCGCAACGGGAAGTTGCGCCAATCTTGAATATTCAACGGAGACACACTCTCGCCTGCCCATTCCATCGGGCCACCACAACCGACACCAACCGAGGACACTGCAATGGGTGCGGACGACAGTTGTTCAATGACTAGCGACGAAAGCGTTGCCCATACATCTGTTTTCGGTGTCGGAGCCTGACTACGAGCAATTACTGCACCACTGAGCGAAACGATTGCTGTCGCCAGTTTGGTGCCACCAATATCGACTGCGAGAAACCCGCTTTGTTCGGCCACTTACGTGCCAACCTGAACTATTCGCGGCCGAATTTGGAACGCATAGCTTGGGCTGCCATTCGTGACCCACGAATGCTTGCCGCCACATCTTTCAGGCCAACCTTGCTCATTGCACGCAGCTGACGCTCGATCACTAGGACACATGCCAACATCCCAAGAAAGCCAACAAACGCCAGAATGAAATGCACCTGCAACGAAACAACTGTGAACACCAGGGAGGAGAACACCCCTAACGCGGCCCAACGAACAGTTTTTACTGAATGTCGGTACAGCCCCGAAGGCGAAACGGCAGTTGCAAAGCGTTCGTCGGATTGCAGCTGTTCCTCGATATCCCGAAGGATTCTTTGTTCGTCATCGGAAAGTGGCATGCGACCAGTCTCGCACGGATTGTGCGAAAACTCAATGTCACGACAACTATTCGGGTACGCCTCGCGGCCCCCACGGGGTGCTGGTGGATAATTCTGTCGATTTCAACGTGCTTGCAGGGCGAATTGCGCTATCCCCAAACCGCTCCCGGATGTCGTCAATAGCCTGCGTTGCCGGCGCCCATGCTTCATCGAGCACCGCCGCATCATTGCTTTGAATGCCGTCGTCAAATAGCGACAGCTGATGGCCGTCAGTATCAAAATTGCGAGCACTCACTCCGACAAGTCGAACCCCACGCGACACGTCAATAGTCGTTAATAGGGGCTCAAGCATTTTCAACATTGCTTGCGAACTTGTCACTGCTGTTTGCTCGGTATGTGAACGAGTAATCATCTGAAAGTCCGAATACTTGATTTTGAGGGTGCACGTTCGAGGCCATTGAGATTCCTCGCGGCATCGCTTCGACACCGAATCAATCAAACGCACAACATGCGTTCGAACATCATCAATTGAATACATATCGTGAGAGAAAGTTTCCTCGTTGCCGATGGATTTTGATTCGCGATTTGGCTCTACATCGCGGTCGTCTTTGGCATGAGCCAATTCGTGCAGGTGTTGTGCGTGCGACTCTCCAACGATCCCGGCAAGTGCACGGACATCAATGGCGGCCAAGTCGTTGACAGTCGAAATGCCAAGCCGCGTCAACTTCTCAAGCGTCACTGGGCCTACACCCCACAATGATTTGACATGCATTGGCCGCACAAAGGCAAGTTCGTCGCCCGCCAACACCTCGTAAACACCGAATCCCGGCTGAACCCCACTTGCAGTTGCAATCGGCTTCGCGTGCTTGGATGCAAGTTTTGCAATGAACTTGCTTGGTGCCACCCCGACACAACAACGGAGACCAATCTCCTCAAGCACCCGTCGCCTGATCTCTGCCGCAATGAATGTGCCCGATCCAATCGCCCGCAATGAACCTGTGACATCAAGGAATGCTTCATCGAGCGAAAGCCCTTCAACCAAGGGTGTGTAGTCGTGAAAGATTTCAAACACCTGCGCACTAACGCTTACGTACTCATCCATGTCGCCCGGAAGAAATATTGCATTGGGACAAAGTTTTCTTGCTCGCGACGCAGGCATGGCGGAAAAAACGCCATACCGTCGGGCTTCATATGAGGCCGCAGCGACAACGCCGCGCCTCCCGTCACCACCAACGACCACGGGAAGACCGCGCAACTCGGGACGCCGCCGCAATTCGACCGCCACAAAAAACATGTCCATGTCAACATGCAAAATCGTTCGCGAAGGTGCGTTTACAGAGTGAACCACGGTGACAACTACGATAACCCTGTGTCAAACCCCGGTTCGCAAGATCGCCAGCTTTCCGCACTTCCATCCCCGCTTGCACGCGGCATTGCCTTTGCTGCAATTTGTATTGCCGGCCTCACTGGTGGAGCAATTGGTTACTCATTGGTTGACGTGCAGTGTTCGGGCTCGTGCCAATTGGGTACCGGAGTCGGTTTATTGGTTGGTTCGATATCAGGCGCTATTGGAATGAGCATTGTTGCGGTACTTGTACTTCGCGCCGTTGGCGAGTGGCGAGAGATTTCCGACAGATGACGCTTCCCCTGGCTCACGAAGCCCTTGTTGTTGCCAAGCAGTTGGCGCGAGCGGCGGGAGACATGGCTCTGGCTGGTCGAAAAGCCGGACTGCACAATGTTCAAACTAAATCGACTGGCACCGACATGGTGACCGAATTTGACCGCGCGTCGGAAGCAATGATCTTTGACGGACTTCGCACATTACGACCGCTCGACTCGGTGGTAGGCGAAGAAGGTGCAGCGCACTCGGGAACTTCTGAAATCACTTGGTACATCGACCCGATCGATGGAACGACCAATTTCCTGTATGCGTTGCCCAACTGGGCGGTGTCCATTGGCGCTGCCGACAGCAGTGGCCCGCTTGCTGGGGTTGTTTATATCCCTGCACTCGATGAAATGTTTACCGCCACGCGAGGTGGTGGTGCGTTTCTGAACGACCAGCCAATCCACTGCAATGACATCGACACCATCTCGCAAGCATTGGTGTGCACAGGCTTTAGCTATTCACCAGATGCCCGCACTGTTCAGGCAAAGAGAGTTTCCCGAATGATCCACGACATTCGAGACATCCGAAGGTTCGGCGCAGCCTCAATCGACCTCTGTTTTGTGGCCTGCGGAAGATTGGATGCCTACTTCGAAGAAAATTTGTTTCCATGGGATATCGCCGCTGGCGAACTGATAGCCCGTGAGGCAGGCTGCCTATCAGGAGACTTTTCGGGCGGGCCCGTTCGCCCAGCCGAACTGCTCGTAAGCCCACCAAAAATATTCGAGCCCCTCTCAGCGCTCATCACCGCAGCAAGCGTTGCCAGCGAGTAACAATGATGTCTGTGGGGATCAGCGTTCTAACCGTCGAGGACGACGAGCGAATCCGTGCGTCGGTCAAGTTAGCTCTCGAAGACGAAGGTTGGACCGTTTATGAAGCTTCCAGCGGCGAAGAAGCCATTGAAGTCTTTCAGCGGACCACCACAGATGTCGTTCTCATCGACATCATGCTGCCCGGCATCGATGGTTTTGAACTGTGTCGAAACATTCGCAAACTGAGCGATGTTCCAGTCGTCATGGTCACCGCACGTGCCGACACGCACGATGTAGTTGCAGGCCTTGAGGCAGGTGCGGATGATTACCTGACGAAACCATTCGCGCCTAAGGAACTTGCAGCACGAATTCGCGCGCTGCTGCGAAGGGCCAAGCCCTCAGCAACTGGCCACTCCAAACTTCAATTTGGAAATCTTGAGATAATCCCCGATGAAGGAAAGGTCTTGCTCGACCACAACGAAGTGGTTCTTACCAAGACCGAATTTCGTTTGTTGTGCGAACTTGCGCACGACCCAGGCGGCGTCTTCAGCCGCGAGTTGTTGCTCGACAAAGTATGGGGCTACGGATATTTTGGTGACGGTCGACTTGTCGATGTGCACATACGCCGCTTGAGGATGAAAATTGAAGTTGATCCTGCCAACCCAACCCACGTAGTAACAGTGCGAGGGCTTGGTTATCGCCTGCAATCGTGATTGATCCCCTTGACGACGAACCCAAAGGGAGATACCGACTAACGAGGGCTCGTCGCATTATCCGTACTGTTGCCAAACGAGTGAGGCCAAAGCGGATCGGTCTTCGAAATCGAATACTCATCATCTTCGGAGTGGGGTCGATGATTCTTGCGGGAGTTCTTGCGACAACTACCTATAGCTTCACTCGGTCCAGCCTTTTGCAACAGCGTGAAAAGGCCGAAATAAACTTGGCCTTTGCAAACGCAAGACGCGTTCAGAATGATTTGTTGGCCGACCGCTCGGCAATAGACAAAGCGCTCAACCAAGTTGGCGACTCTCACCGATTGTTATTCATGGATGGCAAGTGGACGGGAACTAGCCAACTGTTCACAGAGTCGGCGATCCCCCCATCATTGAAGGAACAGGTGATTGGCCAACGTCGGGCTGCCATTATGACTACTTCGGTTCGCAATGGGCAAGCCTTAGTTGTTGGCATTCGCCTAGAGCGAGTAAACGCAACATACTTTGAGTTAGACAATTTGCGCGAAGTGCGTGAGGCGCTGCGAAGCGTGCAAATCGCACTGTTCTTTTCCGCATTCATCACCATCTTGGTTGGCTTCGGACTCGGGTCTTTCGCCTCACGGCGCGCTGTAAGACCGCTTGCCAACGCCGCCCAAGCAGCACGGGCAATTGCCGATGGAAGCCTCGACACCCGACTTGAGCCAACCGACGATCCGGACTTGCAAGTATTGACTGCCGCATTTAACGACATGGTCTCGGCAATGCAACTACGCGTAGAGCGAGATGCAAGATTTACTTCGGATGTAAGCCACGAATTGCGATCCCCCCTCATGACGCTTGCGGCGTCAGTGCAAGTAATGGAGTCGCGACGCGACGAACTGTCCGAAAGATCGCAGGCAGCGCTCGACCTGCTCGTTGGTGACGTTGCGAGGTTCCAAGGACTTGTCGAAGACCTGCTTGAGATTTCGCGATTTGATGCAGGAGCTATTCGTCTCGTAAAGGAGCCGCTTGTGGCGCACGAGTTCGTCCGCCAAGCAATCTCTGTAAGTAGCTTGCCAAAAACTGAAGTGCGGGTTTCTACCGATGTTGAATCGGTTGTAATTCGTGGCGACAAACGACGCCTCGCACGCGTAATCGCAAACCTCATCGACAACGCAAGGATCCACAGCGGCGGTCGACCAACGGTGCACGTGCAAATGGCCGAAGAGGATGAGCCCATTGGAAACATTTGGATCATCGTCGAAGACAACGGCGAGGGTTTGATTGATGGTGAGTCAGAAAAGATCTTCGAGCGATTTTCTAGAGGCGCAGCCGCCGGCAAGCGTTTCGGCCAAGAAGGTGCCGGTCTTGGATTGGCCCTTGCGCTTGAACACATCACGCTGCATGGTGGCCGCATCTGGGCAGAGAACCGGCAAGATGGCATCGTGGGTGCGCGCTTTATCGTAGAGATCGCAATTGAGGTACCGGCGTGAAACGCAGCCATTACGTATTGGTAATTTCAGTACTTACGTTGCTACTCACTTCGTGCGGTATCGCAAATGACCGCGCGCCGAGGCCGATCGACCCCTCCAGACAAGATCAACTCAACTCTCAGCCGTAATATCAAGGCATGCCGACCGCGGAACAATCACCAGTCGTCATTGCAATTGACGCAGGCACAACTGGTGTACGTGCTCGAGCCGTCTTTGCCGATCGACGTCCATCCATTTCCTCCTATCAAGAATTTCCGCAGTATTTCCCCCAACCAGGGTGGGTCGAACATGACGCAAACGAAATCTGGAACGCAGTTCATGCAACCTTGACCGATGTCATCAAGCAGATTGATCAACCAATTGCCTCGATAGGAATTACCAATCAACGAGAGACAATTGTTGCCTGGGACAAACACACTGGCAAACCGTTTGGTAGGGCAATTGTTTGGCAAGATCGTAGAACCGCGCAACGCTGCCAAGAACTTGAGCCAGCGCTTCCCCTGGTTCGAGATACAACAGGTTTAGTGCTCGACCCTTACTTTTCGGCTTCAAAGATTGAGTGGTTGATTGCAAACGGCAATCTTCCAATTGACGCTCGCCTTGCTTTCGGCACGATCGACTCCTGGATTATCTGGAACCTCACACGGGGTTCGGCCTTCGTCACTGACGCAACCAACGCCAGCCGGACAATGCTCTTTGACATCAAAAACATGTGCTGGAGCAAAGAAATGTGCGAACTGTTTCAGGTTCCGATGCACGCGCTACCGACCGTTGTCCCATCAAGCGCAAGATGCGGGCTCACGGCGCAACACGTTGGAATCCCGTCCTCCATACCTATTTCGGGAATTGCGGGCGACCAGCAAGCAGCGCTCTTCGGCCAAGCCTGCTTCGATATTGGAAGCAGCAAGAACACATACGGCACGGGAAGTTTTGTGCTGATGAACGTTGGCAATACATGTCCGCAGCCCGCCGAAGGAATGCTCACAACCGTTGCTTGGGATTTAGGAACTGGTTCACCCACCTACGCTCTCGAAGGGGCGATATTTGTAACTGGTTCGGCCATTCAATGGTTACGTGACGGCTTGCAGATCATTCAACATGCACACGAAGTTGGGCCGCTCGCGCAAAGCGTCAACGACTCGGGGGGCGTCGTCGTCGTACCCGCATTTACTGGCCTAGGCAGCCCTTGGTGGGACCCACACGCTCGCGGAACAATCATTGGTATCACTCGCGGCACCACGCGCGCCCACATCGCACGAGCTGTCATTGAATCGATCACCTACCAAACTCGCGATGTGGTTGATGCGATGGCAAGCGCTGCCGCAGTGACGGTGCGCGACATGCGCGTGGATGGTGGAGCTGCGGTTATGGATTTCATGTTGCAAATGCAAGCCGACCTACTTGGAGTTGATGTCCTGCGCCCTCAAGAACTTGAGACAACCGCAATGGGCGCGGCGTATCTTGCCGGGCTAGCCGAAGGTATCTGGCCATCACTAGACGACATTGCCTCCGCATGGCATCTCGAGCGCACATTTCGCCCCGAACCAAATGGTGGCGAGGACGCGAAGTATCAGCAGTGGCGACGCGCCGTTGAGCGTTCGCTGAATTGGGCCTAGCTACAAACCCAACCATCCAGCAATGCGCGGGGTAATCCGCTCCGCAACCATGGTCACTGCAAGCTGCGGATTGGCGCGAGGTAAATCGGGGAATATCGAGGCATCGCAAACCCATAACGCTTCATATCCGATGACAGCACCATCAGTGTCGACAACAGCGTCTTCGTCATCTGTTGAACCCATCCGAAGCGAACAACCGGCGTGTGCATAGACGCCTACGTTTTGCAGCATCCACTGATCAAATTGACTTGGCGTGGCTGAAGCAAGCCACTCAGAAGGCGTGCCAAGGTTGTCGCAATATGTCGCTCTCACCACATCTGCAAATTGTTTTTGTTCAAGGGCTTGAAGGGAGTACGCAACTGCATCACGCATCACTTGCAGGTCATGCTCCGTCGACAGCATGGAGAAATTGACTTCAGGCTGGCGTTTGTTGCCAAGCCTGACAGACCCTGTAGAAGTTACTTCCATCACTGCCGCAAGCAATGCGCCGCTTTTGTTGTCGTTGGTGGAGACTGCGTTCATCGGGAGCACGTGAATGTCACTCGAGCCGATCGTTGAGGACAATCGGGAAATAGTTGAAATGGCAAACCGATATTCAACTTCTTTGTGCAATTGCAAGGACATAGCAATTGCAGGATGATCTTTCAACCCCTTGCCAATTCCTCGCCTTTGTACGTTGCTGCGCAAGAGCACTGCTGGCGAATGGATAGCACCTGCACACAACACCACCCCCGATGCATCAATGATGGTCCCATCTATCAATTTCACACCCACAGCCCGAGTGCTATGCATGACGATCGATTCGACGTCACAATTTCCTCTGATCTCCAGGTTCGGTCGACTTCGTGCGTGGTCTATGTACGTGGCGTTTGTTGAAGATCGTTGCTTCCCATCAAACAGCAATGTCGCCGCGCCCACTGCATTTGGTTCCTGCGCATCTAACGACAGGCGGTCGTTGCGGGAAACTCCAGTCGCGGTGAGCGCCCCGACAAGAGCAGCATCAATCACACCCCAATCAGACTCTTCAACCGTTGTCATCGCGAAAGGCAACGATGCGAACACGTGGTCAACGTCGCTCCAGCCCCACCCGTCACAACCGTGAAGATGCTTCCACCGGTCGTAATCATCCGAAACACCCACCATTGCAACCATTGCGTTTATAGCGGTACTACCGCCCGTTCCGCGGCCTCGGGGATACCAAACCAAACCCTGCAGATCAGTGCGCTGCACGTGCAAATCGCTAAAGGTTCTTTCAGCAACCTGTAACGCCTGCAGGAAATCGGGCGACCTAATTCCTTCAGGTTCGTGCAACGATTCCACGTCTGGCCCTGCGTCCAGTAGCAAAACAGACTGCTTCTCGTTTTCTGACAATCGAGATGCGATGACCGCACCTGCCGCTCCTGCACCGATCACCACTATCGGAGGCTTCGGAGAAATCATGTCGATCAACTAATCGATGTTTGTGGCAACCGGTAGACCATGAAGGTGCGAGTGGTCGTTGTACCGCAATATTGCCCAGTGTCCGGCACGGATCTCTGCAATCTCGGTTAGCGAACAGTTTTTGGTGTGTACTTCGAATGCACCAGTCTGCGGCGTGCGCATGGTGCGGCGGAGAATCGCGTCAACAACACCGCCATGGCAAGCAACTACAACTGTCTTACCGAAGTGCTGAGAGACAATGGCATCCAGCCCCGAGTACACCCTTTGGTGAAACTGGGCAATGGTCTCGCCACCGGGGAAAAACTCGGCGTGAGGGTCGCCGCCCCATTCAGGGGAACCATGACGACGTACAAATTCCGCGAACGTGAGCCCATCACACTCGGGGCCTGGGTCGTGCTCGCCAAATCGAGTGTCGATGTTGATGGCCAAACCAGAGAGAGCAGGTGCAATGATTTCGGCAGTTTCCTTCGCTCGCGGATAGCCACTTGAGTACAACACATCGCACTGCAGTTCCTGTGTGTTTGCAAGACGATCGCGCAGCCGTTCGGCTTGCATTTTTCCTAAATCCGACAAACCACTACACGTACGTGGGCCGCCCAATACTCGCTGGACAGTGACATTTGATTCGCCGTGACGAATCAAGACAATTCGTGTTTTAGTCATACCAGCTTCTCGACAAAGCCTTCCAACTGCCTCAAGTTGCGGCATTCGTATACGCCATCAGTGAACGTGCCGTACTCGCCCACAATCGAATCTCCAGTGTTCCAGTAACTCTTCGGCTCCGGATTTAGCCAATACACGTGTCGTCCACGTTTTTGCATTTCCTTAACTACCCAAGATTGCGCTGCGTGATAGTTATTTCGCGCATCGCCGAGAAGCAAGATTGTGGTTTTTGCATTGATGTCTTTGCCGTACTTCTCCCAGAACACTTCGAACGCATGCCCATAGTCGCTATGACCATCCACCCACACCACATCAGCCTCGGTGTTAACTCGATGAATTGCTTCGCTGATGTCTTCGGTGTTTTTGAAATAACTTGTCACTTCGTCGAGACCGTCAATAAATACGAATGATCGCACTTTGGAAAACTGGCCTTGAATGGCATAGACGAGCATCAACGTGAAGCGAGCAAACGCAGCAACGCTTCCCGAGATATCGGCGACAACCATCAATTCGGGTTTGGCAGGGCGCGGATACTTAAACTTCGGGTCGGCAGGTACACCGCCGTAGCTGAGCGAGTGGCGAACCGTGTTTCGGAAATCAAGCGGCCCTTTTCGTCCATGCCTGCGTTTACGCGAAAGCTTCGCCGCAAGTTTGCGAGTGAGTGGCTGCAAGGCCTTTTTCAGGCTCTGCATCTCTTCGCGGCTTGCATGCATGAAATCCACATCTTCCGGAAGTGGCTTTCGAAGGGTCTTAGCCATCGCCTCTGCTCCGCGATCGGCAACTAGCTTGCGTCGGATCTCGGCTTCAACTTCTTGCTTGAACTGCTCGATACGACTTTCGAATTCGTCTTTTTCTAGGCGCTCCTCGAGCTTTGTCAAGTCTTGCTGCGCCGAGTCTTTGTTTGCTTGCATCAACTTCTCGAGCATGTTGTCTAAATCAAGATTGCGCAAGGTTCGGTACAAGTAATAGGTTCCGCCAACCGGACGACCAGGCTCCATTCCAGCAAAACGCTGCACAGCCTGCTTGGCCAACGCGCGCATCATGGCTTGGTCGCCATTCATCAATGCCTGCATCAGCATTTGCGCAAGCTCTTCGGGAGTCAGCCCGTCCATACCTCCGCTTTGCCCACGGCCCTCGCCTGGTTGCTGCGAGTCTTGTTCGTCGCGCCCAAGTTCGCTAGGTGAGTCGGACTCTCCATCGACAATGTTGTATTCAGGGCCACGAAGCGAGAAATACACCTCGAAGATGGTTTCAAATGCGCGCCAGTGCGAATTGCTCTTGACGAGTGTGGCACCCAATGCGTATTTAAACGCCTGACGATCCTCGAGAGGGATCTCTTTCACCGCTTCCATCGCATCGAGGTTCTCGGTCAGGCTCACAGGAAGCCCAGCGTTGCGCAGCTCGACAATAAAACCCGACATCAAGTCAAGGACGGGCATGGTTCAGATCACTTGTCGACCGACAGTTCCTTCGCCGCTTTGGCAATGTCGGTTTGGTATTTGAGCAGGATGTGGAGGGTTTCCTTTGCTTCTTGAGCATCGATGTGTTCGATACCGAGCAACATCAAAGTTCGAGCCCAGTCGAGCGTCTCGCTCACTGATGGTGCCTTCTTCAAATCCAACTGACGAATGCTTCGTACGATACGAGCAATCTGGTCGGCAAGGTTTTGCGTGATGTCAGGAACCTTTGTGAGAACGATTTCTTTTTCTCGTTCCATGTCTGGGTAATCGATGTGCAGGAACAGACAGCGGCGTTTGAGAGCCTCCGACAATTCGCGTGTGTTGTTCGATGTGAGGAAGACCATAGGAATTTGCTTGGCCGTAATGGTTCCAAGTTCGGGAATAGAAACTTGATACTCCGAAAGAATTTCGAGCAGCAATGCCTCTGTCTCGATTTCCACTCGATCCACTTCGTCGATCAAAAGAACTACGGGATCTTCGCTGCTGATCGCCTCTAGCAAAGGACGGGTGAGCAAAAACTCTTGTGAGAAGATGTCATCGTGAACTTCGCTCCACGAGTCACTTGATTTGTCGGCTTGAATGCGCAGCAACTGCTTCTTGTAGTTCCATTCGTAGAGTGCCTTCGACTCGTCGAGGCCCTCGTAGCACTGCAGACGAATCAGACGGGCGCCTGTCATGTCGGCAACACTTTTCGCCAACTGCGTCTTTCCCGTGCCAGCTGGTCCCTCAACGAGAATTGGCTTTCCAAGCCTCTGCGCTAAGTACACCACACCAGCAATGCCGTCGTCGGCCAAATAGTTGACCTGCTTTAGACCATCACGCACCTGCTGAACTGACTCAAATCGGCTTTCCATTCGGGCAACCTTAGTGCTTGATCCCGCTGACACTCCGATCCAAACCCCTACGATGATGAGTGCTCATGGCCGGTCTTATTCGATCGAATCTCGTCGTTGCTTCTGGCACCGCAGTCTCCCGAATCACGGGACTTGTGCGCATTGTGATTTTTGGCATCGTGATCGGTCAAACCGCATTGGCCGACGCATTCGACGGCGCAAATAACGCTCCCAACGCCATTTACGAACTCTTTATCGGCGGCGTGCTTTCCGCCAGCCTTGTTCCCATTTTCGCGAGGCTCGTTGACCAGGACCGCGAGGAGAGCAATGACATCGACGCCGTAATCAGTACAGCCTTCTACGTACTCGTTTCGGTTACTGTCGTGGCGATTTTGGCAGCGCCGGCGATCTTCCATCTCTTTTCACTCAACCCGGCAAGCGCGGTGGACGCAGACGCATACAGGGACGCCGGCACCGCCCTGACGCGAATTTTCCTCGTCCAAATTTTCTTCTACGGACTAAGTGCAATCACTTCAGCACTGTTGAACGCGCGCCGCCAGTTTTTTGTTGCGGCATGGTCCCCCGCTTTAGCAAACATCGTTGCAGTTGCATTTCTTCTCTACATTCCTTCAGTCGGTGCGGCATCCCCTCCCCTGTTAGGTGAAATCAACTCGAACTATTCGCTGTTGTGGACTCTCGGCCTCAGCACAACTGTCGGAATAGCAATGATGTCTCTCGTCCAATTGATGGCTGTACGTCGCAACGAAGTACACATATCTTTTAAGCCCCAATTTCGACATCCTGCCGTACTTCGCCTTGTTCGGCTGTCAACATGGACACTCGGATACGTCGTTGCAAACCAGATCGCTCTCGTAGTCATCAAAAACCTCGCATCGCCCGGAAGCGGTTGGGTGGATGCTTATGCAAAGGCATTCATTATCTTCCAGCTACCTCACGGACTGCTTGCTGTCTCGCTAGCCACCACATTTGTGCCGGAGCTATCCAGACTGATCCATGCCAAAGACGAACCGTCCTTCGCCCATCGCATGACCGATGGAATTCGCTACACGGCCATGCTTACGATTCCTGCTGCAATCGGTCTCTTTGTTCTGGCTCGACCAATCGTTGGAGCACTGCTACAACATGGAAACTTTGATCTAGTTGCCACCACCAACACCGCCCGTGCTTTGTCGGGGCTCGCTCTGGGAGTGGCGGGTTTCTCCATCTATCTCTTTACCCTTCGCGGTTTTTATGCCCGCAACGACACGCGCACTCCGTTCTTGATCAATCTCGTTGAAAATGTACTGAACATTGTTTTTGCGCTACTGCTCGTCGACCGATTCGATGTCCTCGGGTTGGGAATCGCATTTTCCCTTGCTTATCTCGTGTCCGGCGCCATTGCGCTACTTGTTCTGCACCGATCTACTCCGTCGCTTCAACTCGCACCACTTTTGTTTTCAATACTTCGGATTATCGGAGCAGCTGCCTTAATGGCCGTGGTGATTCGCCTCACCAGCGGCGCTATCGGTTCAAACGTTGGTGCAGGTGCCCTGCTCCGCGTTGTTGTTAGCTCGTGCCTGGGGCTACTGGTGTATGTATTTGCATTGCTGACATTTGGTGCGCCAGATATTCGTCATTTTGTATTCAGCAAAATGACTAAATCATCACGGTGAACTAGTTCGGCCCCAATTCCGTCTGGGAGCTCGGAGCTGTTGCGACCGGCTGCAGCACCGGCTTGGACGGCGTCAACCGAAACCATTCCGCGCGCAAAGACAACATCGCGCATGTCCTTGATTTCTACCGTGTCACCAGCAACGAAGTCGCCGTGCACTTCAACGATCCCCGCGTGCAGCAGCGAAGTATTTCGTTCGATCAATGCTGTTCTGGCACCATCGTCGACCACAATGCTGCCGCTGTGCTGCGCTGCAAACGCAATCCACAATTTGCGGGCCGAGAGGTTTCGGTTATGCGGCAAAAACTGTGTGCCAGCTCCTGGTACAGCAGCGATTGCCTGTGCCAGTACATCTGCACGGTTGGCACTTGCGATTACCGTTCGCACTCCAGACCACGATGCAATCCGCGCTGCCGAAAGCTTCGAGGCCATGCCCCCGCTGCCGCGCGCAGAACCAGCGCTTCCAGCATGAACAGAGAGCAGTTCGTCGTCGGCAGCAACTTCTTCAACAAAAGCCGCCGTGGCGTCTGTGGCTGGGTCTGCCGTATATAGGCCGGCAATGTCGGTTAACAAAACCAACACATCGGCGCCGATGTTGTGCGAAACAAGCGCCGCTATGCGATCGTTGTCGCCGAAACGTATTTCATCGCTGGCAATGGCGTCGTTCTCGTTAATGATTGGCACGCATCCCAACTCCATCAGTCGAATAAGGGTGCTTCTCGCATGAAGATATTGCGTGCGATCAATGAAGTCGTTTGGCACCAAAAGCACTTGTGCACCGATTAGGTCGTGCTTTGCCAAATACTTGTTGTATTCGTTCATCAGCAAGCTCTGCCCAACCGCCGCCAAAGCCTGCAACGTGAGTGTGTCGGTTGGCCGTTGTTTCATGCCGAGCGCCGCCACCCCACCAGCCACGGCGCCCGAGGTAACAACCACCACTTCGTGCTTGTCTGCACGTAGTTGTGCAACTTGTTCGCACAGCGTTGCTATGGCATCAGTTTTGATACTGCCTCGCTCATCGGTGACCGATGAGGTTCCAATTTTTACGACAATTCTCATGGCTAACTCTCGGGTGTGTAGTCGAAACTAAATGCGCCAATGTGTACCACTGCCCCATCGCTTGCTCCGGCGCGTGCCAACAATCGTGGTACGCCCAAGTTCTTGAGGCGCTCGTCTATGTAATTTAATGCATCTGGTGTTGTTACATCGCTGAGCGCAACAGCACGCTCCACGTCGCGACCATGCAGTCGAAACTCGGATTCACCCATCCGCTCAATCTTGGTGCCTTCAGGTACAGGCCTAATCACTACAGAGCCTTGCTTAGGTGGCAACACGGTTCGAGCGCCTTGCACCAGCTGCGCCAATTCGCCCAGCACTTTGCGCACGCCATCGCGTGTAACAGCCGACATCTTCATGCCGCTCCAACTTGCCATGTGCTCTTCATCGGCTGCGTCGGTCTTTGTGCCCACTACCAGTCTTGGTCGGTCCAGCAAGTCGGGGCGATACGCCTGCAACTCTTGTAACAAGATTCGCTCCTGTTCCACAGCAGGCACATCGTCCATCGGGGCGAGGTCGAGCAAAATGCACAGCACGCGCGCGCGTTCAATATGACGCAAGAACTGATGGCCCAGCCCTCGCCCTTCGCTGGCGCCTTCGATGATGCCAGGAATGTCGGCGATGATGAACTCGGTGGTCGCGTCTAACTTCACGACGCCCAGGTGGGGTTCGAGTGTTGTAAACGGATAGTTGGCAATTTTTGGCTTTGCGGCCGAGACAGTACTGATAAATGTGGACTTGCCGGCGTTAGGAAATCCCACAAGTGCAACGTCGGCCATCAGTTTGAGTTCTAACTTCAGCCAACGCTCTTTTCCATGTTCACCCTGTTCGGCAAACTTTGGCGCCCTACGACGGTTGGACAAGAAACGCGCATTGCCTCTTCCGCCTTGACCACCGTGTGCGACGCAGAAGCGGGCGCCGTGCTCTGGCAGGTCGGCGAGAATCTCGTTCGTGTACAAGTCGCGAACCACGGTTCCTTCCGGAACCTTGATCAACATCTCTTGTCCGCGTCGACCGTGCAAGTCTTTGCCCATTCCATGCACGCCATCGCCTGCTCGACGGTGGGGGTGATCGCGAAAGGCCAGCAACGACGCCACATTGTGATCCGCCTCAAGCCATACCGAACCGCCGTCGCCACCATCGCCACCGTTTGGGCCACCGAAGGCAACTGGGCCCTCTCTGCGGAAACTGACACAGCCTGCACCGCCATCGCCTCCGCGAACGTTCAGTTGGGCTTCGTCGACAAATGCACTCATAGGGGCTTTCTAGGCTACTGCGACACCCTGCTCGTATCGTGGAGATTATGAATGAGGTCAACAAGTCTGCACAGCCTCAGGACCCATCAGGGTCTCGTGCCCAGTCATGGGCCAGCACAATGCACGGCTTCCACTCACCTGATGGAATTATCTTCGCTCATGCCGATTCTTGGGCGGGCGCTGGCTCTACCAACATCGTGTCGCGCGCAGAGCGCGAGGCGCGTGAAGACGCGCAACTTGCACCGTTAGCAACTCGCGCATTGGGTGCCGGCAACCGAGCAATCGCCGAACAGGCCGACGACTATCGCACGTGCTTCGAGCGCGACCGCGATCGCATTCTTCACGCTTCCGCATTTCGTCGGCTCGCCGGAAAGACTCAAGTCTTCGTCTTTCCCCAAGATCATCAACGCACTCGGCTCACACACGCTCTCGAGGTTGCGCAAGTGGCCGTTGCTGTCTCGCGTGCACTCGGGCTCAACACCATGCTTACTGAAGCCATCGCGCTCGGGCACGATTGCGGGCATGGCCCTGGTGGTCACGCCAGCGAGGACGCGCTCTCTCCATTCGTTGCACATGGCTTCGATCACGCGCTCTGGGGCGCCGATGTCACGTTGGTTCCTCTCAACTTGTGCGTCGAAACATTGGATGGCATTCGCAATCATTCTTGGTCGCGCCCTGCGCCAATGACACCAGAAGGCGAAGTGGTTTCGTGGGCCGATCGCATTGCCTATGTTTGTCACGACTTCGAGGATGCTGTCGCCGCCGGCATTGTTTCACCGCAACAACTGCCAGAAATTGTCGCCACGCAATGTGGCTTCACTCGTTCGAGTCAGCTTCGTGCATTCATCACATCAATGATCAGAGCAAGCGCCCAGTCCGGCCGAATCGGCATGGAGTCGTTACCCGCAGAGGCACTCGCCGAGTTTCGTCGCTTTAACTACGAAAACATTTACATGCGCGATGCTTCACGCAACCAAGCGAAAGCTGTCATCGACTTACTGCGCGCACTTGTGGAGCACTACCGTGCGCGCCCCGAGGACATGTTCACCGAACAATCCCCAACCAGCAATATTCCAATCGCCAATAGCGACGAAGCGCTGCACGATGCTGTTGCCTACGTTGGGGGCATGACCGATCGTTTCGCGTGCAGACAAGGATCAGTGCTTCTTGGTTGGGGCGTTGACCGACTACCGAAAGGTATCGATACGAACTAGCTCGCTCTTCGCAGCAGAGGCTGCGAATGCAATTAGTTGGTTGGAAGAACGTCGACGACGCGACGACCGCGACGCTCGCCGAACTTCACGCTGCCGGCTGCAAGAGCGAACAATGTGTCGTCTTTGCCGATGCCAACGTTGTTGCCAGGGTGCACTTTCGTGCCGCGCTGACGAATGAGAATTGTTCCTGCGGTGATGACCGTGCCGTCAAATACTTTGACTCCGAGTCGTTGCGCGTTTGAATCGCGACCGTTGCGTGTAGAACCGCCACCCTTGGTTTTTGACATGAGATCAGCCTTTCGCGATGCTGGTGATTTCAATCACCGAATACTTTTGGCGGTGTCCGAAACGACGACGCTGGTTGGTACGACGCTTGTATGTGAAACCGTCGATCTTTGGGCCTGCAGCCTGACCAATAATGGTTGCAGTAACTGTTGCCTTCGCCAATTCTGCTGGCGTTGAAAGGACGGTTGTTCCGTCGACGAGTAGCACTGGGGTGAACTTCACCACGGTGCCTTCTTGGGCGCCAAGAAGTTCGACCTGGACCTGTTGGCCCTGGGCGACTTTTTCTTGCTTGCCTCCGGTTGCGATTACTGCGTACATAACGAGTCCTTACTCTACCCTTCGCCACATGGGCTCTCCAACCAGTCAAACGACAAGTTGTTATTGATTTTTCTGGAAATCCTTCTTAATCAAGCATCGACATGTCGATGAGCACTCCACGGCCCTCACATGCCGCACAGGCCTCTGCAAAATTCGTCAATAAGCCCTCGCCTATGCGTTTGCGAGTCATTTCGACCAGACCAAGTTCGGAAATATCGAAAACCTGGGTGCGCGTCTTGTCTCGCGAAAGTGCACTCTTGAAGGCTTCAAGTACTTTGCGACGATTCTCACGAATCTCCATGTCGATGAAGTCGATGACGATGATTCCGCCAATATCCCGGAGCCGCAACTGACGTGCAATTTCCTCGGCGGCCTCAAGATTGTTGTGGAATACGGTCTCTTCAAGATTCGACTTTCCGACGTTCTTGCCAGTGTTCACGTCGATAACGCTGAGCGCTTCGGTGTGCTCGATGATCAGCGAACCACCGCTTGGTAGCCAAACCTTTTTATCAAGCGCTTTACGCAACTGCTCGTGTACGCGATACTGCTCGAACAATGGCAGGCCTTCTTTGGCGGCGTCAAATAGCTCGACACGATCCGCGAATTCTGGGTTGAATGCGGAGATGTAATCGCGAACCTCGGCAAACAACTGGGGATCGTCAATGACAATGCCGCGATAGTCGCTGCTGAATTCTTCACGAATCACGCGCACTGCCAATGGTGGTTCGCGGTACAACAGTGATGGCGTTGAGGCTTTTTCTGCTTGTTTGCGAATGAGGTCCCACTGCTCGATTAGTCGCGTGAGGTCGGTGGTGAGTTCGTGCTCGGTTGCGTTCTCTGCAGCAGTTCGAACAATAATTCCGTGCTGCTCGGGCTTAATGCGGTCGAGGATGCCGCGCAAGCGTCGACGCTCGCCTTCTGGAAGTCGTTTAGAAATTCCGTACGTGCGCGAATCCGGGATGAGCACAACGAATCGACCAGGAAGTGAAACTTCTTGTGTCAGGCGGCCACCCTTTGCGCCGATGGGGTTCTTCGTAACTTGGCACAAAATCATTTGCCGCGCTTTTAACACCTGCTCAATACGTGGGTCTGGGCCCTGCTCGACAACGTCTTCCTTGTCAAACTGCACGTCGCCTCGATACAGAACGGCATTCTTCTGCGTTCCGATATCGACGAATGCCGCTTCCATACCCGGCAAAACATTTTGTACTCGGCCTAGGTAAATGTTGCCGTGAATCTGCAAATCATCATCGGCGGGGCGCGAAACATAATGCTCGATAAGACTGCGACCTTCGAGCACAGCGACCTGCGTTAAATCGCCGCTCACTTGCACGCACATGAGGTAGCGACCAACAGCTTTTCCGTTGCGCTCCTTGCCGCGTCGGCGTTCGATCAATTCGGCGTCGGTACCGACAACGACGTTCGACGCATCTTCACTTCGCGGTGTTCGGCCTCGGCGATTGCGTCCGCCTCGTTTGCCGCCGCGGCGGTTCTTGCTCCGTGGCTTTTCTTCAGAACCTTCGTTTCGCTGGCCATTTGCAGCGCCGACGACCGGTTTGGCAAGTGCAGAAGCAGGAGCCGGGCGGGTGTCACCGATTTGAGGCTTGCGTACAAGCGCGTCATTGACTGCCTCGGGGCTTGCCATCTTGCCTTCTTGGGGAGGATCGGGAAGCTCCACCTCGGAAGTTGCTGGCCTTGGTGCCCTTGCCACGCGGGGTGCAGCCTGCACCGAATCGTTTGCAGGTGCTGCCGGGTTGGTGCCACCCGTGCGTGTGCGGTTGCGGTTACGTCCACCGCGGCGACCGCGGCGGCGCTTCTTCGGGCCGCCAGGAACCTGGGCGCCATTTTGCGGTTCGCCCGACGTCGTGCCTTTTGGCTGCTCGGGGACAGAAGCCCCTGCGCTCATCTCACTCATGTTGCTTGCTCGTTTCCTTACTTGGATAGCGCATCCGAGGCGGCAACGATGCCCACCACACGCACTATCGTCGCGGTCCAGCGCTACCGGCCATAGGTTTCCCTATCGCCCGAATCGCTATCGCGTGTACGACCTTTGGAGGGGCCCAATGCCCTTCCTGTCAGTCAGGATATCCCCCCGCCCGCGGCGGAACTCGGCTTTCTAGGCAGAATTTACGTAGGCCCTTATTGCAGACGGCGCATATGGATGCTCTGCACCAGCCCAAACAGCACCGCGGTAGACACCAGATGAGAGCCCCCATAGGAAATGAAGGGCAAAGGAAGGCCGCTCACTGGGGTGACCCCCAACGTCATGCCAATGTTTTGGAAGACCTGCCACACCACCATGGTGAAGACACCAGTAGCCAAAAAGAATCCGTATCGGTCTCGGGCCATCCGCGCGATGCGCCAGATTCGCCACAAGATGACGCAAAAGAGGGCGATCACCACACCGCCACCGATCATCCCGAATTGTTCGCCGATGGCAGAAAAAGGAAAGTCGGTGAATTGCACTGGAATGTACTTTCCGTTGGTGAGGGGACCGTTGAGATAGCCCTTTCCAAAGACTCCCCCGGTCGATACTGCACGTTTAGCAAATCGCACTTGCAACACGATTTGTTCCAAATCTTTGTCGAACGAGTTTTGATTAAACCACGCATCAAATCGACGCAACTGATAGCGAAGGCTTGGCACTGCAACAATCGATGCCGCAACAGACCCGACGGACATTGCCGCGATAAGCAGCAAGTATCTTCGCCGTGCTTGTCCTACGTACAACACACCCGCAACGCCAGCCAAGATAACCGATGCGGAGCCAAGGTCTGGCTGTAACAAAATCAGCGCACACGGTGCTAACACCATGTACAGAGTCATCACAAACTGATGCCAATCAATTCCGTCAATGGCAGATTCGCTGAGATAGCTAGCGATCAATACCAAAATCAGCGGCTTTGCAAACTCGGCTGGCTGAAGTGAAATCGGGCCCAAGTCGAATGCCAGTCGTGCGCCACCAGTTACAGCACCAGTTGCAAGCACCAGAATCAACAGAACAATGACACCGCCGTACAACACTCCGCTTTGTGTACGGAACCAGTCGTGACCAAGTGCCATGACGGTTGAAAGAACGGCGATTCCCGCAATAACAAACAACACCTGTCGTTGCGTATACACATAAGGATCGAAGCGCTGATCAATAAGGCGCAAATGGGTTGCAGAAAAAACCGTGAACAAACCGATCACGGCCTGCGCAGCCATCGCCGCCATCAAAATCCAGTCGATGTTGCGAACTGGGTCGGCATAACTATTGTTCAGCCCTGCATTAGCGGTGCGGGGTTTTTTAAATGCACGCAGTAAAAAATCTGTGGTTTTCATTAGTCGCGATTATCCGATCGGCCACCCGACAAACATGTTGGGTTGCGCAAATACGACGGCGGTGCAGCAACGCTGCTATTGATATTCAGTGGGTCCGCTGCCACAACTGGATCAACTTTGTACTTCCCAGACATCGCCATGAAAATGCATTTCACTACGGGCGCTGCAGCCTGAGAGCCGTAACCAGCTTTCTCCAGATAAGCGAATGCCGAATAAGGCTGGTTTGGGTCGAGGCTGAAAGCACCAAAAGCAGACGAGTCGTTCCAAGGCAAGTTGCCAAGCCCCTGGGCCGTTCCGGTTTTGCCGGCAATGGGAAGCACGCCATACGGGTAGCCCTTAAACAACAGCTCCCCCGTTGTCTTATGGTACGTCCCATAGTTCACGCCAGGGCCCGTAATCACACGGGCGAGACCATCGACAATCGGTTTCAACCGATCTCCCGACATGTCGAGAGTTCTAATTGGTTCGCGAGCATCGAACCGCTCGACTACCGACGATTGCGACATGTTGGCAATGCCTGGTGAGCTGTCTGGAGTGCCAGGCTCTAGAACCGTTTTTACCAAGTGGGGTTGCAACACTTTGCCGCCGCTACCCAACACCCCATACGCACTTGCCACTTGAATCGGGGTTGCAGAGAGCAAACCTTGGCCAATAGAAAACAAGATCTGATCGCCGACGTAGTAAGCCTTGCCAGATTCTTTTGAAATTGCGCCAATATCTGCCATTCGTTTCTTCAAGGCCTTACTTGGGATCGTGCCCGCGTACTCGTATGGCAAATCAATGTTTGTCGGCGAACCAAAACCAAATAGCCGAACCTGTTCTTCCAGAATTGGCTTGTACCCACGTTCTGTCAAAATCTGTTCACCGATCTTGTAAAAGAACGAGTCGCTTGATACAGCGAGCGCATCGTCGACCGCAACTGGTCCGTATCTGCAAGGGGCGCCGGTCGATCGACAAACCGCATTACGGAAAACACATTTAACGCCGTCTTGGCAACGATCTTTGGGAATGCTTTCAAGTGTGTACGTCCCGTTGTCGTCATAGACATAGGATGATCCGCCCGGTAACTGACCGGAGTTGAGGGCTGCGTAAGCAATAAACGGTTTGAATGAAGAGCCCAAGTTGTATCGACCCGAAACAGCCCGATTGACGAGTATCGACAAGTCGGGGTCTTCTGTTTGTGGAAAAATTTCTGCAAACTTTTCCTTCGTTATTCCTGCGTTAAACCATCGCGAATCGAAACGCGGATAGGAGGCCATGGCAATTACTTGGCCTGTGTCGTGGTTCAACAACACCACCGAGCCAGCCGGCGCCTTGTACAGAACTGGGTCGGGAAAGAGCGGGTCGATCGTGCCATCTTCGAGGCGAATGTTGCCGGCCTCTACGCGGCGGCGCAGAACCAACTGAGTCTCCAACGCTTGCTCTGCGAACTGTTGAATCGTTATGTCCAGCGACAACTCAAGATCGTTACCAATGATCGGCTCTACGCGCTCGATCAAACGCAGCAGTTTTCCTTGCGCATTTACTTCGTATCGCACGTAACCAGGAGTGCCGCGAAGAATTTGTTCGTAGGACTGCTCCAGGCCGTATCCGCCAACGCGTTCATTCGGGTCGTAGTCAATCGAGCGGTAGTAGGCAAGATTCTTTTCGGAAATGGCGCCCATATAACCAATGACGTGACTGCCGATTGCACCGTAGGGGTAATTGCGCTTCCACTCTTCACGAACATACAAACCCGGATAATCCTCGGATCGCTCGCGAAGGAACAGTGCCACCTCTTCAGAGATGTCCTCTTTCAGCGGCAACGCCTCGAGCGGCCCAAATCGCTTGTCTTCGTATCGCTTAAACAGCGTCTCGACAGGCATTTGCAGCGGGCCTGAAAGTCGTCGGAACATCTCCAATCGATCTTCCGGATCCTTAATTACTTCGCGGTCGATCGTTGCAGTCAAGATGCGCTTGTTGTCGGCGATCACTCGCCCTTTCGCGTCGATGATTCGACCACGTTCTGGCAGCAAGCGGATAGTTCGGGTGCGCACTGCAACAACGATCTCTTCGTTCTCTTCGGCCTTCACCGCCTGCAGAAACCACATACGCGTAGATAGGCCAGTCATTAGTACGACCGCCGTGATCGCGAGCGACAATAAGCGCTTGGACTGATTGTTGGCTGTCATCAGTGTTTAACCGATCATCGATTGCTTGAGCGTCCAGCGAATCAGGGGCATGACAACCGGTGCAAGAAACAAGTTGATCAGAGCAACGACAAGTGCAACAACAAACATGCGCGGCTGAACCCAACCGCCAATGCCGGTCATTCCTTGAGCAACTGGGAACAAGATCTCTCCAACTGCGCTGAACAGTGCAATGGCGATTGCACGATTCCACCAGCTTGGGTCGCGGACAAAAAATGGCAGCAGACCCGCCCCAAAACCCACACCACCTAAGACCAACGCTGCGAGCCCAAGAGGCGTGGTTAACACGCAGTCATACATCAACCCAATAATGAGACCAGAAAGTGCCCCAACCTCGGGCCCATAGATTGCGCCAGCAGTCACCCCAATCAGCAACATCAGTTGCACCATTACTCCGAATGGTCGCATCTCACTCAAAATCGTTGTTTGAATACCCAAAAAAATGAGCCCGACTAACACGAGCCGCGTCCACCTGCTGGCCATGATGCGTAGAAACCGAATGCTCATGGTGCTTTTTGCTCCGTGATCGGCTGGTACAACAAAATGCGCACGAACGACAAGTTGGTGAGGTCTGCAACTAAACCAATTTCCAACACTGGCCCAGCTGTGCCAAGGCGCTTGTTCACTCTCGTAACGGTTCCAACAACGATGTCTGGTGGGGCCAGACTGAGCGAACCACCTGCCGACACGATCGGTGAACCCAATTGAATCTCACCAAACCGCTGTTCGGTATCGATGAACCGAACGATCGGTGTTCGTGATGGCCCACGACCTTCCAACACTCCCGTTTCGCGAACTGCCAAGGAACTGCCCGCCGGAATTGTGAGCGAAGGCACGGCCACAGTTGCATTAGGCGCGGTGACCATCGCAGTAGGCACAGTTGAACCAGGGGTGAAACCCGGGATCTTGCTGGTGGTCGCAACAGGAGCCGTCGTAGTGGTTTCGATAGGTGCTGCCTCTGGGTCTGCAACAGTGGACGCTGTTGTCTTTGGCGCATTCACCACCTTCACCGAAAGTGCATACTCGGGGTCGGTAATCAGCATGATCACCGCGCGATTAGGAAACACCTTCGTCACTTTGCCAACTAAACCTGCGGCGTTAAGCACCGGCATACCAACCTTGATGCCGCTCTCACTTCCTTGGTTGATTTCAACGCTCTGAGCAAAGTTTGATGGCGAGTCTCCAATGACTTGGGCGCTCACCGAGTTGATGCCAGCCAATGTCGGTAAACCATTGAGCGCGAGCAATTCTTGAGACAAGCGCACAGACGCAGCGGCGGCGACAGATGCCCCCTCTTGCTGCGCAATCTTTTCTCGCAGCAACCTGTTCTCGGCAGTCACATCGTTGTAATTGGTGATTCCATTCCACGCATTCGAAACAGGCCTTGTAACAACCCTGGCCACACCCTCTACCGGTCGGAACAAAACACCGAATACGGTCCGCACAGCCGAGGTCGAACCGCTTTGCTGCAAGTCGAGCGTGACAAAAATGATTGATGTCAAGGCCAAAAGCGCAATGGCTCTGCGACGTTGTGGTGAAATCACTGCCACGACTTGCCCCTCGCCGGCCTACTCAAAGTAGGACTGCGACGTAAGTCCCTTCATCGCTTCGATGTTGTCAAGCGTCAGACCGCAACCGAGCACAACCGAATACAAAGGCTCTGGTGCGAGATATGCATGAATGCCGGTTTCGTGCGTAACGCGTTCGGGCAACCCAGCAAGAAGCGCGCCACCGCCGGAGAGCACGAGACCATGGCTAATAATGTCTGCAGCAAGTTCGGGTGGCGTGCGCTCGAGGGTTGTCTTGATGGCTTCAACGATTGTTCCTACAGATGCATCGAGCGCCGCGCGAACTTCTTCGCTCGTGACCACCTGTGTGCGCGGCAGGCCGGTGACAATGTCGCGACCACCCACATCGGCCGTAAGTTCATCTTCTAGTGGCCAGGCAGACCCAAGCTGCAACTTCACTTCTTCCGCCGTGTTTTCCCCAACATCGAGTGAAAACTCGGTTCTGAACATTTCCTGAATCGCTTCGTTCAGTTCGTCGCCCGCAACGCGAGCCGAATGAGCAGTGACGATTCCGCCCATAGAGATAACTGCTACTTCGGTGGTTCCACCACCGATGTCGACAATGAGGTTTGCACTTGGCAGGTGCACAGGAAGCCCAGCACCGATAGCTGCCGCCATTGGTTCTTCAATGATGTACACGGGCCTGCGAGCGCCAGCGAACTCGGCCGCGTCTTGCACGGCGCGTCGCTCGACGCCTGTAATTTCCGATGGCACGCAAATAATCATTCGCGGTTTGTTCCAACGGCTTGTGTGCACTTTTTGAATAAAGAAACGAAGCATCTTCTCGCAGACATCAAAGTCTGCAATCACACCGTCTTTAAGTGGGCGAACGAGGCGAATACTTTGCGGAGCCCTGCCCCACATTCGTTTTGCCTCATAACCAACTGCAACCAATTGGCCGGTTTTGTTGTCTACAGCAACGGTTGACGGCTCGTTCAACACGACGCCCTCGCCCTTAACGAACACCAGAGTGTTGGCGGTGCCCAGGTCGATTGCGATATCGCGCCCTAACGAAAGTGAGCCTCCACCTGCCATCTAACTGGTCTCCTTGAGTTTGTAATTCAACATGCCGAGATGAGCACAGCAAATGCCCTACATATCCTACCGATCGCGCCTTGGCCGTAGTGGGCGGCTGCACCGATACGCAGTGCTGGCCTACAAATGAGGGAAGAAAATACCAATTTCTCGAGCTGCAGATGCTGCAGAGTCGCTGCCGTGTACAAGATTCTCTGTGAACAAAGTTCCGTAATCACCGCGGATGGTTCCGGGTGCTGCGGCACGTGGGTTGGTTGCGCCCATCATCGAACGAATAATTTCCCATGTGTCTTCCGGGCCTTCCACAACAAGTGCGGCGACTGGGCCACGCGACATGAATGCAACGAGCTCGGCGTAGAAACCTTTGCCCTTGTGCTCTTCGTAGTGGCGCTCAAGAATTGCAGCGTCGAGGGTGCGAAGTTCTAGCGCAACGATCTTGAGACCCTTCGTCTCAAAACGGGAGAGAATTGCGCCAACTAGTTGGCGTTCTACTGCATCGGGCTTTAACAGGACAAGGGTGCGATTACTCATGGCTACAGGATACGGCGCAAGAGCGTTCGCGCACTACCCACTACATACAACGAGCCCGCAACCAAGACCGCATCTTCTTCAGTTGCCATGTTTATTGCTTTTTCGCAGGCATTATCGACGGTGTCGCAGATCACAACTTCATCACATCCCATTCGGCGAGCCACCTCCCCAAGTTCGCCTGCGGAAAGCCCGCGAGCGGTAGGTGCCGTACAACAAATCACAACATCAAATTCATCTACGCGTAATGCGGAGAGCAACTGCTCCGGGTCTCGGCCTTTCAACGTTCCTACAACGAGAATGCGTTTCCCCTCAGGACTGAAATCGTCAAAGAAAACTTCTGCACAGACATCGGCTCCGGCTGGGTTGTGTGCCCCGTCAACGATGAAGAGCGGCTGACGACCCAAAACCTCAAA
>CAMDJX010000004.1 GCA_945900735.1 Acidimicrobium ferrooxidans DSM 10331 | reverse complement strand
TCATCTTTGTTGCCGCAATGGGCCTTGGCCCCGTGCCTGGCACGCTTGCACTCACCATCGGCACTGCAACATTCATGGCAAAGCTCATTGGCGATGCGCTTGAAGAGGTGCAACAGGCCCCTCGCGAGGGTGTGTCCGCTACGGGCGCGTCCCGCACGCAAGAGTTCATTTCGGCAGTATTGCCACAGGCGTTACCCAACCTGGTGAGCCAAACCTTGTACATGCTCGACGTCAACTTGCGCTCCTCTACGGTGCTTGGCATTGTCGGTGGCGGCGGCATCGGATTCTTGTTGATCAGTGCAATCCGCGGCTACGAAACCCAAACAGTCGGCGCAATCATCTTGGTTATCTTCGGCATTGTTTACGCAATTGAGCTGCTTGGTGCTTTCGTGCGCTGGATGGTGGAATAGTAACTACCATCGCAATGCCGATAACGAAGTTGCCGGTTAGGGCTGCTGCAGTTTTCGTCCCTTACGCACCCTCGAACCAACCACAGCGACGACGCCCACGGCCACAAGCACCACAAGCAACACAAGCAACACAAGCAACACCACACTCGAGTTATCCGAAGCAGTGGCCGTCGACGTCTCAGCCGGTGGCGCATACCAATCCATGACCCCTGCAACCCCAAGGTCGCGGTTGTCTATATCTTCTACAGCCGTTCCAAACTGTTCTATCTTTCCAACCGACACAGTGAACCTGCTTGCAGCCAAACCCTTAATCGTGATCTCGTAAATACCACCTAAGGCCACACCCTCATACTGAAGCAATCGAACATAATTCGTACCCGTATACGGCTCGGCAAACGTAACCCGCTCGGTTGGCTCATAGGTGCTCGCTTCCCCCATTGGGTCAAGCACCTCAAGTGTGGGCAACAAACCATCTTCCAGTGCATTCTCCGGCGCCAAGTCGGGTATCAGTATCGACAAGTACATGGGGTCATCTTGTTGAAACTGCACCCGAAACCCACGTGTATCGGTGGGGCCTTCTAACGACCCATACAGTGCAAAAGAAATGGTGCCATCCACAAGTAGGGGTCCACGTGCTGGTGTGGTTTGCTCCGCCGTCAAGATGATCGGGTCGTGCGCACTCGCCACCGAGGCAGGCATCAATACAAATAACACAACGAGCATTACACCGATTTTTCTCATAACGCATTGTGCCAGTTTTTGCCTGTGGGTGGACTTCACCTAATGATCACTATTTTCGTGGCGATGGTTTAGTCAGCCTGTTACAGGTTTTCTGACATGTTGAATTTTTGGGATGCCTCCGGCCCTTAAGCCAGGAGTCTTAACAACTTTGCCATCTGAGATGAGATCTCGGATTGGCTGCAATAGTCATTCTTTAATGCTTTAATTTGGCCACCCACGAACACTTGCGAAAATCGCATGTTCTCATGGAGTTAGGCATACGAGTCCACTCCAGTCCAGTCACATATTGTGCGACTGGTGTGCCTCTCGTTGCTAGGGCCAGTCGCGGTTAGCGAGAACAAGCGTCCTCGTACTATCGCCGGCGGTCAGGCATCTGGATGCCACTTTTTGCCGTCCCCCAAGGTGGTGTTGTGGTCGCGGCTTCCCTTCAGTTTTGCGTTTATAAAGATCGCTCCAATCCGATTGGACCCAGTCAAGTTGGCGTCCGTCAGATCCGCATCTGAAAAGTCAGCGTTCGAGAGATCACAACGATTCAGATATGCGAGCCGCAGGTTTGTTCCACGCAATTGAGCCCCTCGAAAGTTAGATCCTCTGAGATCACACGTCGAAAGGTCCGCCTGCGACAGGTCAGCGTTTTCAAAGTCGCAGTCCCTCAGATCACGCCCTTTCAGGTCGATTCCATTTAGTGACATTCCTCGGTAGCTTCCACCTGACTCAATTTCTGTACTCATGTTCTTGTCCCCTTCGTTCGGTAGTTGTTGTGTCTGATGATGTTCTTGGCTCATGCTTCATTCGTTTGACTCTGTTAAGTCAGCTCGTAAAGAAAGGACTCTGTCGGTTACGCGCTTGAACCAAGCTGTGAAATGTTGCTTCGGCATTGCTGGCTACTTCTCGGTGAGGATCGCTGCCTGGGGTCATCGAAACACCGAGCGATCTTCCTACTGTAACTATGCGCTCCACCGCGCATTCAAGCGCCAACCGAATCTCGGGATCACTCATGGCAACGGCCCAGTGGACCATCCACGCTTCAGCCTCGTCCTCAATCGAACATCGTGGACTTT
The DNA here is from genome assembly GCA_945900735.1 of Acidimicrobium ferrooxidans DSM 10331. GTDB lineage: Bacteria > Actinomycetota > Acidimicrobiia > Acidimicrobiales > Ilumatobacteraceae > UBA3006. Next base: position 44,777 of record CAMDJX010000004.1, on the reverse strand, counting down.
GTCCCGCCAACTCCACAATGCTGTCGTAGATCCCGTCATCAAACGCAAATTGATTCTGCTGTCCGTCCAAGAAGGTGAGCCACGTCTGAGTTAACGCCCAAACACTGATCGCAGCGGCGCTAAGTGGACTGTTGACTGCCCCAGTTGAACATAGCGACTCAAGCTGGCTAGCTGCCTGTGGAAAATGTGTTCGAATCTTCGACAACTCATCAGCCATTGATCTCGTCTCCAACCCTCTTCTGTCCTGTCTTCTCATTTCGCATTACTAAGGCTTATCGAAAACGAATCTCGCACCATCGACCTCGAGTGGCCAGACTGTTGATGAATCTGCAATCACTCCACTCAAATTCACTTTGGACAACTTCGCGTCTTTGAGTGCTACGTTGCTCGGTAGTTCAGACTTGGTGCCACGAAAGTCCGTACCTCGCAAAACCGTATTGGCAAGATTCGACTCAGTCAGATCAACGCCAGCCAAAAGTGCATTTGACAGATCCGCACCATCAAAGTCACATTTCGCAAGAATCGAGCCGGCAACCATTGGTCCGTCTTGAAACGATTGCCAGAGTCCATGAAAACGAACTCCAACCAGCTTGGCACGATGAAACAATGCACCCACCCCCTCGCACTGGGTGATCCGGCCCAGAGACAGATCTACGTCTGAGAAGTCAACACGGTCAAGACGGCAGCGATGAAAGCTTGCCTCTCGAAGATCAGACCCCGAAAAACTACGACCAGACAGATCTGTATTCTCGAAACTTAGCGCCATGAGCTGAGCGTAGCAGCCTCATAAAAGGGACATTTTGCAGCCGCGAGCGAGCCGAAGCCTCGAAGCGCCTCTACTGCCGCCTCTTTCCACGTGAGCGCCATCAAGATTTCCCTTTCACGTTTAAACGGCAGGGGCATGACGTTGTGGAGAACACTAGTGCCCCGACTTATTTCGGACTAGCCAATTCATTTATGATGCCCAAAAGTTGCTCGCAGATGAAGAACAACATGAACGAGCCAAGGATTGAAGTATCGGTATGAGTAAAAGTTCTAGAAGGCCGAAAAATTGTCCAAAGTTCCAACAACAAGGAACGATTCGAACCATTATTTACGGAATGCCATTAGGCCCACCGGATGAGAGCAAGTATGTTCTGGGCGGTTGTGTAATCGACGAGGATGCACCAAGGTTTCACTGCATCAACTGCGAAATGTCAATCCCATAGGTAATGAACAGATTTCCGAGGTAACCGGTGTTACACCCCGAACCTACCTTTAGGGGCTAAACGGAGGTTTGTCTTGTCCCACAGATTGTTCACCTTTAAAGAGCTCTTTCAAAAGAAACGAATGCTCACCAAACATGTTGTCGTTGCCATATGCCTACTCATTGTGTTATCCAGCCAAAAGGCCACTGTCACCACCACGTTCTGGTGCACCATGGTGTTCTGGACATACATACTCATTGATTTTCGTAGGGTGCATTTCCGCCCACACAACCCAGACACTCGAGCAACGCTCAAGGTAACCACCGAACCAAACGTGGATTGGGCACTCACCACTCCAAACGGTGAACTTGTTGTTTCCGGGTGGGGAAGCCAAACACTCAAACTGCCAAGCAATCAATCATTCGTCAATCCCGACTCAAAAATGCGGTATGCCGAATACGTATTCATTGCTGAAGTTCTCTCTAGCAATGGGGACGCCTTTATGTCTCTCACTGTTGACGAAGACGACGAGTTCTCTCACACGGTGGCCTGCGGCCGCTCTGGCCAACCCGAGGTTCTCTACACAATGCTCAACACGGGCTACGGCACAAAGCACTGGTTGCTCCCAGGGTTCCTGCAGGGGACACCTGCATAAGGGCTTGCAGCACCCTTGCGCTACATTTTCTTCAACTCATATGCCTATGTCAAACATCCCACCTAATGAAGGAACATGGAATATTCGTCTATGGCGCTCGCGTGAGCATCCGGGCCAATACAGTCTCGAAGTTCAAGATCCAAAGTCGGGTGTTCAGTCAAGCAGATATGGAATGCGTTTTCCTGAAGCCGAATGGGCATATGAATGGTTTCGAGCATTTGCTGTACCGGATGAATCTGTTTCCGCGTTGTCGCCCGGAAGTTATATCTCTGGCAAGGGTGAGAGCAGCACGTGGTTTCCGATACTTCATGCACTTCATCATGCAACCGGCCCTCGAGAAGGTCGATACCCCGTGTCAATGTGGTTCTATGGTTCGTATCAACCCATGCAGCCAGTCGATCCTTTAGCTGAGGAGACTCCGAAGCCCGAACCTGAACCCGAGGAAACAAGACCGCTAGACCCTAAAGATTTCAACCCCGGTTGCATTGAAGTTTTTACAGCTCATTATGTAGAAGGTCGTACAAATGTTTTCGGGCTTCAACGGTTCTTTCATAAGAATCAAGGCATCGAAGACTTCTACTTCCGTTTTGATCAAGAATGGGAAGGTGGACTCCAATGCGATGGGTTCTGGGAAGATGAAATTGCGTCCTGTCTTGACTTAATCAAGTACGTTCCCGAAGAAGAAGGCGATGGGCCAGACACCCTCGACTTGGTTTATGCCTCAAAATGGGTTGAGCTAAATCCTGTTTGCGCACCGATTTTCGTTGAGATATTTGACAAAGTGAAAAATCTCCCACCGTTCGTCGCGGAATGGGCATCGTGGCCACCGAACGATGGTTTAGTGATGTCACAGACGGACAGTGAGCAAAGAGATTTTCTCACCGAGCTACACGACCATCTTTGGCTCATCGAAGAGGGATTTAAGCCCCACCCATTAATGAATGAATTCCTGCAGTTCATGGAAGAAGATGAACCGATTGTGATAATCAACGTCTTAAAACTCATTGCTTATGTCGGGGCTGGCTCTCCCTGGTGATTTACGCCAAATTGATAAGGCCTTCGCGTTTTGTCAAGCATTAAATCAAAAAATATTTGGAGTCGTGTCAAGTATCTTTTCAAGATTTCTACAAATTCTTTTCAAAGAATTTTAAGAAATATGAGAAATACACCCAATGGTGCATTTTTGGGTCTTCATTTTTGGATCGTGATCTAAAATTAAGCAGATGAAACTTCACAAAAAGTATCTCTCAATAGCCCTCATTGGTCTTATTTGCCTACCCGCAGGTTGTGGCCAGGGCGAATCGGCTCAAAGTGCCATACCGCCAGCACCAACCACTACAACTTTGCCGGCGGATCAATATCCAAAGACCCAGATCTATTTCGCTCCAGATATTGACCCAATGGTTCAAGACAGAGTTCGAATCACCGTTGCCGGTGCAGAAGAGATCTGGGGCCCAGTAAATGACTTGGAGATCTGGGTGACAGGCCTCGATCCCGATGCAGCACTTACCTTCCGTGACGAGTTTTGCGTCATTCGTAAGAAGACTGAAACCGAGAGCATGTATTGCGACTACAAAGCCGACAAGAACACCTACCTATTTGTCGACTTTGCCAACCAATCCAAGGAAGGAGGCAAAACCTATGAGGACGATGGTCCATTGGCATTCTTTAATGCATTCAGCAAGCCTTCGGGTTATATCGTCATGCCATACCCCCATGGTCTGGCAAGTAAATGGCCAGTCCCATCCGAGATTGATCAAATCACGATCTTCCACGAGTATTTCCATGCTGTTCAAGAAGCAGCGCGAAACCTCAGTGAAGCAAAACCTTTTGCCGACTATGAATTGATGACTGGGTGGATGAAGGAAGCAACTAAAACCTTTTTCAAATATGACCTGTTAGAACCCAGATGGTTCATGGAAGGTCTCGCAATAGCCATGTCCGAGAACCACGTCTTACGTCTTCGCAAAGAAGGCAAGATAGACGTCGAAAGCGACAAAGGGACATATAACCCCGATCTCATACCTTCTTTATCCGGGTTCTTGTATGAAACGTTGTATGAGGTGGGGGAGCTGTTGGAGGCCGAACCCAACCTTCGACTGAAGACCCTCTCGGATTCCGAGAACGGTCGAACGCCCTACGTATTTGGAATATGGGCAATCAACTACCTGATGGTGGAGAACGGTCCAGATGTCTTCCTCAACAACTTTTACCCTGCAATCCAAGAACTTGGTTGGGAGAAAGCTTTCTCCAAGGCATTCGGTAAATCAATAGACCAGTTTTATACCGATTTCGACCAATTCATCAGGCAGCCCCAAGATGATCTGCTTCAGTTCCTCATCTCTTCAAGAGTTGATAGTTGGTGAGCTAACGAATGAATAATGATCGTCATTCACAATGTTTTTTCAGATCAGTTAGGCAAGTCCCAGTTCATCTCAGCAAAATCTTGCTTAGTCGATGCACGAATAAATTGATTGGTCAATTCAACATCTAATGAAACAGCAAGCAGGAATGAAAGCAGCACAGAAGTAGAGGAAGATTTTTCTATTGAATTAAACATTTGAATAGCAATTTCTGGCTTCAACCTCTTTGAGCGAGCCGCTGTTACGAATCTTACGGCGTGAGCGATTGATAGGGCTGATATCTCCTCCGTGAAAGCTTTTGGAAATGAATCTGACAAATGTTTTAGTGCTGCGATGGTTTCGCTGCTTGGCTCAGCGAGCGGTACATCTTTCAATTTCCCAAGAGTGTTGTTTAGTAATTCTCTGGTCGACTTCTTCTTCATGGGATCCTTCTTCAAACGAAGATCTACCCATTCGATGGCACAAGCAAGATAAAAACTTTCGCTGTCCGTGGATCCGGCTACTGCATCCGCAAGTTTTCTTATTCCGCTGATCAGAGTCTCAACATGCGCAGGTTTCGGTTTAATCGGATCATTCGGGCGTAATGCCAAGCGCACTAAATCTTCCCATTTGTATCTATCGGGTCTCTTGATCTCCGAAAGGGACTTTATTCCAAGTGATTTCTGGAGCAATTCCACTGACCGAAGAGCATCCTTAACTGTTTCGCTCATTGTCCAAGAGAGCCAAGCCTGTTCGAACTTGGCTTCCTGAAGATCCACACCGCAAGATAAGCCTTTGTTTTTATAGTGTTCAAAATGAGCTTGTGATACTGGATGGTGAGAGACAACATCGGCGAGATTAAGGATCGAAACTTCGGAGGGCATCGAACGATGTTTGGATGCTGTCTTTGTCCAGTTATTCGGGACTTCGAGTACAAAAAGATCGACCGCTGAAGACACTTTGGTGAAAGGGGCAACTACGAATACTTTATCCAAGTCCTTCGTGGTCGCATTCGTTGGAACGGCAATCGCACGTCTTTTAACGATTCGAATTGAGCCGCGCGCACAAAGATTCAACCACTCTGTTGAATTCAGGGCTATCAGGGTTTGTTTAATCGCGGGCTCGCTCATGAATTAGTAGTTACGCTTCTGCTTGTGAAAGGTTTGTAAAAGTTCTTCGGGTATTTCTTCAATAAATCTATGCGGTTCGTCATGGTAGGAAAGGTATAGGCGCTCTCTTGCCCGTGTTGATGCAACAAAGAATATTCTTCGCTCCTGGTCGTCGCTAGATCCTTTCATTGGCTCTAATGAGACGTCTGAGGTCAAATGAGGGAGAAATACGTTCGCAAAATCTAGGCCTTTAGCGCTGTGGTAGGTCATTAAGTAGACCATCTTCTTCGTATCGCTATCGTAAAGCGAGCCACTTCCGCCGCCGAATACTTGGAGGTTGGATCTATTCTTTTTCAGGTAGCTGTTTATCTCTTTGAAAGGGTCAGCTGGCCCTCCGATTTCTGGGCGATCGTCGTTTTTTACACTTGGTGGGGTACCTGAATAGGAATTCTCAGACGCGATGATTGCGATGAATTTGTCAAGAAGGGCCTTACTTGGAAGAAGTATTGCGCTAGGCCTCTCCTTGGCCGAAACACGCAATGCTTCTTGGTACATCGTCGTAAATTCATCCCTGGCTGAAACTGCGGTGTAAATACGCGCCTGCTCCTCGTCTTGTCGAACCGTTGTTTGGCTGACGATGTATGCATCGGTATACACCGAAGTCGCAATCTCAAAAATATTGTCATTAATTCGATGTATTTCCCTCAGCTGATGTTCTTTCGCTGGCTTTACAGCAGCGTTCAATTCGGCAGTAGAGCATGCTGATCGGTAAATGGATTGATCAAAATCTGCGGCAATTACGAGGACATCGGATTTCTTCGCCAAAATTGGAAGTTGGCGACTGGGGATGTCTTGCATTTCGTCAGCAACAACCAAATCGTAATCATTGCGTAAATTCTTAAGACCATTAAAAGTCGATATATCGATCCGTTTTTTGGCGATGTCTGATAAACCAGATTCAACCAAATCCTTTAGCGCATGCGTAAATGTCGCGAAGCAAACTCTGATTGGTTGGTCTGACGTGGCAAGTCTCTCCAGCACATGTGTAAGCACAACTGTTTTGCCTGACCCTGCAAATCCTTTTACCCAATGATTACGATCTTGATTATCGATGATGCTTTCGATCGCCCGCATTTGAACGGCGTCAAGGTCGTTTATTGGAACCATCCATTTCATAAAAAGCCACCTATCTTCCAATCATTAATCATTTCTGATGGTACCCCGCACTGGCTTTTGATCCTTAATTGAGTAATTAACAGCAGAATCATTTGTGACCTGTACAAGGACTGGGTAGTTTTACGTGCATGGGGAAACCGACTGCAGGAAATGTATGCCCCGATTGTGGTACTCAAATGGTGCTCAAGCAGAGTAGGAGGGGGCCGTTCTATACGTGCCCCAATTGGGCGAAGAACAAATCAAAAGGTAAGTGCACCACCACCTTCGATGGCGAGCCTTCAGAAATTTCAGGCGATTTCGAGAAAGCAACTCCATCTGCATCTGACTTCAGTTCTTTTGCCAGAGTTGACTGGACTGACGGAACGCTGAGAAGATCGGGCTGGAAAGCCCGGTATGCGGGAGTCGGGGCTTCACTGAGGTCGGTAAGTTCAGCTTCTCCAGCCCAGTTCAATTCTTGCTGGGTGGCATGGTCGGATCTTCCGAGCTTTGAACCTGCGGATTCCGATACGCGAAGAGTCCTTGGCATGTTTCTTAAACTTTTGACAAGGGGCGATGCACCACCGTTGCACCCTGAATCTGAGTTAAAGCTTCTTAATCTTTTAGGACTCGAGAAATCGATCATTGCGTCCAGAATTCCAGGTGATATTGCTCCACGATTGAGAAGTCCAAAGACAATCACCTTTGAAACAACAATTCCTCCAGTTCATGCACCCTCAGAAATTGATGCATTTGGTGATTCAACTGGAGAGGTTGAATTTCTCGAAATGGTTAAGGCTAAATGGCCCGAAATCGCTAGGTGGGTAGTTCCACAAGCATCATTTGATCTACTACTTCGAGCCCACGGTATCGAAACTGCAAGTTGTCGACGTTGCGACTTTCTTTTTCATCCACCAGGTGTGAAAGCCTTCATAGTTGAAATCGATGGACTGCAACACGAATCCCAAAGCCTGAGCGACGCCGAACGTGATGGAGCGTTGTCGAGTGCTGGTTTTCAAACAATACGTATATCCACATCTGAGATGCGTTCAAATTCGGGAACGGGAATTCAGAAGCTTACGGAAGTCCTAAGTGGCATTAACCCGTCCAATCATGAATTGGACCGAATGTTTTGGGCCCCCATTCAAACTCACCGACTGCTTCTGGCTTTGATCGAAGGGTGCTCTCGAGGATTCTTGGCTGGAAATAGTTGGGCGGTAAGGGTCGAGGATCCGACACATTTGTCTACCGAATTGATCGGCCCTTACTTGGGACTACTTTTCGCACTCGACAGCCTTTGGGGCAACAAGGGCGTCGCTCCTGAGCGAGTTTCTTTCGAGTTGGATGGGTCCTGGAAGTCATATGTTCGAGATGAATTGGGCATGTACACCGATCACGAAGTGCAGCCTCAGGAACTTGATCTCATCGTGAAACTCGAGCCAGGGAATACATCGGTTAATTCATTGCCGACTTTCTCTAGTAGTCCTGAGATTGTTGTTAGATCAGCTGCAACGCCGGTCCACATCGCCAATCCTCCTGTTGGCACAACTGAGCGAATTCCCGTCAGGGCAACTTCGGAGCAATCACGGAGGGCGCTCGTTTCAATTCTTCAGGCTGTTTTTGCCAAGAATGACTTTTTGCAAGGACAATATGAAGCATTATCTGAGGTCCTTGAAGGGCGTGATTGCACAGTTCTTTTGCCGACTGGGGCAGGTAAGAGCATTATTTATCAAATGGCAGGTTTGTGTTTGCCCGGGCGAACTCTTGTCATCGACCCAATCAATGCGCTCATCGACGACCAGATGGGTGGATTGAAGATTCACGGAATAGACCGGACAATTGGAATTTCGAGCATCACAACTAAGCAAGGACTGGGTAAGGCTTTGTTGTCTGCGGTATCGAATGCAGATGCATATTTTATTTTCGTATCTCCTGAACGAATGAAGAGTCAGGCGTTTAGGTCTGCGCTACGTGAAATGACCTCGCTCGCACCTGTGAATGTTGTCGTAATTGATGAGGCCCACTGTGTCTCTGAATGGGGTCATGATTTCCGCACCGCCTATTTGGGGCTTGGTGATGTCTTGCGTGATCATTGTAAAGATTCAGCAGGCAAACCCCCGCCACTTCTTGCCTTGACAGGGACTGCGTCGCGAGCGGTACTAAGAGATGTTCTTTTCCAGCTCGGAATGATTGAACGAACCGCGAATTCCGTAATTCGACCCAAGACTTTTGACCGCAAGGAATTGAATTATCGAATTAGATTGACCACTCCAGACAACGCTGGGTCTGATCTGCGTGGTGTTATCAAGTCACTTCCTACCTTGTTTGGCGAATCACCGCAAACCTTTTTCGAACCAGATGGAGAGAACACTTACTCTGGCCTGATTTTCTGTCCGACGGTTAACGGTTATCACGGAGTTGTAGACACATCAGATGAGATCAGTAGTGTCATTCCAACCACGCGGATATATGCGGGAACCAAGCCCAAAAAATTTGGCAACATTAACTGGGATGAAGTCAAAAGAACTAATGCAAGTGCATTTAAGAAAAATCAGGTGACAGCGCTTGTAACTACAGTTGCATTCGGAATGGGAATTGACAAACCCAATATCCGTTGGGTTGTCCATTACGGACTACCTAAATCAATTGAGTCCTATTATCAAGAAGTTGGCCGAGCGGGACGAGATCGGCGGGAGGCGCAATGCACTCTCATCTTGACCGAGTTTGATGAATCCAGAAATCAGTCGCTTTTATCAGAAGCTATTGATTTAGAAAGCGCTCGCACGGCGAATGATGTCAAGAGGGCTGCTAAGGATGACGTAGTCCAATCAATGTGGTTCCATCTCGAAACCTACGGCGGGATTGATGGCGAACACGCAGGGTTATTGGAGGTGGCAAGAATTCTCGATCCGGCGCCAACAATGAGAAAACTCTCTCTGCCATTTGCAGGCGATCAAAAAGGTCGTGAGAAGTCACTTCATCGTCTGACCTTATTGGGTGTGGTCGGTGACTACACGGTTGAGTGGGGTTCGAGTGAGTTCATAGTCACCGTTAATGGTGTAACGCCTGACTCCGTGATCAACAATTTAATGAATTTTGTAGAGCGGAGTCAGCCCGGACGGGCAGAGGCCTTATCTCAACGCGTAAACCGGGATTATGCACAGGTGATTGAGGCAATAGAGATCTGTGGGCTGGCGTTAATGGAATTCGTCTACGACACGATTGAGCGATCGAGGAGACGTTCGCTACGTGAGATGTGGCTTGCAGCGCGAGAAAGTGCTTCGAAGGGTCCCGAGGCAGATCAGGAATTGCGAACACGCATTCTAGATTTCCTTTCTGAAGGTGACCTGATGCCTGGAATAGAAAAACTGCTCGATAATCAAGACTTCTTGTTTTCAAATTGGCAACGAGTGTTGAATTCACTCAATTCAGCTAACGATGCGCGAGAGTGGCGTGCCGCAACAGCTCGACTTCTGGCCTCTTATCCAACCCATCCTGGCTTACTGGCGGGTAGAGCGTTGGCAGAATTCGTAGATCCTGAAGGAAGTCTCTCAGAGTTTGAATTCAACATTCTTCTTAGTCTTGAAGAGTCTTCGAAGAATTATGGCGCAAAATATGAAGACTTAACCGGATTCGGGAAATGGCTAATTGAAAAAGCAAAGAAGATTAATCCCAATGGCCTTGGTGCGGTATGTGCTGTTCTTGACTATTCAGGTCTGAAGTTCGAAGAATTAGATTCAACGATCTTTGAAGAAGCCAAAGACGATGATATTGCCCTTTCAATAATTGCTCTTAACCGGAAAGTCAATTCTGCATTGATTACCGCAACGAATGTATTAAACCAAATCTATTAAAGGAGAATTATGGCTGACGAAAGAAATCTGGAACTAAAGTCGATAATCGCTAAGTTCAATCAATCCAGCACTGCCTTGGATTCGCTTACTGAAAAGATTGAGGCACTAGCGAGTTCGAGCGCCGAGATAAGCCGTGCTGAAGCCGGAATAACGGAGTCGCAATTACAGGTAAGGAGAATGGCTGATGAAATCAAGTTGATTTCGACTGAGCTAAAGCGAGCAAATTCTGCCGTTGAAAACTCGCTTCATTCAGTTGCTAGTTTTCTCCAAAGTACAGAACTCGGAGCAATGCAACAAGGAATTGAAAAGATCGCAAACTCTCTTGATGTCCAAATCAGGGAACTGGCTGCAAAAGTCGAAGAGAAGAAAGTGCAGGAGACGGAACTGACCAACCAAATAGCCGTTTTGAATGCAAAAATTGACGCTGTTCCAGAAAAACTACAAAAAAAGCTTGGATGGAAAAAGTAATCAGTTGCATCGACTCCGGACATAATCGCCGAAGAAGGATATTCAGAAAGTAGAAATCGAAATGCTTTCAAAGTTGCAAATATTGCGGGGATGGGAAAGTCACTACGGTGAGCTAGACGAAGCAATGGCCAACCGATTTCTTCTTCGCAGCGAATTAAGCGATATTGTGAATTTCCCGAGCGAACTTGTCTTTCTTCTTCTTTACCGCAATAAAAAGCTGGAACATCTTCTCAAAGACGTGGTAGACAGCTTTGAACTTTGGAAAGAAGACGAGCGCGCTTTACGAAGTGCCGTTGCTCCCCGAAGAAGCGAAGGTGCTTACATAGCGCCATTTAATGACTCGAGCTCTTACTTACCCGGCGAGATGGTTTATTGGCGTGATATTCACTTTAGTGATGACGGGCCATTTGAAAAAACAGTCTCAACCGAATGGGATGATTACATTAATTTCGAAAGTTAGTCAACTTTGTATTTGATAAACAGCAATGGATCGGAGTTCTATGTCGGGCAAGAAAAAGACTAAGTGGTATTACCTAATTGTCGTTCAGTTTGATGACACTATGAAAAAGAGAGATCCCAGAAAGCCCCATGTGTACGTTGACTATTGTCTATCGTCCCCTGAGGTCAGATTTCAACAATTAAGAAATGGAGCTGGTCCAAGGTACGCCGTTGGGCACTTTACAAAGCTACTGAACTTGGTTCCCTATAAAACGCCGGCGAAGACAATTGAAGTTGCAAAAAGGCGCAAAAATGAACTGATTGAGAAGCTCTCTGCAGCTGGGCATGCAGTGAATGGAAACGCAAAAGAGTGGCGTGTTTATGTGATCGATTTGAAACAGGATCACCTAGTAAAGAAATCGCCAAAAGGTCATATCTACGTTGGATTCACTTCAAAATCCATCGATGAGCGCGTAAATCAGCATAAGTATGGTGCCAAATCAACAAAGGACCAGCGACTCAACTCGAAGTATGTCACTGCACATTTTGTCGGACTCAACAAAAAGTTAACGCCAAAACCGTTCTACGTGGAGCAACATGCGAAGGACCGTGAAGGCACTTTGGCTAAAGAACTTGCGAAGAAAGGTTATTTGGTAAGAGCTGGAGACAAGACGCCTAAAAACTAAACATACCGAGGGGATTTTTTTGAGTAATCGCTACGCCGTCAAGATCATTTTTCGATATGGCCACTATGAAGCGCTAAGAAACTTGTCGTATCGCTCAGCCAGCAACTCTCGGTCAGGCTTGCTTGCAGCTTCCTTGGGTATCTGTCGCAAGGTTTCGCCGTTCATTTCTTTAATTGAGTGCTGCAAGGTTGGCCCATCGAAAGTCGCAAGAACAGAGTCCCTCACGTGGATCGTGTAATCAGGCGAGATCCCAATGATGTCCGCGTCGTATGCACCGTGGTGAATCTTGCATAGCGACATGCCATTACTGATCTTTGTCGAACCACCCTGCGAATCTGGGCGGATATGGGCAGCCTCAAGCAGCTCGGTGAATGGCAAGCGGCAAACAGCACAGCGCTCCTCATAGGCATGGATCACCCGGGCACGGAATAGTGGTTGGTGGTATCGCGCCTTAACAATGCGCTCGTTATATCGCTTTACAATCTCTTGTACTGCTACAGGCTCTCCACTTGGGATGATCTTTTGGTCTTGTTCAAGTGCCACCACAAATTGATGCTCTGCTGGTTCTTCACCTATTAAGTAGACGGGGTAGCGCACATCAAATAACTGCTGTGTCGTCCCCGGTAGAAAACCGATCCCCACCAGCCAGAACATGGGGAGGTTGCGCTCCATTGCCCGGCGTAGCGCACGGTTGTCACTTTGGTTCGGGTCGGTTCCACGCCATTTATATCGTTGAAGTCCGTCAGGCCCTTCACCATCCTCGTAGGGCCTTTTCGCTCCGTCGGGCACGTAAGCAGTAGAAATTGCTATGGCTGTGTTACTCACCGCCGTCACCTTCCATATACCTGTGAACAGCCCAATGAGCCGATGTGTTGTCCCGCCGTAGGAGAACTGGCTCAAGTCCTCTCTGGTGAAAAACGGCTTTGTCAGCTGTTGAGCTCGAATCCAGGCAAATGCAGCTTCTCGGAAAGCCAACTCCTCCTGGTCATTCAGCACAGGGGCAGCTTAAGTCACGGACGAACGCTGAGGAACGCAGTGACGAACTCACTCGTGCAGCATTTGGACAATTTCAGGACGTTGTATCGCATCATGATTCCCGAACTTTAAGGGGTAATTTCATTTGCGACTGGTTGCAACAAGATTTTGACTAATCGGCACATTTGGATTCCAAGAAGCTATTCATCGTATCGATAAGTGCAGAACGGCGTACTTCGAGGAATTTTTCATAGTTGTCCATTTCCCACAGGGAGGGGTCGAGTGGCACTAGCTGCGCGGTAAGCACATCTTCGCCTTGCTTCTTTGCGATCTTCGGTAAATATTCAATTGGATCTTTGTTGGTTATTTCCCGATTTGTGCCGCCACCAATGAAAGCGAAGTTTGCAATCTCGTTGATTTGGTTATCTTCCTTATTGGCACGTTTGAGTTTAGATTTAGGGAAGATGTGGTGGTGCTGAATAAAGTGTTTTTTACCTTGGTGGACTAGCGACAGGCCAAGACCAGTCATCCAGTCTTTTGCACCGCGATCTTTGAGAGCAAGGTATGCCATTGAGAACATGGGGCTTTTTTTGCTCTTTCCTTTGATGTCCGAAAGTTCAAACTCGAGACGCCCGAACTGAATCTTGAGAGGTTCGAGCAGCCCGGCTATTCCAGCCCCACGGTAGATAATGGCCAAGTCCGCATTCAAAAGAGATTCTGAAGAACCACGACCATATCGACCTCGGGCATTAGCTATGAAAAACCATCGAAGTAGCTGCTTTTGTTCCAGCTCTGTCAGCTTTCCATTCTTGTTCTGGGTCGCAGCTGCGATCAGCACAATCAAGAATGGCGATGAAAGCAAAGACTCGTCTTCAATTCCGGCACGAGTACGAAGAAAGTTAATTGCAAAGCGTAAGCCTTCCTGGGCTTCCTTCCAAGACTTCTGGAGTTTGTCAATAGGAATTGAGCCGATTGATCGAAATTTGCATTGATTAGTTGCAAGTACAGCGATAGAACGCACGAGCGTTCCATGGTCAAGAGTGAACCAGTTTTCTTCGCACTCATCTTGGAAAGCTTGAAGTTCTTCAAGCAGAGTCGTCCAACGAGACGACATCTGCGCCATAGCGAGGTCGCTAGATCGGAGTTTTGCTCCACGAGAGTTGACACGAACAAAGATCTCGGTGACTTCCTCATAGTTCATATCTCTTTCCAGGACGTGAACCACGTATTCATAATTCTTTATCCGGCGTAACTTCGCTAAACGCTCCGAGTACTTCGCATACCGAGGATCATCAAGGTCACGAATCCCAGCTTTTTTTAAAATTGCAGCATCATCAGAACTGAAAATTTCACTGACCTTGACCCAATTCGGCAAGGCAGCAAGGCTGCGCGAGTAGACAACAAATGTACGACGATTCAGAGTCTCAATGAGAGCTTGGCCAGACGTACCAGATTCTTCGCCTTCAACGTCCTCTGTGTCGAAGTCATCATCGCCATCTTCTGAGTCTCCGTGGGTTTCATCATCAAGAATTTCAAGCACTTCTGTTGGTGGTCCATCTGGATGTTCAAGATTGAAGAGAATCTCAACGGTTTTTGATCTACCTCGGACTGTCACAGGTTCACCATTGAGCACTGAAGTTAGAGAAGTTAAGCGCTGCTGACCATCCAAAAGTAGCTTGCGCGAAAAAGCAGTGTTTGGCTGCTGGGAGATGGCAGAGTCGCGAAGAGCAATGTCCTCGTCGGTTTCCCACATGAGAATCGAACCCGATGGATACCCACGATAAAGAGAGTCAAGGAGATCACGAACTTTGGTTGCTTCCCATACATAGCGCCGTTGAATCGCAGGGAGAGCCAGCTCTTTTCGCTTGTACATATCAATCAAAGAGGCGATCGGAATATTGGTTTGTTGCATGGTGCTCCCAGTGTTACCGCTAACACCCAATTCTACGAAATTTCCAAGGCAGAAGAACTCGGGTTTTTCAGGTGAGCAAGCTGACCACTACGTCGTAATCGTGGGGCTGATATGGGATAAACACGAATTGACCGGATAAATCGGTTATCTGCGAACACTTCATCAACCCGGCAATTACTCAGTGCGGTTGGGCAAGCCTTTAGTGATACGGGGAGTTCTCGTTTGCTGCTGGTCCGGTCATCATTTGTTGCAAGTTGGCGCGGATGAGTTCCAGCGGAGGTTGGGAGCTAGCTATGCCCTGGTCAGACCTTGATAGGCCTGATTAGTCCGCGCAAGACCCCTAAGGCATACTTGGAAGGCGGATTTCGCTTAAGAGGTAGGGGTTGAAGTGGCTGTAACTCAACAAGAAATTGAATCCTGGCTATGGGAATCAGCAAACATTCTGCGTGGGCCCGTTGACCCCGCAAATCTTCGAGACTTCGTTTTCCCACTGCTGTTCTTGAAGCGTCTGAGTGATACCTGGGATGAAGAGCAAGCCAAAGCTGTCGCCAAGTTTGGCAAAGACCTTGATGATGAAACAGCAGCCGACTTTCACACGTTTCAAATCCCGAAGGGCTGTCATTGGGCTGATTTGCGTCGAGCTGCTGAAAACCATGGTGTGGTTATTCAAAACATCATGCAACGCATTGAGGAAGCGAACCCAACACGGCTTGCACAGATATTTGGTAGCGCTCCATGGGCTGACAACAACAAGATGCCTGCTGAACGTTTGGAACGGTTGGTTGACCATTTCAGCCAACGTGATTTAAGTCCGTCAACAGTTTCTAATGACCTTCTTGGTGGAGGGTACGAATATTTGTTGAAGCGTTTCTCGGATGAAAGCGCTACTTCTGCTGGACAGTTCTTTACCCCGCGTGCTGTTGTGCACCTCTTGGTTCGAGTTCTTGGTCCACAGCCAACTGATTCGGTGTATGACCCGGCATGTGGTTCTGCTGGCATGTTGATTGAAGCAGCAACCGAAGTAGTTCAATCTGGTGGAAAAGTCGGTCGCATGCGTTTCTACGGTCAAGAAGTCAACCAAACATCTGCTGCTATTGGTCGCATGAACTTGTTAATACATGAAGTTGAAGACGCACAAATTCGTCGCGAGGACACTTTGCGTGAACCGAAGTTCACAGACGCGAAAGGGAAGCTCGACCAGTTCGACATGGTTGTTGCTAACCCTCCGTTCAGTTTGAAAGATTGGGGTGCAGACAAGTGGGCTATTGACCCACACAAACGTGCACTCGGTGGAGTGCCTCCAGCAACCAAAGGTGACTTTGCGTGGGTGCAACACATGATTGCTTCGATGAAACCCGAAACTGGTCGCGTTGGTGTCGTCATGCCACACGGTGTGTTGTTTCGTGGAAGCAGCGAAGGAGCTATCCGTCAATACTTCATTGAAAACGACATGCTCGAAGCAGTCATAGGACTTGCTCCAAACCTGTTCTACGGAACAACTATCCCAGCTTGTCTGTTGTTCTTTAGAGCGACCAAAGATAAAGCACGTAAGAAACATGTTCTTTTCGTGGATGGTTCAAAACGTTTCACTAAAGGAAAAAACCAAAACGAACTATCTGTAAGCGACGTCGAAGACCTCTTTTCGGTCTACGAGTCAAACGGAAAAACAGAAAAACCAGACATCGCAGCACGACTTGTCTCACACGACGAAATAGCTGGCAACAAGTACGACCTGAACATCGGCCGATACCTCAAAACAGCTGCTGCAGAAGTAGTTGATGTCGCAGAAGCACTTGCTTCGTTAGACGAAGCACGCACAAACCTGGCAACAGCTGAACAGGCAATGCTAGAACGATTGAAGGCCGCCGGATATGCGTGATGGTTGGACCGAAACCACCCTCGGCGATATTGCGGAATACATCAATGGATATCCATTCAAACCGAGCGACCTGGGGGATGAGGGAACGGCGGTCATTCGTATCAAGCAATTGCTTGACCCGATGGAGAAAGTGGACAGAACGACCGTGGATGTCCCTGAAAGATGTGTCTTGAGTAATGGAGACATTGTTTTTTCCTGGTCTGGGACGCTTGCAGTTCGGGTATGGAATCGTGGTTCTGCTTATCTAAATCAACACTTGTTTCGAGTCATCGAGAAAACCGGAGTTAGTCATGAATGGCTTCCACTTGTGATTGACCATGCAATTGATGACCTTGTTGAGAAGTCGCACGGAACGACAATGAAGCACATAACTAAACAAACATTGCTTCCTCATCAAGTCTTTTTACCACCGCTCGCTGAGCAGAAGCGGATTGTGGACTTGGTGTCTTCTGTCGACGCTTACATACAAGCATTGTCGTCATCGTCATCGTCAGAAATCAGGATGACAACGGATGCCCTTAATTCGGCAAGAAGGCTCAGAAGTGCACTTTTGTCGGATTTGCTTTCTGGAAAACATGAGATTCCGGATTCATATGACAAATACTTAAGAGATAATTTGTGATGTCAACCATGCGTGACGGCTGGACCGAGACCACCCTCGGCGAAATAATCACCTTGGAGTATGGAAAACCTCTTAAAGCTGAGAATCGGGATGGAAAAGGATTTCCAGTATTTGGTTCTGCTGGGGAAGTTGGACTGCACTCCGAGCCTTTGGTCAATGAAGCTCCTGTAATTGTGGTTGGCCGAAAAGGAACTGCAGGTGCGGTCTGGTGGTCGGACTTACCTTGTTCAGTGATTGACACGGCCTATTACGTGGTACAAAAAATTGAAACTGATATTCGCTTTCTTTACTTCACTATGGGGTTTTTGGATTTACCTTCATTGAATGCACAAACTGGTGTTCCTGGACTGAACCGTGACCGTGCTTACTCCACCCAAGTACTTTTGCCACCACCCGCTGAGCAGAAGCGGATTGTGGATGTGGTGTCTTATGTTGATGCCTATATTGATGCGTTGCAACAACAGGTTGACACAGCCCGTGCAGCACGAAACGCGGTGTTACATGAGTTGATTGTTCTTCCATCAAAACACCGAAAAAAAATGGAGGACTTTGTTTTCTTGAAGCGTGGTCACGACCTCCCCACGCAATCTCGGATTGATGGAGAATTTCCAGTAATTGCCTCAAATGGAACTGTTGGGTGGCATAACGAACGAATTGGTCCAATTCCTGGAGTAATTACTGGACGAAGTGGAACCATCGGAAAAGTGTTATTCGCGACGGGTGGATATTGGCCTCTAAATACAACGTTGTACGTCACGGAATTTATGGGAAACGATGAAAGATTTGCAGCCCTTACCCTCGAAACGATGCGCCTTGAAAGGTTTGCTGGTGGAAGCACCGTTCCAAGTCTTGATAGGAAAGTACTACGAAATGAACTTGTTTTTGCCCCACCGATTGAAGAGCAGAAGCGGATTGTAGAGATTGTGTCATCGATGGATGGGGTGATTCAGTCAACGGAACAAGCTGTAGTTGATGCAAAGAATCTACGGTCTGGTTTGTTGTCCGGTTTGTTGTCGGGTGAGCATGAAATTCCAGCCTCGTATGATTCGTTGTTGGGGGCTGCATGAACAAACTGAACGAAGCAACAGTTCAGTACGGATTGGCGAAACACTTAGAGAATTTTGGTTGGGTATATGCCAACGATGAAACTCTTGGTCGACCTGTTGACGGTGTTTTTCTAGCGAATGATTTAGAGGCTTCACTAATTCGGTTGAATCCTGAGATTGCCGAGAACCCAGGTCGCACTGGCGAAGTTCTCGCTCGATTGCGCGCAGTGTTACTTGGGGTTCGTAATGACGGCCTAGTTGGCTCTAACGAAGAGTTTGCGCAATGGATGTGTGGCCGTAGGACGGTTAAATACATCGGTACTGAAAAAGATGTTCAGGTTCGGCTGATTGATTTTGACAATCCAAAGTCGAACATATTGCGAATTACGACTGAAGCAACGTTTCATGCCGGCCGTGAACATCGACGCTACGACATTGTGCTTTGGGTGAATGGTTTACCGGTCGTTGTTGGAGAAATGAAAACACCTGTCAATGCGAACATTTCTTGGCTGAATGGCGCAACCGATATTCACAATGCTTATGAGCGCAAAACCCCAGAGTTTTTTGTTCCGAACGTATTGTCGTTCGCTTCTGAGGGCAGAGAGTTTCATTATGGGGCTGTATGCCAGCCACCAGAGTTGTGGCTGAACTGGTCTTCCACAACTGATGAAATCATGCCACCAGGTTTGCCGTCAGTAATCCGTTCGGCTGAGTTGTTGTTGAACCCTGAAATGGTGCTCGACATTCTGAGGTCATTCACGTTGTATACGTCTCGGCCTACAGCTAAAGGTGCTCTTCGTGTGAAAGTGATTCCCCGATACCCACAAGTTGAAGCGGTGGCAGCGATTATTGCTCGTTGCCGTGACCCAAAGAAACGCCAAGGGTTGGTGTGGCATCACCAGGGCTCTGGCAAGACGTTTGCGATGGCTTATGCTGCTGCAAAGCTTCGGCATCAAACGGACATGGATGCGCCAACGATTGTCGTGGTTTTGGACCGGTTGGAACTGATTCAACAAACCGAAGCCGAGTTTAAATCTGTAGGTATTCAGTCTTTGAAAACTGCTGAATCGAAAGAAGATTTACGTCGTTTGCTACGTGACGATGCACGAGGTGTGATTATCACCACGATTTATCGATTTGCTGAAGCCGGCTTACTTAACGAACGCGAAAACATTGTGGTCATGGTTGACGAAGCCCACCGCACACAAGAAGGTCGTCTTGGTCTCGATATGCGAGCAGCATTACCTAACGCCAAGTTCATTGGTTTGACCGGTACACCGATATCAACTGATGACCGCAACACGTGGGCGATGTTCGGTGACCCCGATGACCCTGAAGGTGCGTTGAACCATTATTCGGTAGAACGCTCTATTCATGACGGTGCGACGCTTCCTGTGCACGTTGAGACACGCCTGGTGAACTTTCACTTCAGCGCTGAGGCCCTGCAAAAGGCCTTCGATGATTTGGCGGAAGAAGAGAATCTGACTGATGAAGAAAAAGGCAAACTTGCTGCCAAGGCTTCACACATTTCGGTCGTGGTGCGAGACAAAGACCGAATTGAAGCAATCTGTAAAGACATTGTTGAGCATTACCGAGCACGTATTGGTCCACTTGGATTAAAAGCGCAAATTGTTGCTTATGACCGGGCGACATGTGTGGCGTATTACGACGCCATCAGTCAAATGTTGGAACCAGGCGAAGAATGTACGGTTGTGATGACCACATCCAAAGATGACCCACAGGAATGGGAACGCTGGAATTTGGAGCGCGAAGAAGAGGCAACAATCAAGAACCGTTTCCGTGACATCAACGACCCACTCAAATTCGTGATTGTGACAGCCAAGTTGCTGACTGGGTTTGATGCTCCAATCGAGGGAGCGATGTATCTCGACAAACCATTGCGGGCGCATACGTTGTTTCAAGCAATCTGTCGAACCAACCGTCGCTGGACCAATCCATTAACGGGTCAACAAAAACTCCACGGACTTGTGGTCGACTATGTCGGTCTGGGCAAAGAATTAGCCAAAGCGTTGATGACCAAGTCAACATCAATACCTGGTCAGAATCAAGAAGATGTTGAAGTTCTGTTGTCTGAACTGATGGCAGAAGTAACTAACACCGTTGCCCGCTTTGAATCTGTTGACCGCAGTGCATTAATTTTTAATCAAATTCATGATGCACAACAGATACTTGACACATTGCCTAAGCGCGAAGAGTTCGCAGCACAATTCATGCGTTGCCAGGGATTGTTTGAATTCTTGTGGCCAGACATGAAACTTCGACCGATTGAAGAGGACTACAGGTTCCTGGCCAAGGTGTATTCGTCGATTGCACCTAACAAAGCAGCTGACTTGTTGTTGTGGCAAAAACTTGGTGCAAAGACAATGGAGATAGTGCACCAACACCTCACCGGCGTAACCATTGATGGCAAACAGCTAGAAGAAGTTGCTATGGACGTAGGTGTAATTGAAGCGCTCAAAGATTTGACGTTGTTTCCTGAAGACACCAAAGAAGCGAAGAATCCTTTGAACGCGCTTGAAGTGCTCCAAAAGTTGGAGGAGCGGATTCAGAAGCGGTTCGGTGACGAGATTTCAGAAAAGGTGTGGCGCTCATTGGCTGAGCGTCTTGAGATGCTCCGTCTCAGTCGGATTTCGAGTGCTGAAGAGAGTGTTGACTTTCTCAAACGGTTACTTGAGCTTGCTAAGG
The DNA here is from genome assembly GCA_945900735.1 of Acidimicrobium ferrooxidans DSM 10331. Classification (GTDB taxonomy): domain Bacteria; phylum Actinomycetota; class Acidimicrobiia; order Acidimicrobiales; family Ilumatobacteraceae; genus UBA3006. The sequence continues at coordinate 23,746 of CAMDJX010000004.1, read as the reverse complement.
ACTTACTCGAAGCCGAAAAAGCTGACGATGAAGGTCGAATAAGCGAAATCAAAGTCTTAGACCCTCGCAAAGGTGCATTGACTCAAATCTTTGAAGAATGTCGCCCAGATGGCACCCCAGTGGTCATTGAGACTGTCGTAGAACAGGTCGACTCATTGGTGTCGCCTGTACGTGGAACAGGATGGCAATCATCGCATCCTGGTGACAGAACGGTTCGTCAAGAGTTGCGGCTCATTCTGAGGAATAGTGGTTTACCACCTGCGGGTGAACTATTCGACCGTGCGTATGCGTACATACGTGAGAACTACTAATGAACAAACATTCAAAGAACATCTCACCATGGGCTGACTACGAAAAACAATGGTTCGTTGATGAGTGTGGAGTTTCTAAAGACCCGGACGAATGGGAGGCCCACGGCTTTTCCTCGAGTGAAGCTATCGAATGGGCAGTCTGGGACGTTGAACCAGGTGATGTAAATCGCTACAGAAAGAGTGGAACGCTCAACCCACCGGACAGCCTTTATTTGTATAACGGAATTGCAATAGAAGACGCAATTCAATGGGTTAAAGAAGGATTCGATTTGTTTGAAGCGGTGTGTTGGCATTTGTGGAAGGTTGACCCTAAAACAGCAGTACAGCACAGAAAAAATGGGTTGTTTGAGGCTCCGGATGAACAATTCAGAGATGCAGGTTTGAATCTAGAGGAAACTTTGAAATGGATTGCCGAAGGATTTGAGGATTTTGATGACGCAATGGATTGGATTAAGTGGAAAGTATCCCCTAAGAATGCAAAGAAATACACAGATGCTGGAGAGTATTCACCGGACGATGAGTTTTATGAAGCGGGTCTTTCCTTTGCCGATGCAATTAAGTGGTGCGAGCTAGGTTTTGAAGTATCAAAATACGAAGACCCACTAGATGAAGATGAGAATTATTGGAAGAATTGGCATGACGCAGGCTTCAAACCAAACCAAGCGGCCGTCCTTCGCACAGAATTGTTTGAGGTGATTGAAAAGCAACTTGATGAGTTATACCCACGACAAACGCGGATTCGACATTGGACTGCAAAAAATAGCAAAGAGTCCGAATTGTCAGATATCGCATCTGAGTGTGTATCAACGCTTACACAATTAGCCGCATCAGGGATGACAATAGATGCAGAAAACTTGGTGAAGTGGCGAGGATTTTCTGCAGAAATGATAACTGCAACAGTAGATAACGGACTTGAGCCAGACGATGCCGAGTTGGCTTTAGAACTAAAAATTGAGCCAAATCAACTTGAACTATATGAAAAAGTCAAAGCAGTTGAAGACATCTTCATGGACTCGAATTATGCGAAGTATTTACTGAACGCAGGCATTACAGAAAAACAGTTTCAATATTTGCTGTCAAAAGGTTTCCGCCTTACAAGGATTGCCGATGCCATCAAAATCCATTCTCTGACAATTAATACGATTATTAAATGGGCAAAAGCAGGATGGCCGGTAGATGTTTTAGAAAAAGACAAAAACGGATACCAGCAGTCAGTACTAGGACCATGGATTGAATCAAAACTCGACCCAAAGACTGCCTACCTATGGAAAACGAATAACTTCACTGCTGAAGCCACCGAAAAGTGGATTAAAGCGGGTGTCACTGACCCAGAAATTGCCAATCGTCGTAAAGTTGCAGGTATTGAACCGAAATCTTAAATCGATTGTTAGCTTCTAATCTTGACAAAATCGCTTACAATTGCTCGTCAATAAGTTCCGAACCAACAAAAAGTTTTGTCAACGCGTCGCGTACAACTCTTGCTTCAGAAATATGCCGAGTTTTTGCACTGATAGCAATTCGTCGTTTCATCATCGGGCTCAATCTGATGCAAAGGCTGGGGTATTTGTTGTTGTTCATGATGGTTTGTGGCCGGTTCAATAGAAAGTCTTCCTAAACCGCCAGTCGCAAACTAATTGAGCGAACTCTCCAAAGCATCTAAGGCAGTTGCTAGTTCGTTTGGTAGACGATCGCCGAAGGCGGCGTAGTGGTCGCGGATTTGGGGGACGGCCTCGCGCCAGCCGGGGACGTCCACCGAGGTGATGGCCTCGAGATCTTGGGCGTTGATGTGGAGGCCGTTTGTATCGAGGGAGTCGGTGGTGGGGAGGTAGCCGATCGGGGTTTGTTTTGCTTCGGCGGTGCCGTTGAGGCGGTCGAAGACCCATTTGAGGACACGGCTGTTTTCGCCGTAGCCAGGCCACATGAAGTTGCCTGCTTCGTCACGGCGGAACCAGTTGACGAAGAAGATTTGGGGGAGTTTTTCTTTATCGGTTTTTGTTCCGACTTGGAGCCAATGCTTGAAGTAGTCGGCCATGTTGTAGCCGCAGAAGGGGAGCATGGCCATTGGGTCGAAGCGGAGCTTGCCGACGGTGCCGCCGGCGGCGGCTGTGGTTTCGGAGGCCATGATGGAGCCGAGGAAGACACCGTGGTTCCAGTCGAAGGCTTGGGTCACGAGTGGGACAGTGGTGCGGCGGCGGCCACCGAACAAGATGGCGGAGATGGGCACGCCATTTGGGTCTTGCCATTCGGGGGCAATGCTGGGGCACTGGCTGGCGGGGGTGGTGAAGCGTGCGTTGGGGTGGGCTGCGGGTGCTTCGTTGTCTTTTGTCCAGGCGTTGTTCTTCCAGTCGGTGATTCCGGATGGAGTTTCCTTGGTCATGCCTTCCCACCAGACGTCGCCTTCAGATGTGAGGGCGGTGTTGGTGAAGATGGAGTTGCCCCACATGGTGCGCATGGCGTTGAGGTTTGTTTCGTCGCTGGTGAAGGGGGCGACGCCGAAGAAGCCGGCCTCGGGGTTGATGGCGTAGAGCTGGCCGTCGGGGCCGTACTTCATCCAGCAGATGTCGTCACCAATGGTTTCGGCTTTCCAGCCTGGGATGGTGGGGACGAGCATGGCGAGGTTGGTTTTGCCGCAGGCGGAAGGGAATGCGGCGGCGATGTATTTGGATTCGTTTTGTGGGTTGGTGAGTTTGAGAATGAGCATGTGCTCGGCGAGCCAGCCGTTGTCGCGGGCCATGACGGAAGCAATGCGAAGAGCGAAACACTTTTTGCCGAGGAGGGCGTTGCCGCCGTAGCCGGAACCGAAGCTTTGGATTTCGCGGGTTTCGGGGAAGTGCACGATGTATTTGTTGTCGGGGTTGCATGGCCAGGAGACATCTTTTTGGCCGGGTGCAAGTGGGGCGCCGACGGAGTGCACGCAGGGAACCCACTGATTGTTGCCGAGGGCGTCGAGTGCTCCTTGGCCCATGCGGGTCATGATGCGCATGCTGACGGCGACGTAGGCGCTGTCGGTGAGTTGCACGCCGATGTGGGCGATGGGGGAACCGAGAGGGCCCATGCTGAAAGGCACGACGTACATCATGCGGCCGCGCATGGCGCCGGTGTAGAGCTTCTTCATTTCGGCGCGCATCTCGTTGGGGTCGCGCCAGTTGTTGTTGGGGCCTGCATCGATTTCGTTTGTTGAGCAGATGTAGGTGCGGTCTTCAACGCGGGCGACATCGCCCGGGTCGGAGTGTGCCCAGTAGGAATTCGGGCGCTTGGCGTCGTTCAGTTTGGTGAAGGTGCCTGCAAGGACCAAGTCTTCACAGAGATCGTTGTATTCCTTTTCGCTGCCGTCGCACCAGTAGACGTCGTCGGGCTGCAAGATGTCGGCCCAATCGTTTACCCATTGTTTAAGTATCGCGTTTTGTGTTTTGCCGCTCATGGTTAGTAGCCCGGAGTTTTCATGTCGATTTCGGAGCCAAGGCTGAGCTGTGTTGCTTGCTTGTTGGCATTGAGTTGGAAGATGACGCGTTGGCCTTGGCGAAGCATGCGAAAGATGGAGCCGTCGAGGGCGTTTGGTGCAAGTTCATAATCGTTCATGTCGGAGTCGCACATGATGACGCCATCACCACTTGATGGGTCGTAGGCCTTGACTACACCTTGCATTGCTGCCTCCATTTGGCCTGCCGGTTGGCTGGCTTTTTGTCTGTCTGAAATTGTGTCAGAAAGGAGGGGCTGGAGACATATTGACAGGGGCGATTTGGGGGTATATCTGGAAGGGTGATGACACCCATCACACTGCCCGATCTTGGCTGGGGGCGCCGATTCTGTACGATTTGTCAATGCCCGTACTCGAGCAATTTGGGGCTGACGCCTTACGTGAAACGGTGATCACCTTTCGTGACACCATGCGCGCCCACCAAGAGGGCATCAACCGACTGAACGTGTACCCAGTGCCTGATGGCGACACGGGCACCAACATGACCCGCACGTTGGATGCGGTGGTGGCCGAGCTTGAAGGGGCCGACGCGGGGTTGGAGACAACATGCGAGGCAATCAGCCACGGGTCGTTGATGGGGGCGCGGGGAAATAGTGGTGTGATCCTGAGCCAGATATTGCGGGGGCTTGCAGCAACGATGCGCACGAACACGCCGCCGACGGCAACCAAGGTTGCTGATGCGTTGAAGGCGGCAAGTGTTGCTGCATACGAAGCGGTGTTGAAGCCGATTGAAGGAACGATTTTGACGGTGGTGCGCGAGACGGCCGATGCGGCGCAACGTGCGGCGCACGATGGTGCAACGTTGGCGGCGATGTTGCATGTTGCACGGGCTGCGGGGCGCACGGCGCTTGCTAACACGCCCGAGCAATTGCCGGTGTTGAAAGATGCGGGCGTTGTTGATGCGGGTGGTGCGGGGTTCTTGTTGTTGATGGACTCGGCGTTGCATGTGGTGGACGGCGAGCCGTTGCCAGAACCTGAAGAGGGTGGCGGGCCAAGCGCCGAGCAATTGGAACGTGTGATGCAGCGCGGTGCGAACGACGGCATGGTGGACGTGAGCGAGTTGCGTTACGAAGTGATGTTCTTGTTGAACATTGAAGACGCGAAGTCGAAAGCGTTTATGGAGGCGTGGGGCAAGATTGGCGACTCGATCGTGGTGGTGGGTGGCGACGGGCTGTACAACTGCCACGTGCACACCAACGACATTGGTGCGGCAATAGAGGCGCCGTTGGAGTTGGGTGGAAAGCCATTCAAGATTCGCGTAACGGACTTGTTTGAAGAAGTTGCCGAAGAGCACGCGCAACGCGAAGCCGAGTTGGGTGTAGAGCACACGGCGCCGGTGCGAAGGCCGGCAGTGAAGCAACTGCCGCCAGTGAACTGCGCTGTTGTGGCGGTGTGCAGTGGCGACGGGTTGGCCGAGTTGTTTGGGCAGATGAATGTGCAAGGTGTGGTGACGGGTGGGCAGACAATGAACCCATCGACAGCCGAGTTGTTGGATGCGGTTGAACACATGAATGCGCAGCAAGTGGTGATCTTGCCGAACAACAAGAACATCATTCCTGTTGCCAACCAGATCAATGCGTTGACGAAGAAAGATGTGCGCGTGGTGCCAACGTGCTCTATGGCCGAGGCTTTGGCGGCGTTGGTGTTTTACGACCCAGAGGCAGATGCGGCAGTGAACGCTGAGGCAATGACGGATGCGGCCGAGGCGGTTGCGACGGGCGAAATAACGCAGGCAGTGCGCGACACGAACACCGATGTGGGGCCAGTAAAGAATGGCGACTGGATTGGGTTGGTGCGCGGAGACGGCGTGGTTGCGGTGGGCGGCACGATGGTGGCTGCAACAACGCAATTGCTGGACACGTTGATCACGCCGGGGCGCGAACTATTGACGATGATTACGGGCGACTTGGCAACTTCACGACAGATTGAAGAAGTGATTGCGTACTTGTCGGAGAATCACCCAGATGTAGAAGTTGAAGTGCATGCAGGCGGGCAACCGCTGTACCCATTTTTGTTTGGCGTTGAATAAACGAGGCGGGGCGTGACCGAGCCAATCACGCTGCGCGAACTTGAGGGGCTGGATGTAGAGATCCTCAAAGGCGTAGGAGAAAAGCGCAAGGCTGCGCTGCACGAATTTGGTATCGACAACGTGCTGGAGTTGTTGACCACGTACCCGAGGCGATGGGTAGACCGCACCGCGGAGGCGCGAGTGAGCGACTTGGTGCCGGGGCAAGAAGCGTTGGTGTTGGTGGAAGTGCGCAGCGTGAGCAAGCGGCCGATGAAGGGTGGGCGCACCATGGTGTCGGTGTCGGTGGGCGACGGCACGGGCAGGTTGACCGCAACATTTTTCAATCAGCCATGGCGGGCAAAGCAAATGTATGAGGGGTTGCACGTGGCCATGTTTGGCAAGGCCGACATGTACAAGGGCGCATTGCAAATGACGAACCCGATTGTTGATTTGATTGGCGACCGCACGGGGCGCATTGTGCCGATTTACCCGCAAAGCGAAAAGGCGAATGTGAGCACGTGGGAGTTGGCGGGATGGATAGAAAACGCACTGGAGCGATGCAAGGTGCGCGGGTTGCTCGACCCGGTGCCGCAACAGGTGTGCGAAACCTATGGGCTTGTCGATCGAACCACTGCGTTGTGGGGCATACACCTGCCCGACACGTTGGCGAGGAAGGACGACGCGCGCAAACGATTGGCGTTTGACGAACTGTTGCGCGTGCAGTTGGTGTTGGTGGCGCGCAAGCGCGCGTTCGAGCGCGACAGCACGGGCATTCGTCATGAGGTTGGTGGCGAGTTACAGAAACGATTTGTTGCGGCATTGCCGTTTCCCCTCACGTCGGCACAAGCGCGAGTGATTGGTGAAATAGAAACCGACCTTCAAGGCCCGCACCCAATGCACAGGTTGTTGCAAGGCGATGTGGGAAGTGGAAAGACGGTGGTTGCGGTGGCCGCAATGTTGGCAGCCGTGCAAGGCGGGCACCAAGGCGCGTTGATGGCGCCCACCGAAGTGTTGGCCGAGCAACATTTTGTTGGTGTGACTAGGTTGCTTGATGGGCTGCAGGTGCCAGACCCAAACAACTTGTTTGGCGACAGGCAGTTGCGAGTGGAGTTACTGACAAGCCGGGTAACAGGCGACAGGCGAAAGCAACTGCTGAGCGATTTGGCCAGCGGGCAAATAGACGTACTTATAGGTACACACGCACTGATTCAGGACGGGGTGCAGTTTGCCAGCCTGGGCGTGGTGGTGATTGACGAGCAGCACCGGTTTGGCGTGGAGCAACGCGCGGCGCTCGGCAAGAAGGGCGCCGACGCATCTACGCCCGACGTGCTGGTGATGACAGCAACGCCCATACCGCGCACCGCAGCAATGACGGTGTACGGCGACTTGGACGTGAGCGTGTTGGACGAACTGCCGCCGGGGCGAACACCGATTGTTACCAAGTGGGCGGCGGGGCCGTTGTTGGAACAAATGATGTGGGGCGAAATGCGCGACGCGGTTGCGGCGGGGCAACAAGGTTTCGTGGTGTGCCCGCTTATTGAAGAGAGCGACAAGTTGGAAGTTGCGTCGGCCGAGCAAGTGTTCGAACGCTTGGGCCAAGAAGAATTGCAGGGTTTGCGGCTTGGGTTGTTGCACGGGCGCATGTCGTCGAATGACAAAGAAGAAACGATGAACAAGTTTCGCGACCGCGAACTGGATGTATTGGTGGCAACCACTGTGATTGAAGTGGGTGTCGACGTGCCGAACGCAACGATGATGGTGGTGCTGGATGCCGACAGGTTTGGCATTGCGCAGTTGCACCAATTGCGCGGGCGAGTAGGGCGCGGAAAGATTGCGTCCAAATGTTGGCTGCAAACAAGCGACCCCGAGACGTCGTCGCCACGCGTGGATGCGCTGGTGGATTCGACCGATGGGTTTTACTTGGCCGAGGTGGACTTGGAGCTGCGCGGAGAAGGAACGATTATGAACACGGCGCAGAAGGGTGCAAGCGACTTGAAGCTGGCATCGTTACGACGCGACCGCGACTTGATTGATATGGCGCGCGAGGCTGCGTTTTCCATAGTGGATAGCGACCCAACCTTGGGTGGGCATGCCGGCCTGCGTGACGAACTGGAGTTGTTGCTTACCCCGGAGGAAGAGGAATTTCTCTTTAAGAGCTAGCGCTCGTAGTGGTTTGAGTGATTTCGACGAGGTTAATGTGGAGGAAATGAGGCGAGTCCAGGTGCTATTTGTAAAAAACGTTCCTCATTAACTACTTAGGAGTTTTCAGTGAAAAAACTTATTTTGCCAATCGCAATTCTCTCTTTGTTGCTAACAGCTTGTGGTGGTGGACTAAGTGATGATGACGTACAAAACAGCGCAGGCGGTGCCACTCCATCGTCATCATGTCCAACTCCACTTCTTCAAACGCCCGTTGACCTATCACAGGTCACATCGATTCTTTATCCAGGGCAGGAGCGAGGCGGAAATTATAAAGCGCATGGTGGTTTTGGTTTTGATAATGCAACCGATAATTCGGTAACGGTAAAGATTCCACTCAGTGGCAAAATCACCCGTGTTGTTCGTTATAAAGAGATGGGAGAGATTCAGTATCTCTTTGAGTTTGAAGGAGATTGTGGAGTTTCGTTCCGATTCGATCATTTAAGAAAATTGACCGCCAAATTTGAGGCGGTAGTCAATGCATTTCCGATAAAAGAAGACACTCGCACTGACCCGGTAAGCCCACCCGTCCCTGTAATGGTCGGTGAAGTGATCGCCGCGGAAGTTGGATTCCTCAACAATGTCTTTGTGGATTTCGGCGTTTACGACATGCGTCAGAAAAATGAAGCATCGAATGATCCTGCTTGGGCAAGCGCTCATTCTCAGTATCCGGCAGATTCTTACGGAATATGTTGGCTTGACTCATTGCCTCAAGCTGACAGCGTGGCGGTGAAATCACTTCCTTCTCGTGACGGCACAAATCAAGGAAAGACGAGTGACTACTGCAAGTAGGTTGGGTTAAGAAGCAACAGTTCTTTGGGCCGAATTGCGGATCTGATTGACCAGCATTGCGCGGTAGTCGTCGGCCGAGATCTTGTCTTCATCCACCAAGTCGTAATAGACGAACATCAGGTTGAACATGATGACGGTCATGAAGCGGGCATCGAAGCCGCGCTCTTCTACCGGCAGCTTGTGGCGGTTTGCTTCGATGGTGTCGCGCATCCAGCGGTAGGTAGTCGTGGTGACAGCTTTGATGCGCTCGTGCAACTCGGGGTTCTCGAGTGCTGTTGCAAGCACTTGAACGCGGAAGTCGCGCGCATGCTTTGTTTCTTCAGCAGGGTTTGGCATGAGGCGAGCAAAATCTTCGAGCGAGAGCAAGTCGTTTACTGCAAGCCAAGCTTCTACTCTGGTTTGAAACGACAGGCGGAACTCGTCGTACATGTCGCCTAATACGCGGGCAAGTACACCATTGCGGTCGACGAAGTAGCGGTAGATAAGTGTGATGGAAGTGTCGGCGCCCCGGGCCACGTCGGACACGCGCATGCCGATGATTCCGTTTTTAAGAATTTCGGTGCGGGCGCTTTCCAGAATGCGGCTCTTGGAATCAGGCTCATTAGAAAAGTTATTTACTGCCATATAACAATAATAGAGTGATATATCTCGCTGGGCTAGTTCAAGGGTTAAATTCTTTGTTAACTATTCGCCGAGGGGGGCGAGCACCAGATCCCAGCGGTCGAGGCAGTCGCTGCAGCGGTAGGCAACCACGTCGCCTACTTGCCAGAGGTTGTCTTCCGGCGGGTGGGTGAGCAGGTGGCAGGTGCCGCCGCAATCCACGCAGGTAATCGACTCGGACGGTGGCTCGGCTGGGCCGAACAAAGCCTGATCGTCGTCGTTATACACGCGTTCATTCAACCACTGTTGAACAAGGGATGTTGGCAATAGCGTGAACGCCATGCGAGTGGTAGCGGGCGAGTTGCGAGGCAGGCGAATTGACGCCCCCGAGGGAACAAAGACAAGGCCCACCACCGACAAAGCACGCGAGGCAACGTTTAATGCGTTGGGCAGTTTGGGTGTGGTTGTTGGGGCGCGAATGGTGGATGCGTTTGCGGGAAGCGGTGCGCTTGGCATTGAGGCGTTGTCGCGCGGGGCAGCACACTGCACGTTTATTGAACGAGATCGTGACGCGTTGGAAGTGTTGCGCGGCAACCTTGCAACGTTGGGTTTGGAAGACCGATCGACAGTGGTGCGAGGCGATGTGATGTCGAACATTGGGTTGGTGCGCGACGCAACCGTGGTGTTGGCCGACCCGCCGTACGAGTTCAAGAAATGGAATGCGTTGCTGGCCCAGATCGATGCCGACTTGGTGGTGGCCGAAAGCGACCGTGACATGACGCTGGAAAACCCACCTATCGCGGGCTTTGAGGTGACCAGGGTGAAGCGTTACGGGCGCGCGTACGTCTCGTTCCTGCAGCGGTTAGCGTAGAAGACGTTATGGCCGTTGCGTTTTACCCCGGCAGTTTCGACCCCTTCCATTTGGGGCACCTCGACGTGGTCGAGCAGGCTGTGGCGCTGTTTGGCGACTTAGTCATTGGCGTGATGCACAACCCCGACAAAGACTCCTCCATGTTTACGGCAGACGAACGAGCCGAGCTCATTCGCCAGTCGGTAACGCACCTGGGCAAGAAGGTGTGTGTCGAGAAGTTTGTGGGCCTCACGGTGGATGCGGCAGCCAAGATTGAAGCAAGCCTGATTGTGAAGAGCGCGCGCTCCGGTGCCGACTTCGACATCGAGCAGCAAATGGCGCAAATGAACCATGCGGCCAGCGGGGTAGAGACCGTGCTGCTGTTTTCGCGCCCAGAGCACTCCTATATAAGTAGTAGGTACATTCGCCAGTTCACGCTGTCGGGCGGCACCATCAAGACACCAATGGTGACTGCACCAGTGCAGCAGGCGTTGCTAGCAAAGCACAACAAGGGAGCAAAGTCATGAGTTACGACGACAGCGGAACGATCGACGAACCAGTACAAGTTGAATTGGGCGACACCGAATCCATTTTGGAAGACGTGATCCACACCATTGCATCGGCACCCAACGTTCCGTTGTCCAGCACGCCGCGAATTGATCGCGACCACGTGGTGGCGTTGTTGCAAGATGCGCAGGCCTGCATGCCAGAAGAAATTCGTCAGGCACGTTGGATGTTGAAAGAGCGCGCCGAATTTATGGCCAAGACGCAGCGCGAAGCCGACGAGATTGTGGAAGCAGCGCGCGTGCAAGCCGAGCGCATGGTGCAGCGCACCGAAGTGGTGCGTGCAGCCGAGTTGCGTGCACGCCAAATTCTTGAAGCAGGCGAAGCCGATTCGCGTCGTTTGAAGAACGAAACCGAAGACTTCCTGGATCAGCGCTTGGGCAGTTTCGAGATCTTGCTCGACAGGCTGACACGCACGGTTGCGCAAGGCCGCGAGCGTTTGCGCATTGTTGGTGCTGCACCAGAAGTGCCAGCACAGGTTGACACCACTAGCGGTGATGTTGACGGCGCGACGTTTTTTGATCACGCCGAAACCGATTTGTACTAAACCGGTTTTAAGCGGTCGGTGTAGTTATGGCAAGCCCACTTCTCGTTAACGTTGTCGAGCTGACGCGGCGGCAAGGCACGCTGAAAGACATTCAGCTGATTGTTCCCGCGAGCGTGTTTGCGTTTGATGATGCGCGCATTGCCGACACCGACCAGATCGATGTTGATTTGCATTTAGAAAGTGTGAGCGGCGGAATTGTGGTGAACGGAACCGTTGCCGGCAAGTGGGCAACGGCGTGCAGGCGCTGTTTGCGCGAGTTGCACCTAGTGGCAACCGCCGAAGTGGACGAGCTGTATCAGCAAGTGGTGGACAACCCAGATGCGTACCCAATGACGGGCGAACAACTGGATCTCACGGGCATGGCGCGGGAAACGCTGTTGCTGGCTATGGCCGATGCACCCTTGTGTCGGCCAGATTGCCCAGGGCTGTGCCCGCAATGCGGGGCCGACCTGACCACGGCACCCTGCGGGTGTCAGGCTCAGCGCACGGATGAGCGGTGGGCCATTCTCGACCAACTACGGGGTGAGCTCGACTAAGAGCCGATATCCTAAACAGCCGGCGAATTGTTGATCGTTTCGCCGATCAAGTTTTAACGAGCGAAAGACGAGTGCGCTATGCCAGTACCAAAGAAGAAAAAGTCCAAGATGAAGGGCCGCAGCCACATGGCAGGCGCCTGGAAACTCGGCACCCCAGCGCGCAGTGTTTGCCCACGATGCAGCACCTCCAAGATGCCACACACAGTGTGCGGCAATTGCGGTTGGTACAAGGGTCGCGTCGCTGTCGACGTTGGCTAGTAATTACTGAAGGGCTCAACCATGTTGCCCGTTGCAGTTGATGCGCTTGGTGGCGATAAGGCCCCAGCCGAAATAGTTGCAGGTGCCAAGCAGGCCGCGGCCGAAGGCATTCCCGTATTGCTTGTTGGCCCTGCCGATTTGCAAGACATTGGCGAACTGCCGTTGCATGTAGCAACCGAATTTATTGACATGCACGAAGACCCAGCGTCTTCCGTGCGCAACAAAAAAGATTCCACGCTTGTTGTCAGTGCCGACTTGGTTCGCGACGGCAAAGCAAGCGCAATGATTTCTGCCGGCAACACCGGCGCAACTATGGCGAGTGCGTTGTTGCGCATGGGCCGCATCAAAGGCGTGAAGCGCCCAGCAATTGCAACACCAATTCCGGTGCCTGGCAGCACGCCAACAGTGATGTTGGACGCGGGTGCAAACGCCGAAGTAGAGGCAGCATGGATGACGCAGTTTGCATTGATGGGCACCGTGTATGCGCGCGCACGTTTTGGCATTGACAAGCCGCGTGTTGGTTTGTTGTCCATTGGCGAAGAGCCAGGCAAAGGCGACACGCTGCGCAAAGAGACGTACGAGTTGCTCAGTGTTGCCAGTGGCATCAACTTCATTGGCAACGTAGAAGGCCGCGACATCATGACGCCGGATGTCGACGTGGTGGTTACTGATGGTTTCACGGGCAACGTTGCGCTGAAAACACTTGAGGGCACCATGCGCATGATTGTGAAAGAACTGTTTGCTTCCATTGGCGAGCCGCAATACAAAGAACACACCGAGGCGTTGATGCCGGCTCTTTTGAACCTGTATGCAAAGTTCGACCCCGACTCCACTGGTGGCGCAATTTTGTTGGGCGTCGATGGCGTGTGCATCATTTCGCACGGTTCGTCTAGTGCGCGCGCAATGTTGAATGGCATCAAAGTTGCTAAAGACATGGTGGAATGCAACATGGTCTCGTTGATATCCGAGGCACTGAGCACCCAATGAAACTTCGGCTGCAGGCACTTGCCCGCCGAGTGGGGCACACGTTTGCCGACGAAGCGTTGTTGGAAACTGCCATGCGCCATCGTTCATGGATTTCGGAACACGATGGGTTCGAGTCCAACGAGCGTCTGGAGTTTTTGGGTGACGCAATTGTTGGCTGGGTAGTTGCCGACATTGTGTACACGCAACACAGCGAATTGCCAGAAGGAAAACTGACCGACTTGCGCAAGAGCGTGGTGAACGCCATTGCACTTGCCGAGATGGCCGTTGATTTGGATATTGGTTCGTGCATCATGTTGGGCAAGGGCGAGGCCGCTGCGGGTGGCAACGAAAAGACATCGATTTTGTCGGATGCATTCGAGGCCGTCATTGGTGCCGTGTATTTGGATGCGGGCCCAACCGTTGCGCACAGTGTTGTCAGTGCGTTGATGGCGCCGCGCATTGCAGACGCGGTTGGCGGGCTGGACAGGTTGGATGCAAAGACACGGTTGCAAGAGCTTGCTTCCAGGTTGTTAGACCAACACGTGCACTACAAGGTGGAAGACGAAGGCCCCGACCACGAGAAGATGTTTTATGCAACCGTCATTATTGGCGAGCGCGAATTAGGCAGCGGCAAGGGCCGTTCCAAAAAAGCAGCAGAGCAAATCGCTGCCGAAATTGCGTGCGACACGCTGCAACGCGAATACAACACACAGCTTCAATAACACATGCCCGAGTTGCCGGAAGTAGAAACGGTTCGGCGAGGCATTGCTCGCCACGTTGTTGGAAAACGCATTGGCCGTGTTGAAGTTGGCTGCGAACGAACGGTGCGACGTACCAGCAAAGAAGCGCTGATCGACGGCTTGTCGGGCGTGCGCATCACGCATGTTGGAAGGCGCGGAAAGTATTTGTTGTGTTCGCTCGACTCGGGCGAGCAGATGATGATTCATTTGCGCATGAGTGGGCGAGTGTTGGTGGCAGAGGCTGGCGCAACACGCCCGCCGCACACGCATGTGGTGATGCACTTGGATGCAGACGACAGCGGGCCCGCAAGCGAGATGTGGTTTGTCGACCCCCGAACGTTTGGCGAAGTGGTGGTGTTCGACCCGCAGCAGGCCGCAACGCAAATGCCCGAACTTGCCAGGCTTGGTATCGACCCGATTGAAGACGAGCTGACGCCGCAAATACTTCGCGAGCGTTTGAAGGGCAAGCGTGGAAGCCTGAAAGCAACGTTGCTCGACCAACATGTTGTTGCGGGCATTGGCAACATTTATGCCGACGAAATTTTGCACCGTGCGCGCCTCAGCCCGCGGCGCATTCCTGGCGTATTGACTCTTGCCACATGCACGCGGTTGTGCGAGGCAATCACGCATGTGCTGAATAAGGCCATCGAGGCTGGGGGCAGCACGCTTGAAGACACGCAATATGTAGACATCGAGGGCGATACCGGCTGGTTTCAGCTGGAGCACCGGGTGTATGGGCGGGCAGGCCTGCAATGTCTCACCTGCAAAAAGGCACGGATTTCTCGCACGATTATTGCTGGACGAACCACCTGTTATTGCCCTGTTTGCCAGCGCTAGGCCAGTTTCAAATGCCTTGGGGAGGCGTATTTTCAAGTATTCTCGCCGATTGACGTGTTCCTTAAATCGCTAACCCTCAAGGGCTTCAAGTCCTTTGCAGATACCACGGTGATGGAGCTCGAACCAGGTGTCACCGTTGTGGTGGGGCCAAACGGTTCGGGCAAATCCAACGTGGTGGATGCCATTGCGTGGGTGCTTGGCGCCCAGGCACCAAGTTCGGTGCGAAGCCAAAAGATGGACGACGTTATTTTCGCGGGCACGGCGAAGCGCCCGGCACTTGGCCGCGCGGAAGTAATGCTGACCATCGACAACTCGGCAGGTTTGTTGCCCATCGAATTTACGGAAGTAACCGTCAGCCGCATTTTGTTCCGCAGCGGCGAAAGCGAATATGCAATCAATGGCGTGGAGTGCCGTTTGCTCGACGTGCAAGAACTGTTGTCGGATGCAGGCGTTGGCCGTCAGCAACACGTGATCATCAGCCAGGGACAAATTGATGCGGTGCTCAATGCGCGCCCAGAAGACCGACGTGGAATTATTGAAGAAGCAGCGGGTGTGTTGAAGCATCGCAAGCGAAAAGAAAAAGCAGAACGCCGCCTTGAGGCAACCGAAGGCAACTTGATGCGCGCGCAAGACTTGCTGCGCGAAGTGCGACGCAACTTGCGGCCGCTAGAACGACAGGCCGATGCAGCACGACGTCACGGTGCATTGATTACCGAGATGCGTTCGTTGCAAATGTTCTTGGCTGGTCGCGAAATTCAGGGCTTCACTTCGCGCTTGAAGAACCTTGCAACCGACAAGCTGGCTGGCGAAGAAGCCGAGCGCGGTTTGCGCGCCAAGTTGTCGGCCCTCGACACCACGGTGATGGCGGCAGAAGCACAACTGAGTGCTCGCGGCGACAGCGGTGTAAACGACGAGTTGGTTCGCATCGAGCAATTGCGCGGGCGTGCGCGCGGCTTGCTTGCCGTGCTTGCCGAACGTCATCGCTCGACCGAGCGCGACCGCGGCCAACTGATGGACTCGGGCGTTATTGCAACACTGGAAGCCGACGCCGCGCAGTTGCGTAACGAACTTGGCACCGTGTCGGAACAGATTGCTGCAGTTGCCGCGGTGGATGCCGAAGGCACACTTGCGGGCGACCACGTTTCAACATTGGAAGAAGCCCGCCGCGCAACACAAAAGGTTGGCGAACTTACTGCGCGCGGCCGTGGGCTGAACGAAGACATCGACCGCCTGCGCAATGTTGTTGAAGCCGACGGGCGCAACGAGGGCGAACTTGCGCAACGCTTAAGCGAAGCCGATACCGCGCGTGCATCGGCCGAGGCAGCGCTGGATGCCGCAATGGCACTGTTTGGCACAGCGCAATCCGACGCCAACATTTCGGCTGCACGCGCAGAAGCGTTGCAGATGGCAATGGACGCAAACCGTTCCAGTGCAACCGTTCTGCGCGATGTGGAAGGCGCAATTGGCTCGCTTTCCGAACTGATCGAGATAGATGCCGAGCGCCGTGTTGCTGTGCAGGTTGCACTTGGCGATGCGCTGTCGGCAATGGTTGCGCGCAACGTGGACGCAGCCCGCCGGGCCTTGCAAGAGTTGCGACAAAGTGGCCGGGTTGGTGCGGTGCTTGCGCTGAACGCAATTACAACTGTGCCTTCAACGCCAACGATAAATAATGGTTCAAGCCTGCGCACCAACGTGCGCGCAAAGGCTGGCGAACACGAAACACAAGTGAACCGTTTGCTCGATGTGTTGTTGAGCAGGGTGGTGTTCGTTCAGTCGTGGGCTGATGCAGTGGATGCTGCACTTGCGCACCCGGAAGCAGTGGTGATTACGGGCGAAGGCGACAAGTTCGCATCCTCTGGCCTGCGCGTTGGCGCAAGCGGCGTAACTGCCGCCGCATTGGAAGAAGCGCAACTGCGTGCCGAGCGCGCGGCCGACGCGTTGAAGCGCACACAGGCAGATTTGCAAGCAGCACGCACACGCATGTCGCAAACACGCGACGCGCATGCCTCGTCGCTCACGTTGCTCGAGCGGCACCGTGCATCGGCGTTGCAGAACAACCAAAAGCTTTCAAGTGCATACGACGCGCTGCGTTCGGTGCAAGCCGAGTTGCAGGGTTTGTTGTCGGTATTGCGCAACGACCTAGAAGTAAAAACCGCAGGCTTGCAAGAGCGCCGACAATTCCTAGAGTCGCGCCTTGCCGATGTTGAAGCCCGCTTAAACGCCGACGTCGAGGCGCGCGTTGTTGCAGCCGAGCGACGCACCAAGGTTGAAGCAAGCCTCACTGCACTGAACCGACTGACGAAGGTTGCAGCAGACAACGCAAGGTTGTTGGATGCACGCCAGGCCGAGTTGCAAGAAGTGCGCCGCAGGCAAAGCGACGAGGTGCGCGCAATCTCGCAGCGCTTGGATGAGGCACGCAAAGAGCGCACCACGAACGAGCAAGGTCTCGAGGAGCGTCGTGAAAGAAACCGCCGTATTGAAGTAGAAGAGGCCGAAGTAAAGATGCGCCTCGAGGGAACGGTGGAGGCGCTGCGCCGCGACCACTCGTGCGAACCGCAAGCGGCAATCGATACGCCGATGCCAGAGTTGCCAGAAAACGTTTCGCCTATTTCGCGCGTGCGCGAGTTGGAGCGCGAGCTTCGTTTGATGGGCCCAATTAACCCGCTGGCTCTAGAGGAATACGACGAATTGCAGAAGCGCCACACGTTCTTGGAAGAGCAGTTGGAAGACGTGAAGAACACGCGTCGCGAATTGATCAAGGTGATCAAGCAAGTAGACATGGAAATTCAGACAACGTTTGCTTCCGCTTTCAGCGACGTGAGCGACAACTTCGAGAAGTTGTTCGGCATGTTGTTCCCAGGCGGCCAGGGCAAACTGACGCTGACCATGCCAAACGACTTGCTGAACACCGGCATTGAAGTAGAGGCCAAGCCAAGCGGCAAGAACGTGAAGAAGCTGTCGCTGTTGTCGGGCGGCGAGCGTTCGCTCGTTGCACTTGCATTCCTTTTCGCAGTGTTCCGCAGCCGCCCTTCACCGTTCTATGTAATGGACGAAGTAGAAGCCGCACTCGACGACGTGAACTTGCACCGATTCCTCAGCCTTGTGCACGAATTCCGGCAAGACGCGCAGTTGCTTATTGTCACCCACCAGAAGCGCACCATGGAAGCGGGCGACTGCCTGCTTGGCGTGACTATGCAGCCGGGTGGTTCGTCGCGCGTGATTGTCGAGCGCGTGAGCAAAGCCTCCGCCTAGCGTGGAGAATTCATGAACAACATTTCGCTTCCCATCATCTTTTTGGTGTTGGCCGTTGTTGTCTTGGTCTTCGGCTTCGGCGTTGTTTGGCTGAATCGCCGCAAGCCGGCTGCGCCAGTGGTGCAGCGCGCCACACCGATTACTAAAGCTGCCGTTGTTGAGGAAGTAATTGTTGAAGAAGCTGCTGTTGAAGTAGCAGTAGTTGTAGAAAAGGCAAGTGTTCGCGACAGGTTGTCTAAAGCGCGAAGCGCATTTGGTGGCGCTGTTACGTCGGTGCTTACGCGCAGCGAGATTTCCGACACCACGTGGGACGAATTGGAAGAGGCGCTGTTGCGGGCCGATGTTGGCGTGCGCGTGGCCCAAGAACTGATGCAACCGCTGCGCGCGCGGGTGAAGAGCAAAGAGATTGTGTCGCCGCAGCAACTGATTGATGCGCTGCGTCAAGACATGAGCGCGCACTTGGTTTCCACCGATCGCGAACTGCGTTTTGATGCAACTATCGAGGGCCCAAACATCTGGCTGATGGTTGGCGTTAACGGCGCGGGCAAGACAACAAGCATCGGAAAGATTTCGGCGCAACAAACTGCACTTGGCCGAACAGTGATGATGGCAGCGGGCGACACCTTCCGCGCTGCGGCAGGCGAGCAGCTTGCAACGTGGGCCGAGCGATCGGGTGCCGAAATCATTCGTGGTGCAGAAGGCGGCGACCCATCGTCGGTCATCTTTGATGCGGTGCAAGCAGCGAACGCGCGCAACATCGACTTGGTGCTGGCCGACACAGCGGGCCGGTTGCAGAGCAACACCAACTTGATGGAAGAGTTGCGCAAGGTTCGTCGCGTTGCCGAAAAAGGCGCGGGCACAGTGACCGAAGTGTTGTTGGTGATCGATGCGACAACCGGGCAAAACGGTTTGAGCCAGGCGCGGGTGTTTGCCGAGGCCACACAGGTGACGGGGATCGTGCTCACCAAACTGGACGGCTCGGCAAAGGGCGGCATTGTGTTTGCAATCGAGACCGAGTTGGGTATCCCCATCAAGTTGGTAGGGCTGGGCGAAACCATTACCGACTTGGTGGCGTTTAACCCCATCGAATTTGTCGACGCGCTGTTCTAGAACTCGCGGATGATCGGTAGCCTTCGGCAGCACGATGTTTGATTCACTTGGCGACCGATTAGGCGGCGTATTTAAGCGTTTGCGCGCCAAAGGGCGGCTGACCGAGGCCGACGTCAACGAGATGCTCGGCGAGATTCGCACGGCATTGCTGGAAGCCGACGTCAACATCGGTGTTGTTCGCAATGTTGTCGAGCGCATTCGTGTGCAGGCCATTGGAACAAAGGTTGCCGAGGCGCTCGACCCGGGCCAACAAATCATCAAGATCGTCAATGCCGAATTGGTGGCGATGCTCGGTGGCGAAACACTGAAGATTGCGTATGCATCGCAGCCGCCAACGGTGGTGTTGATGGCGGGCTTGCAGGGTTCCGGTAAAACCACAAGCGCCGCAAAGTTGGCCGCATGGTTTAAAGCGCAGGGGCGCAACCCAATGTTGGTAGGCGCCGACTTGCAACGTCCCGCTGCAGTAGAGCAGTTGAAAGTTCTTGGCGCGCAAATCAATGTTCCTGTTTTCTCCGCACCGGGCGACCCGGTTGCAACCGCGGCCGCAGGTTTAGCAGAAGCAAAACGTATTGGTCGCGACGTGTTGATTGTGGACACCGCGGGCCGCTTGGCTATTGATGCCGAAATGATGCAACAAGTCAGCGACATCTCTGCCGCGGTGAAGCCCGACTACACGTTCCTCGTTGTGGATGCAATGACGGGGCAAGACGCAGTGACAGTTGCAAAAGCATTTGACGAAACGTTGTCGATCAGCGCAGTGATCTTGTCGAAACTTGATGGCGATGCGCGCGGTGGTGCGGCTTTATCGGTGAAGGAAGTGATTGGCAAACCAATTGCGTTTGCGGCAACCGGCGAAAAGATGGACGCCTTCGAGCAGTTCCACCCAGACCGCATGGCAAGCCGAATCTTGGGCATGGGCGACGTGCTCACGCTGATCGAACAAGCCGAGAAAGTATTTGAAAAAGAGCAAGCCGAGGCTGCTGCCGCAAAAATGTTCGAGGGCGAATTTACGCTCGACGACTTCCTTGATCAGTTACAACAAATCAAGAAGATGGGCTCGCTCACCAACGTGATGGGAATGTTGCCCGGCGTGACGAAAGAAATGAAGAACGCCCAGATCTCTGATGACATGCTGACGGTGACCGAGGCCATCATTCGCTCGATGACCACCGAGGAGCGACGCAAGCCCGAGATCATCAACGGTTCGCGGCGCACACGCATTGCAAAGGGCAGTGGAACCCAGGTTTCCGACGTCAACAAGCTGGTGAAACAATTCTCCGAGATGCAAAAGATGATGAAGCGCATGGGGGGCATGGCTGGCAAGGGCGGCAAGAAGGGTGGCCCCATGGCAGGAATCCCTGCCGATCTGGCTGCGGCGTTGGGCTCGCGGCCTGGTTCCCGATAGCCTGACCGCCATGTCCGTAAAGCTTCGCCTCACCCGAGTAGGTAAAACAAAGCAACCGCATTACCGCATCGTTGCTGCCGATACGCGCTCTGCGCGCGATGGCCGTTTCCTCGAAATCGTTGGTAACTACCACCCACAGTCCGAGCCATCAGCGCTCACTGTTGATAACGAGAAGGCCATGAAGTGGCTGAAGCAAGGCGCATTGCCAAGCGATCGTGTCAAGAAACTGCTCGAAATCTCGGGCGTCTGGGCAGAGTTCACCGCATCCAAGAAGTCCAAGTAGTTCTTTCCATTACTCGTGACTGATTCTGCAAATCTCGTTCCTGCTCCTGTAGCAACCGCCGTGCTCGATCACGTCGTTCGTTCCATCGTCGACAACCCAGAGGCCGTCAAGGTTGAAGGTTTTCCTGATGGCGACAAAATTCTGCTCGAAGTTCGCGTTGGCGAAGGCGACTTGGGCCGCGTAATCGGCCGTCGCGGTCGCACCGCAATGAGCATTCGCGCAGTTGTGCGCGCAGCCGCAGTTCGTGACGGCGTAGAAATTGATGTCGACTTCGTCGACGACTGATCAACAGCCACCAACTGGTTTGCTGCATGTTGGCCGCATTGGCCGACCCCACGGCGTTCGTGGCGCAATGTATGTCGACTTCTTCTCGAGTCATCCGCAACGCACCGCGCCAAAATCCAAACTGTGGGTTGCTGGCACGTGGTACGAAATTGCAACTGCAAAACCGCAAGGCGAGCGTTGGCTGTTGTCGTTTGCCGGCATGGACGACCGCAACATTGCCGAGCGTTTAACAAACAGCGATGTGTATGGCGAAGCAATTGACGACCCAAGCGTGGTGTGGGTGCACCAACTTGTTGGCAGCGTCGTGATGGATGCAAGCGGCACGCAGTTCGGTACATGTGTTGGCGTGATTGACAACCCCGCACACCCAATCATGGAACTTGATAATGGTTTCCTGGTTCCAACGCCGTTCATCGTGTCCAACGAAAATGGCCGGGTAGTAATCGATGCTCCAGAAGGGCTTTTCGATGCGGATTGATGTCTTCACATTGTTCCCCAACTTGGTGGACGCGTTTTGTTCCGAGAGTTTGCTGGGCCGTGCACGCAACGAAAAGATTGTGGACTTGCGCTGCCACGATTTGCGCGAACACACAACAGACGTGCATCACAGCGTGGACGACGCCCCGTTCGGCGGCGGTGCAGGCATGGTGCTGTCGGCCGAGCCCGTGTTTACCTCGGTAGAAAAAGCCAACCCGCCGCGCCCGCTGTTGTTGCTATCGCCAGGTGGGCGCCCATTCGATCAACACTTTGCCAACTCGTTGTCGGCACTCGACGGCTTCAGCCTGTTGTGCGGCCGCTACGAGGGCATCGATCATCGCATTCGCGAACATCTCATCGACGAAGAAGTATCGGTAGGCGACGTGGTGCTTGCAGGTGGCGAAGTTGGCGCGTGTCTCATCATCGAAGCGGTCACTCGGTTGCTGCCCGGCGTGATGGGCAACGCGGTGTCGCCAATTACTGAAAGCTTCGGGCAATCGGGGCTACTCGAGGAGCCGCACTTCACGCGCCCAGCCGACTTCCGGGGCTTCGGCGTGCCCGAGGTGCTGCGCGGCGGCAACCACGCTCAAATCGAGCGCTGGAGGCTTGCTCAGGCCCTCCATCGCACCATTGCCAAGCGCCCCGACCTGATGGCCAAAAGGGGTCCGCTAACCCAAACAGAGCAACGCCTGTTGGAAGAGTTCCCGCCTGTCCCGTATCCTTCACACTTCACTATTTAAAGGAAATCCTCATGAAGACCACCGACCTCGTCGACAACCAATACAAGCGCACCGATATTCCAAAGATCGGCCCTGGCGACGAAGTCAAGGTGCACGTGCGCGTTGTTGAAGGTGGCAAAGAGCGCATCCAGATTTTCCAAGGCAACGTAGTTTCCATTGCCGGCTCGGGCATCTCCGAGGCATACACCGTTCGCAAGTTGTCCTACGGCGTGGGTGTCGAGCGCACCTTCCCAATGCACAGCCCATCTGTTGCCAAGCTCGAGTTGATGAAGCGCGGCGACGTTCGTCGTGCCAAGCTCAACTACTTGCGCGACCGTAAGGGCAAGGCTGCCAAGGTCCGCGAAAAGCGCGACGACCAATAATTGCCAACACTGCAATTTTTGGTACACATTGAACACTGACGATCTCGAAAATTTCGAGGCCGAGCGCGAGTTGCAGCTGGCTCAGGAATATCAAGATGTTGTCAGCATGTTCAAATATGCAATCGAAACTGATCGCCGGTTTTACCTGGCCAACAACGTTGATGTGAAGGTGTTGTCCGACGGGCCGCGCCCAATTTTGGAAGTGGTCTTAAGCGACGCGTGGGTGTGGGACATGTACCGAAAGAGCCGGTTCGTGCCGAGGGTGCGCGTACTCAGTTTCAAAGACCTCAACGTCGAAGAACTTCCACCACTCGACATCTAGCCGCAACGGCTCAAGCGCGCGTGGCGCGCGGTCAGTGGGCCGAACAACACGTTGCGCGTTGGTATCAACAACACGGGTACTTGATTATTGCGTGCAATTGGCGAAGCAAGCGCGGCGAACTGGATGTTGTTGCAACGCTTTGCGGCGTGCTGGTGGTGTGCGAAGTGAAGGCGCGCGCAACCAATGCCATGGGCACGCCAGCCGAGGCCGTGACGGTTGCCAAGCAACTGAAAATTCGTAGAGCAACCGCCGACTATCGGCAAGCACTGCGCGAAGCCAACGACCCGCTCGTGCATCAAGTGCAGTGCGTGCGTTTCGATGTGGCGTGCGTGCTTGGCACGCAACTCGACATGTTGCTCGACGCGTTTTAGTTTTGCGACACCACGCGATTGTCCCAGCACCCGTAGTGCCAGTGGCGTCGCAAGTCGGCGGCGTCGCTCGGCACACACACGTAGTGGCCCATCCCTTCGGGAATGTCACGGTTGCAACCAGGGCACACGTACACCTTCAACGCTTCGTACGGCTGCACTCGGCGCACTTCCACTTCGCCAAACTGGCCGTCCCAAATACCCACGTTGGTCAGCCGGCCAAAGCCCATGCAAGCAGGGCAACAATGGCCACCATTGCCGAGGCAACAATGATGTAGTCGCTTGCGCGGCGTACATGCTTGCGATGCGGATTGAATCCCATCCACTCAGTATCGTCTGTGTGATGGAGACACTCGAGGTTTTGCGCCAAGACGGCATTGTGACCGTGACCATGAATCGCCCTTCCAAAAAGAATGCGGCCAACGGCACCATGTGGGCCGAACTGAAACAGACATT
>CAMDJX010000003.1 GCA_945900735.1 Acidimicrobium ferrooxidans DSM 10331 | reverse complement strand
GCAGGAAGCGACCCAGGCATGGTCACGCCAATGCACACCGCAACAACATCTTCCCCCTGACGAATAGCTTCAGCAAATGCTTCGGCCGGCATATTGGCGCCAACATCGGAAACGTCCCAACCCTCAAGACGAATCAAGTCGGCAACCATTGACGTCGACAACGTGTGCATCTCGCTTGCTGGTGAACCAAGCACAACAGTGCCCTTCGAAACTCCGCGTCGTGCAAACCTTGGCCCAAATTGACCGATTAGGCGCATTGCAATATTGCTTGCCCGATGCTCAACAAAAATTTCTAGGTTTCCAGCCGCCCACTTCGCGCCAATGGCACTCATTGCCGGCGTCAGCACATGCAAATAGAGAAAATACAAGTCGTGTCCCGAACGTAACACCGCTTCCATGATTTCGGTCGCACCTCGCTGGTCCCCCAGAATAAGTTGCGCTTCAAGACGCTCTGCCCACGGAGCAATATTTCTGCCGCCATCGGAAAACTCGGAACTATGCACTTTGGCATCACGAAATGCTTTCAGATCAGAAGACTTCACGAACCACGAACGACCAACTTTTGTAGCAGGAAGCTGCCCCTGTCGCACATAGCGATACACGGTCATGTAGTGCACGTCGAGCATCTCCGCTACATCATGCAAGGAAATATCTGACTTAGACATTGGCGCCGAGTCTTTCACCCTGTACCACTAATCGCACCATCTATCCTTTGTTCGCGCGGGCTTTCGCAAGCGCGGCCTGACTGCGGGCAAGTAGAACTGCAGGAATCTTGCTCGCTTCCGCGCTCAGTGGCGCGCCGCCAGCATCGGCAACTGCCGCTGCCGCTGGCTCGGCGCTTTTCGGAACTTTGCTCATTAGTTCTTCAATCGAAGGTGGCTCCATGCCTGGCTTCCAGTATTGATACAAATCCTCGACGATGGTGGAAAGGCCGTTATTACCAGCCCCATCTAATACGTCAACGGTGATCATGTTTCCAAATACATGCACCGAGGACACCTTGCCCGTGGCAAACATGCGTTGCGCAAGCACATCGGCGGGCTTCGTGCCTGTGGCAGATGCGCCATCCGTGTAGCGCTCGTGGCCCATACCGGTGAGCGAACGATTGATTTCAAAGCGAATTCGCCCAGGTGTGGCGGTTGGTTTTTGAACGACTGAAACTGGCTGACCCATGCCCCACAGACTAGTTGGCTCGCCTTCTCGGCGACAGTCCTGCGCCACTACCGTTGAGGAAATGACGAGCCAAATGAGTGTCGAAGATTTTGCGTCCAAAGCCCGTGTCTTTCTAGAGGCCAATGCGGAGCGCAAGGAAGTCAAAAAGAAGTTCACATGGGGCGAAGGAACCGACAACGTTTCCATGTTTGAGGAGCGCAGCCGCGACGCCGAAATGGAAATGCTCAGCAAGGCCAAGGAGTGGCAGGGGAAACGATTCGACAATGGTTTTGGCTGGATAACTGGGCCAACCGAATACGGCGGCGCGGGGCTTTCGAATGCACACGAGCGCGCATACAACCAAGTCGAGCGCGAGTACCGCACTGCCCCACTCGGCGTCTTCCAAATTGGCCTTGGCATGGTTGCCCCAACAATTTTGGCCCATGCCTCCGACGTCGCGAAAGAAAAATACATCCGTGCCATGTGGCGTGCCGACATTGTTGGTTGCCAATTGTTCTCCGAGCCCGGCGCTGGCAGCGACTTGGCTTCGGTACAAGCAAAAGCCGAACGTGACGGAGACGAGTGGCTCATCACCGGGCAAAAGGTGTGGACATCGGGCGCTCAGTTTTCCGACATCGGCGAAATCATTTGCCGCACCGACCCATCGCTGCCAAAACATAAAGGTCTCACTGGCTTCATTGTCGACATGCGTGCACCAGGTGTAGAGATTCGTCCACTCCGACAAATGACAGGTGGCGCAAGCTTCAACGAAGTGTTCTTCAACGAAGTACGCGTGCGTGACGATCACCGTTTGGGCGAAGTGAATAATGGATGGAACGTTGCACTCACCACGCTGATGAACGAACGCGCATCAATCGGCTCCAGCGACGGCGGCGAAAACAACATGTACACCCGTCTTCTCGCAATGATTCGTCATTACGAACTAGATAAGGATCCAATCGTGCGCGACATGCTCGCCGACTTGTACATCAACACCCGCGTCGCAGGTTTCACCAGCCAACGCGCAACCGACAAAATGCGAGCAGGGCAACTTCCTGGCCCCGAAATGTCAATCGGCAAGATGGCTCTTGTCGACAACCAAAAGCGCATGAACGACCTTGTCGCTCATGTTCTCGGTGCAAAACTCGTTGTAGATACTGGTGAATGGGGCACCTACGCTTGGAGTCAGTTATTGCTCGGCGCACCAGGCATGCGAATTGCCGGCGGCTCCGACGAGGTCATGCGCAACATCGTTGGCGAGCGCGTGCTTGGGCTTCCAAAAGATGTGGGCATCGACTCCAAGTCGGCTTTCCGCGACATCAAAGTGGGCACCCAGAAGGACTAAGTCCTCGCGGTTAGCGGGTGGGGCGCTTGAAGTTAAGCGCCGTGTCAATCAACAATCGGGTTCCGTAACCGGTCATGCCCTTTTGCAACCAACCACTATCGCTATCACTCCACATTGGCCCGGCAATATCCAAGTGAGCCCATGGCGTGGTGCCAACGAATTCGTCAAGGAATAGTGCTGCGGTAATAGCACCCGCCTCGCCGCCCACGTTTTTCATATCGGCAACAGAGCTTTCCAAAGCTGTGCGGTAGTCGCGCTCTAGAGGCAACTGCCACAACTTGTCCGAGGTGCGGTCGGCTGCAGCAAGCAGCTGAGCAATGAACTTCTGGTTGTTGCCGAGCACACCAGCCATGCCGTTACCGAGTGCGCGTTGGCATGCGCCAGTGAGCGTTGCAATATCCACAATTGCATCTGGCTTCTGTTCGGCTGCAAGCGCCAAACCGTCGGCCAAAATGAGCCTTCCTTCGGCATCGGTGTTGTGAATTTCTACCGTTTTGCCATTGCGCATGTGCAACACATCGCCCATTGCCATTGCGCTTCCCGATGGAAGGTTGTCAGTGCACATGAGATAACCAGTTACTTGATTGGTGCATCCAAGAGCCTTCAGTGTGCTCATTGTTGCCAGCACGGCGGCGGCGCCGCTCATGTCGCCCTTCATCATTGCGTGCGAAGAGTCGGATGGCTTGAGCGAAATACCGCCGGAGTCGTACATCACTCCCTTGCCAACCATCACTAGATGCGGCTTGCCTTTTGCGCCGGCTGGCTTGTATGTCAAACGAACCATGCGTGGCGGTTCGACGCTTCCGCGATTGACTCCAACGATTCCGCCGCAACCCATCGCGATTAACTGGTCTTTGTTGAATACTTCAACCTTCAAACCAGACGCTCCGGCAATTTCGACAGCCTTATTGGCAAACATTGTCGCTGTCAGGTGCGCCGGTGGCATGTTTGCAAAATCGCGTGCCATGTTTGTTGCGGTTGCGATTACCACACCACGCTTTACGCCTGCAGTAAGCGCAGCGCCGACACCCACAATCGTCACTTCTGAAAGCTTTGTTGCCTTCTTATCAATCGTCTTCAAGTCGGTGTAGCGATGCGAGGCAAGTGCAATGCCCTCAACAACAACTTGTGCTGCAAGCTTGCGATCAATTCTTCCGGCGTCAGCCAAGTCGGTTGCCAGCGATTCAAAACCTGAAGCAGCACGAGCAAGCGCAGCGGCGGCCTTGCGCAATGTCTCTGCCGTTAGTTTTGCGTTTTCCCCAACGCCAACCAAAATGGTGATTGCACCTTTATCGGCTGGGACGATATATGTTTGACCCACTTTTCCGGCGAAACCGAGTTTCTCAAGCGTCTTTCGCGAAAGCGAAACACCTTTGGGAAGTGCACCTTCGGATGTGACTGCAACTCCGACTGCAGCAACTCCTGCAGGAATTTTGTTTGCAACGGTAAATGACATTGTTGTCTCCTTATTTGCGTATTTAGATCACATCTTTAACTGGCAAAGAAACTCCGTCTTGCCAACGAGCAAGCGTCCACAGTAAATCACTGAGACGATTGAGATACGGGCAGGCCTGCGACGGTGCTGGCGCAGCAGCGAGCGAATGTCGTTCGGCCCTGCGCGCAACGGTTCGGCCAACGTCTAGAAGTGCAGCTACCTTGTTTTGCCCTGGCACAACAAAATCTGTTGGCGGGGTAAATCGTTCGTCTAACGAGTCGATCATTTCTTCCAAGTGGGTAACCATCTCTGCGGTTACTAACGACTTGCCACCAACCAGCTTGTGGCGGTTCTCGGGAAGCGTGGCCAGTTCCGCCATCAACACCCACAAGTCGCGGCAAAGATGCACGAGCATGTCGTCAAGCTCGGTGCCCTTCCCCGCCTCGGCTCGAACAAGCCCCAAAATTGCCTGGGCTTCGTCTACCGCGCCATAGGCCCTTGGAAGTGCGCTGTCTTTACCCACGCGACCGCCGTAGAACAGCCCCGTTGTGCCGTCGTCGCCAGCCCGTGTATAGATCTTTTCACGTGTCATATTCTCGCCCACGCTACTCGTTCACCCCTGGGCCACGACCGACCGATCGAGGGTTTTATGGTGCGATGGGAATTGGTGCAGCCGTCGTAGGTACTCTGAGAGCACAACGTGCACGCCAAAAGGAGCGACAACATGACTAACTACAAGCAGATTTACATCAATGGTCAGTGGGTCACGCCCAGCTCGAGTGAGACCATTGAGGTGTGGGACTCCACCGACGAGTCCGTCATGGCAACAATCCCCTCTTGCGGTGCAGCCGATGTAGAGCTTGCTGCAAAAGCGGCACGCGCCGCGTTCGATTCGTGGGCAGCGCTCACACCAAAAGCACGAGCCGAGTACATCAGCAAAATTGGTGACGGGCTCGCAGCAAAAATGGATGAGATCTCTTCGGCAATCAGTCGCGAAACCGGAATGTCCAAATTTCTCAGCCAGATGATTCAGGTTGGATTACCAATCAACTCGTTCAAGCAGGCTGCCGCAATCGCCGAGAACTTCACCTACTCGAAAGAGGTCGGCTCTTCGCTTGTGGTCCGCGAGCCAATTGGTGTTGTTGGTTGCATCACTCCATGGAACTATCCGTTGCACCAAATTGCAGCAAAAGTAGCTTTCGCTATGGCGGCAGGTTGCACCGTCGTCTTAAAGCCAAGTGAAGTTGCTCCAATCGACGCGTTCATGCTCGCCGAAGTAATTCATGAGGTTGGTTTGTCAGCCGGTGTGTTCAACATGATTACGGGAACTGGCCCAGTTGTTGGTGAGGCAATGTCGGCAAGCTCAAACATCGACATGATGTCGTTCACTGGTTCTACTCGTGCTGGACGTCGCGTTACTCAGGTTTCTGCCGAGTCGGTAAAGAAAGTTGCACTCGAGTTGGGTGGCAAGTCGGCAAACATCATTTGTGCAGATCTCGATACAGAGACATTCGCGAAAGCCGTTTCATCGGGTGTTGGAAAAGCATTCCTCAACAGCGGCCAAACATGCTCCGCACTCACTCGCATGCTGGTGCCAAAGGCTCGGCTTGAAGAGGCCGAAGCAATTCTCACCTCAACCGGCAACGCCCTCGTTGTTGGAGATCCGTTCGAGAAGACAACCCACCTCGGCCCCCTCGCTTCTGCCGCTCAACGCGACCGCGTGAATGGGTTCATCCAAAAAGGAATCGATGAAGGTGCGAAGTTGTTGGTTGGTGGCGTTGGGGTTCCCGAGGGAGTCTCGAAGGGCTACTACGTCAAGCCAACAATCTTCTCTAACGTCACTACTTCGATGACTATTGCCCAAGAAGAAATCTTTGGCCCGGTACTCAGCGTCATTCCTTACAACGACGAAGAAGACGCAGTGCGAATTGCTAACGACACGGTGTACGGCTTGGCCGGCGGCGTGTGGTCTGCCGACAAGGACAAAGCAATTGCTATTGCACGACGGATGCGCACTGGCCAGGTTGAAGTGAACGGCGGGGCGTTTAACCCCAATGCTCCATTCGGTGGCTACAAGCAATCTGGCGTGGGTCGCGAATATGGCGACCATGGCTTCGAGGAATTCCTCGAGATCAAAGCAATGCAGCTCTAATTCACAATTTGTGATTTTTGCCAGGCCGCAGCAAGCGCGCCATAACGCCCGTTGAGGGCAACAAGTTGCTCATGTGTTCCGTATTCGGCAATGCCTGCTGCGTCGATGACTGCAATGTGGTCTGCGCGCTGCACGGTTGAAAGCCGGTGCGCTACAACGATGACCGTTCTGCCAGACATCAGTCGCTCTAAGGCTTGCTCTACTTCGGCCTCGGTGCCCGGGTCGAGGTTTGATGTTGCTTCATCCAACACCAAGACGCGAGGGTCGACAAGTGCGGCTCGCGCAAGTGCGACAAGCTGGCGCTCGCCCGCCGAAAGCCGGCTGCCTCGTTCGCGCACCTCTGTATCCAGCCCGTCTGGCAACGTGGCGAAATGTTCGGTTGCACCAATGGCCGCAACTGCTGCGTCTATTTGCTCGTCTGTCGCATCCGATCGTGCAATGCGCAAGTTGTCGCGAATAGTGCCATTAAACAAGAAGCCCTCTTGCGGTACGACGACAATTCGTTTACGAAGCGAATCCATTGTTGCCATCGTGAGATTTACGCCCCCATACGAAACGACTCCCGATTGAGGGTCGTACAAGCGCGCCATCAATTTGGCCAAGGTTGATTTACCAGCACCCGTCGGGCCAACTAGCGCCAATTTCTCGCCAACGACAACAGTGATGCTCACGTTATTCAAAGCAGGATTCACAGCAGCGGCGTAATTGAAAGTGACACCATCAACTCGAAGTTCGCCGGCTTCGGGCAACATAACCGCAGCAGGGTGTTCATCGACTTCGGGTTTTGCGTCCAAGATTTGAAACAACTTGTTCAGCGCAGCACCAGCAGATTGCACCGTGTTGTACAACTGCGACAGTTGCTGCACCGGATCGAACAGGCTGGAGAGTAAAAGCGTAAAAGCAACGACCGTGCCCAAAGTGACATCGCCGCGATGAACCAGCCAACCGCCAATGCCGATCATGAGCGCGCTAGCGAACACGCCACCAAACTCGATGAGCGCGAAGTACCACGTACTAATGCGCACGCTGCGTTCGTGACTTTGGAAAAGCTCACGGTTCGACTTGGTGAACTTTTCGATTGTTTCTTTCTCCTGTGCGTAGGCCTGAATTACTCGCACCGTGGTGATTCCCTCTTGCAATGCGGAGAGGTTTGCGCCAACACGTTCGCGCACCATGAGGTAGGCCTTGTTGGAGTCGTGCTGAAACTTGATAGACGCTGCAATGAGCAAAGGCATCACTAATAAAGCGACAATGGTTAGCTGCCAACTCAAGGTAAGCAGCACAAAGAATGCGAACACCAGCAGCATTCCTGCGGCAATGAATTGGAGCAGCCCCCACTGCACAAGTTCGGCCATCGACTCGATATCTGCTGTCATGCGGGCAACGAGCACACCGGCTTTGTTTCTGTCGTAAAACGCCATTGATTGTCGCTGCATCTGCCTAAAGACAGCAAGACGAAGTACTCGCAGAAACGACTCGCCTGTTCGGTTGAGATACAAGAACTGCATTCGGCCAAACACGTAGGCCAGAAATGCAACCAACAGATAGATGGCTACCGACAAATTGAGTTCGCCAACATCGTTGGCCCGTATTCCCGCATCAATTCCGTGCTTCACCAGAACTGGGCCGGCAAGTGCGCAAACAGTTGTGACGCAGACGCATGCAAACGCCATCCACATCGTCTTGCGAAACGGGGCCGCCATCTTGAACACTCGGCCAACAATGGTTTTTGCCTGCGCCCTACTGAGGCGGTCCTCGTCGCTCACTCCTCCGGAACTCCACATGTCAGCTTTCCTCTTCCGCATTGTGTTCCATGCTGGCAAGCACCTCGCGGTACCGCTCATTGGACGACACAAGTTCCTCGTGCTTACCGATTGCAGCGATTGTGCCCCCGTCGAGAAACACCACTCGGTCTGCCAATGCAATTGTTCCTGGTCGATGCGCAATAACGATGGTTGTACGTCCGCTCATGACCGTGCGCATAGCGTCACGGATTTCGCTTTCCTTACTTGGGTCCACTGCGCTCGTTGCGTCGTCGAGCACCAACACGCGAGGGTCTGCAATAATCGCCCGAGCAATTGCAATTCGTTGGCGTTGTCCACCGGAAAGCGAAAACCCGCGCTCGCCAATAATTGTCTGGTATCCGTTTGGCAATTGCAGGATGAAGTCGTGTGCGCCGGCAAGTTTTGCCGCGCGTTCCAAATCCTGCTGGCTGGCACCCGGCCTGGCAAAACCGATGTTGTTGGCAACACTGTCGTTGAACAACACCGTCTCTTCAAACACCACGCCAATTTGCTGGCGCAGTTCGCGGAGGCGCAATTTGCGTACATCTACTCCGTCGAGAAATACGTGCCCAACGTTGGTGTCGTAGAAGCGCAGCAACAATCGTGCGATCGTCGACTTGCCAGAACCAGTTGCGCCGACAATTGCGATCGACTCGCCGGCAGCGATACTTAAGTTGAAGTTGCTCAAAACGGGGAAGCTTGGGTTGTATCCAAACTGCACGTGATCAAACTTCACTGCTCCAAGAGTTTGCGACCCGCCAGTTGGCAGTGATTGCGGCTTAGCAGGGTCGGTGATTTCGGATTCGGTTTCCAACACTTCATTAATGCGAACAAGTGCTGCTGCAGCGCGTTGTCCCAAAGCAACGATCATGCCTATGTTGCGCAGCGGCCAGATCAACAATGTGAGATAGACGTTGAAGGCAACGAGGTCGCCAATAGACAGTTGCCCGTTCAGCACGCGATGGCCGCCAACCCCAAGCACCGCAACCAAACCAAGTGCAGGCAACACGTCGATTGCAGGCAGGAAACTGCTGCGGATGCGGGCGGCTTTCATGGATTCGCGCAGGATGTCGTCTGCTTCTCGTTCCAATTTCTCAAACTGCACTTGTTCCGCACCGAAACCTTTGATTACGCGAATACCGGAGACGCTTTCCTCCACCACGTTTGCAAGTTGTGCCTGTTCCGCTTGCACTGCAATGGATGCAGGGTGAATACGGTGACTAAACCGCCGTGCAGAAAGATTGACGAACGGCAACGGGATGAGTGCCACCACTGCAAGCACCGGGTCGGTGATGAACAGAATTGCAGTCACCGCAAAAATCTGCAGGACATTGGACAATGTGATGGGAATCATCACGATGAAACCCTGAATCTGCATCAGGTCGCTCGATGCCCGACTCATCAACTGCCCCGTTTGTGCGGTGTCGTGATACCCCACGTGCAGGCCAATCACATGACGAAACAGTCGCTCACGAAAGAGCGTTTCGGCCCAACGACTTTCGCGAAATGCAACGTAGCGACGCATGCCTGAAAGCACGCCAGTAAGCACCCCAAGCAGGCCGATGATGACCGCCCAACGCAACAGCGGACCATCTTTTTCAATTCCGTCGTTGATTGCGTACTTGGTCATCTGAGGAACCATCACTTTGAATGAGGCCCACAAAATTCCAATCAAACCGCCAATCAGTAGATTGCGCCGCTGCACTTTGAGCATGGCGCGAAGCAGTTTCCACCCTTCGCTGCGTTGCTCCTGCTCGAACTCGAGCCGCGTTGCTACTTCCGAATCGGTCTCGATCGTTGACATCTGCGATTACTCGGCGCTTGGCGAAAGGCTTTCGACAGCCTTCCAATAATCCATTTCTGGATCGAGCGGCAATATGGCCAGGGACGACGTGTTCACCCCGTTTTTGAAATACTCACTGATGCGATCGCGGCAATGCGCTGCACTTCCGTGCACAACAAGTTCGTCCACTGCCTGATCGGGAATAGCGGCAAGCGCTGCTTTGCGGTCGCCCGCCTTCCACGCATCCCACATTCCCTGCAGCAGCGGTGCACGACCCATCCAACGATGAAAGTCGGCATAAACAGGAACGTTCATGTAGGCGGCAATTGCAAACCGCGCACCGGCACGAACAACTTCGGTGTTCTCGCTTGGGCACACAAAAATGCGTGCAGCGATTTCTTTTTCCGCACCGTTGGCTGCACCATGCACAACCGCTGCAACCTTGGTGACATCTTCCGCAGATAGCCAGTTGATGATGACGCCGTCGGCTTCGCGGGCCCCTAACTTGAGCATGCCCTCACGCAATGCAGCAATCAGAATCGTCGGTTTTTGTTCGGGCTTGATGCTCAGTCGAAAACCATCCACCTTGAATGTTTCATATTCCTTGGTGATCTTTTCTCCACTAAATGCGTCGTGCATAAACCGAACGACATCGCGAACTTTTTTGTATGGGTCGACGAACGGAACGCCGTTCCATTTTTCAACAATGACGTTGCTCGAAGAACCAATACCAATCGCAAATCGCCCAGGGGCTGCATCGGCCATTGCCGCGACGCTTTGCGCAATAACTGGCGCCGTGCGCGTGTAGGCCGGAACGATTGCCGTTCCCAACCGAAGCCTTGGCTCCCATGCGGCCGCGAGCGCCAAAGGCGTAAAAGCATCGGCCCCGTCTGTCTCGGCAGACCAAATATCGCTGTAACCCCAATCAGCAAGCTGCACAAGTTTGTCGCGTTGTGCATGCAAATGCCCAGGAAGCGGGACGGTCATTCCATTTCGTCGAATCATCACTTTGCTTCTCTCCACATTCGGGCAATCACGCTTTGGCTTGCGGTGGCAAGAAGGGTTCCGTCTTCGGCGAACATGTTCATGGTGCCGTGGCCGAACCCCCGCTCGACGCCTTGTATCTGTATGTCTAGCAATACCCACTTCGTCGGAACGAGGCGAACTATTCGCAGCGTGTTATCGAGGCTGTTGCCGCCGCCGCGAACCCCAAGCGCCTGACCAATCGCCATTGGCACAAAATCCCCGAGCACCGCCAATGTTGCGGCATCCACGTCGCTCAAGACGTCGGGAATTCTGGCCCACATGATGGTTCTGCCGTCGTTGGGTCCCCCGTTTAAGTCTTCAAGTTCGCGACCTTTCACCAGCCGCTCGTCAAGTCGTTCGTGAATGGTGTTCTCAACGGGATGACGATGTTCGCGCGACGCAATCTCATGCGGCTTCGGAACGTCTGGCATTTTTGCAAAAGTTGCACGATGCTCGAACGCCCGCTCTCCAAGCGCGGCATTAACCGTAAGAATTTCGCGGTCGCCCACGTGCCCAACCGCACGAGCCTGCGTGATCTGATGTCCGACAACGGCAAGTGTTACGTCAATCTCCATTGTCTCGTTGGTGCGCGCATACGACAAATACTGGGCGGTTGCCCACACACACGGCCGGCCAGACAACTGCTCCATCGCACTCACCGCAGCAGCCAACGCAGCGCCACCCCACAAAAACTGCCCGCCTGTTACTAGTGATGACTTCACCACCATTGCCCACTGCCCGTCAGCCGCGCTTGGTTGACCAATTGGCTCGATCCCGAGGAATGTCTTGGTATCCATGTAGTTGCATCACACTAATAGAGACTCTTGAATTGAGGGCTATTTTATGCAGATGGAATCTACGGACAGTCCTTGGTTGGGTGATGCGGTTTCTCTTGTCGACGCGTTTCGACGCAAGGAGCGCAGCCCGCTCGAGGAACTTCGCGCTTCACTTGCCGCAATAGAGAAAAGCTCACTTAATGCTTTTTCATTTGTCGATGCAGAGGGCGCCATTGAACGAGCAAAAAAGGCCGACGTTTCTAAGCCATTCGGTGGCGTTCCATTGGGCGTGAAAGAACTGGACTCGGTTCAAGGCTGGCCAAACACCGAAGCATGCGTGGTGTTCGCAGACAGAAAAGCTACTCACACTTCTTTGTTAGTGGAGCGCGCAACCACACTTGGCGGAGCAAACCAGATTGGTTTGTGCACCGCGAGTGAGTTTGGTGGAGTCAATGTCACGCGCACAGTTTTGAACGGTGCTACGCACAACCCTTGGATGCATGGCACCACCCCTGGTGGCTCATCTGGTGGAAGCGCATCGGCAGTTGCTGGTGGTCTTGTCACTCTTGCAACTGGCGGCGACGGCGGCGGTTCAATTCGGATTCCTGCAGGCTTCACCGGTTTGGTCGGGTTGAAGGCAACGTTCGGCCGTATCCCTCGCGCACCTCATGTTGAATTAGGAAACCTCACCGTCAACATTGGCATCATGGCCCGCAGCATTCGCGATACGGCCCGCTGGTTCGATGTGTGCAACGGCCACGACACTAGAGACCCGCTCAGCCTTCCTCGCGTAGACCACTGGGAATCAGAATTAGGCACGCACTCACAATCGTTGCAGGGCAAAACTGCTGTGCTTGCGCCAAATTGGGGCGGCGCGGTTGTCTCACCAGCGATGTGGTCGCAACTCGAAGAGTACGCGTTGCACCTCGCAAATATCACAGGCTTACGCATCGTCACCGTCGACACCAAACTTCCAAGCATGGGCGCTGCGTGGTCAATCAGCGGCATGATTGAAATACAAATGCAACTTGCCGATCACTGGCCACAGTGTGCAGATGTACTGACACCAGAAATGCGTTTTGGTCTTGAAGCAACGGCCGGCAAATACGGCGCCGAAGCGCGAGCGAAAATCGAATCACGTCGTGCCGCACTCAACCAACGCATGTCCGAGATTTTTTCGGCCGCAGACTTCGTGATCACAGCCAGCAATCCGGATGTTGCGTTTGCCGCCGAGGGCCCGTTGCCGTCAAACTTTGGTGGTGTTCAGGCAGGAATGGGCAACAACGGAAAATTGACATTCCCCGCGAACATGCACGGCAACCCAGCCATTTCAATACCTGCTGGATTGGTGGATGGTTTACCTATAGCCCTGCAAGTAAACGGCCCACATCACAGCGAACAACTGTTGCTCGAGCTTGGTTTGGCAATGGAGCGATCCAGGCCATGGGCGCTGGTTGCGCCAGGCTCACCTAAATAGTCGGTTTATTTGTCGCGATCAGCAATTTGCTTCACTGCGGCCAAACCGTACATAAAAGCACCAGTCATCACTACAAAGAAAATGACGCAGCCAAATCCAAAGAGCGCCCCCGTTGACATGATTACTTTTCTTTTCCTCGGCCGGCGAGAAGAAATGCACCAAGCGCGAGGATCGAGGGTACCCACACTCCGACATAAATGCCGTCTAGTTGATGTGTCTCACCGGTTCCACGGAAATAGATGAACACGCTTAAGGCAAGACTGGCAGCCGCTGCCATCAGCGTGGTCACACGCAATATTGATTCTGGTTTCATTGGAGTTATCTTACGCAATTTGACCGCCTCGGTGGCGACTTTGCGCCATGCACTAGACGGCGAGCAGTGCCCGCGCCACAATATCGGTGCAGAATGCTGTCAAAATAGCCAAGTACATCAGGCCGGTTGCGGCCATCACGGCAGAATAGCTGCGCTCTTTTAGCGCCGCACGAGTTACGAAGGCAAGCACCCCTGTAACGACGGCAGATGCAAGCCAGAACCAGCCCAGCACCCCGTTCCAGCCATCGTCGATAGTGCCGTTAATCACGCTGATCATTCCCGTCGGCAAGAGCAGCACAACAACTTCTAACGGCCAGATATAAATCACCGCATCAACAAGTTCGTTAATTAAACGACGAGGCATGCCAGGTTGCACGAGGTACCAGTGGCCCAACAACATCGTGTCGCTCACTGCACCAAGAAATGCCGTGCCAACAATCACTCGAAGCAACGACACACTCACGCTTCCAAAATCCACATTTTCGACGGCAGCCACTCCCGCAACCACGATGCCGGGGATGCCAACCAAGGGGGCAATCAAGTCGAGCTTGGACCGTTTGTTCCGAATGAGTACGAGCGAGGCAATAGCCACGACAATGCCAGATGCTTCCCTCACAGGAACCACGCCGTAACGAAACCCAAGCACCACTGCAATCGCTGCAAAAACACCGAAAGTGCCGCGCAACAGCAGCGCGTAACCAGCGCCAACTTCGTTTCTTCGCGTTGTGTACCAAAGAAAAAATAAGCCACCGACAGACCATTGCAACATCACTGTTGCCGCTTCCAACCGAATCATGCGAGTGTTACTTCTTTAGGCTTCAACAGTGACAAGTGAGTGATTCACTTTGTTCATCGACATTGGCCCAGTTTCGGTAGCAACGACAATGTCCTCTAGGCGCATTCCCCAT
This sequence comes from Acidimicrobium ferrooxidans DSM 10331, assembly GCA_945900735.1. GTDB lineage: Bacteria > Actinomycetota > Acidimicrobiia > Acidimicrobiales > Ilumatobacteraceae > UBA3006. The sequence continues at coordinate 41,923 of CAMDJX010000003.1, read as the reverse complement.
TTGCCAGGAATGTAAATGCCGGGCTCCACGCTGAACGCGTGACCAGCCGAAATCGGAAGCGAATTTCCGCTCACCATGTACGGCTCTTCGTGCGCTTCCATTCCAATGCCGTGACCAGTTCGGTGAACGAAGTATTCACCGAATCCTGCTTGTTCGATAATTGATCTGGCTGCGCGGTCGACGTCCTCGCATGCAGCACCTACAACACCAGCAGCAACGCCAGCAGCCTGCGCAGCAAACAGCACGTCGTAGGCCAGAGCAACGTCGTTGGCGGGCTTGCCCGTATACACACAGCGGGTGATGTCGCTGCAGTATCCATTCATCGTTCCACCAAAGTCGCACAGCACAATTTCATTCTTGGCGATTACTCGTGATCCTGCATGGTGGTGCGGGCTCGCTGCATTTTCTCCCGCGGCAACGATTGCAAAGTTAACGACATCGTGCCCCTCTGCAATCAGGCGTGCAGAAATATCAGCGGATACCTGCGCCTCGGTGCGGCCGATGAGTGGTATCTGACCGGAATGCAACTGTTGGGCAACTCGGTCTGCAGCCGATCCGGCAACTTGTAACGCCGCAATTTCGCTTCCATCTTTTGACACTCGCAACGAACCCACCACGTCCACAGCCCGAACGAACGTGGCGCCATTGATCTTTGTCAGCAGCTCGACCAAAAATCGTGCCCACATTTGATCGCCAATTGCAATCTTTCGAGCACTGGGTAGCAACTTGGCAACGATGGCCACCGGGTCTTCGGTTTCGCCCCATGCAACAATGCTGAACACATCAGGCTGTGGCACAACACGCGGCACTTCCAAACGCGGAACCACCATCACCACGTCGCCATTTTGTGGAATAACGAGCATGGTTAGGCGCTCGAGCGGCATGGCGAAGTAACCAGACAAGTAAGGCAAGTCGTGGCCGACAGATAACAACGTTGCATCTACTTGTTGTGCGACCATGGCAGAACGTACCTTGGCGATGCGCGCCAAATAATCAGAGGCAGTTGCGATGGTGGTGCTCACAAAGTTTTCTTGCCAACTTTTACCAAGGTGCCATTGTTGTATTCCTGCACGGCGTCACTAATTTCTTGCTTGGTGTTCATGACAAATGGGCCGTACCGCACAACGGGCTCGCCAAGAGGCTGACCGCCAAGCAGCAACACCTGCGCTTGCGCTTTGGTCGACTCGATGCGCACCATTCCGGCCGTGCGTTCCATGACCACCATCTCGCCAGAAGCAGTTGTCGAGCCATTCACTTTCACTTCACCATCAAACACATGAACGAGCGCAGTATGCCCTTCTTGCGGGTACCACTCCACCACATCGGATGCTTCCATAACTGCGTGGGCATACGTCATTGGTGATGTCGTCTCAACAGGGCCTCTCACACCGTGCACTTCGCCTGCAACCACCTTGAGCAAGCCGCCGTTGGCAAGTTGCACTTGCGCAATTTCATCTGCGTCGTAACCCTGATAGCGCGGGTTCACCATCTTTTTCTCGGCCGGCAAATTTACCCACAGTTGAAAGCCATGCATCTTCCCGCCAAGTCGCATCATGTCTTCGGTTGGCAACTCGCTATGAACTACACCCGAGCCGGCCGTCATCCATTGCACACCGCCTGGTTTAATCACAGCGCATGCGCCCGTGGTGTCTTCGTGCACCATGGCGCCAGAAAGTAAATAGGTAACGGTTTCAAAACCACGATGCGGGTGGCTTGGCGCCCCTACTGCTTCTCCAGGGCCGTATTGCGCAGGGCCCATTTCGTCAAGAAGTAAAAATGGGTCAATGTGATCCATCGCGGCAGTGGGAAACGGCCGCCGAACGTTGAACCCGCCACCCTCCACGGTGCGCTGCGAGTTAATAGTTCCGGCGATCGTGCGAAGTGTTGATGCAGTTGTCATGACATTCCTTTATATCTGCAAAAGCGAGCGACTTGAACGTTGTGCCTGCTTTGCGTGGTAACTCGATCGCGTGAGCGGGCTCGACTCTACGTGGCTAAGGCCAATCGACTCGCCAAATTGCTTGTAATGCGCAAACTCTGCAGGTTCCACCCATCGCGCAACTGGCAAATGATGTGAAGTTGGACGCAGATACTGGCCAATAGTCACAATGCGCACTCCGACACTTGCCAAATCAATCAACGTCATCTCCACTTCTTCGCGCGTCTCGCCCATCCCCACGATCATTCCCGACTTAGTAGTGAGCCCAGCTGCAGCACTACGTGCAAGCACAGCAAGGCTGCGCGCATATCCGGCAGATGGGCGCACTGCGCGCTGAAGCCTGGCAACTGTTTCAATATTGTGATTCAAAACGTCTGGCCGCTCGGCAATCAAAATATCTAGTGCATCAGAGCCCTTTACATCCGAGATCAGTGTCTCCACCTGGGCCAACTCGTTCGTTGCACGAATGGATTGCACGCATTGTGCAACATGTTGCATTCCGCCATCATCAAGGTCGTCGCGTGCAACCATCGTCAACACCGCATAGTCCAGGCCCATCTGTCGAACGGCTTGCGCCAATCGACGTGGTTCGTCGCTATCGGGCGCTAGTGGTTTTTGCGTATCGACTAAGCAAAATCCGCAAGCTCGTGTGCAGCGCTCGCCAAGCACCATAAATGTTGCCGTGCCATCCTTCCAGCACTCGCTCAAGTTCGGGCATCCTGCCTCGACGCACACGGTGGTCAATTGCAAATCGCGCACTGTCTGCTTCACTGCCGCAACTTCTGCACTTTGCACAATTTTCGTTCGCATCCAATCAGGCTTCCGCACAGAGATACTCAACCCACCCTGCACACCCGCATCGTCCAATCGCTTGATGAGGCGCACTGGTTCGCCTGCTCCCTCGCCTCTCGAAAATGCGGAAAGGTCATCTGGGCTGTGTTTAAAGACAACATCACTTCTTGTCGAACTCTCACTTCCCCATCTGTTTGTTGCCAATCGTGCAATCACGTCGACAACATGCTCCATCGATGCGTCTACACCTTCTTCCGCAAGCGAAGTCACTGGCCATTGGCCGATTCCGCAAGGGACAATGTGCTCTCGCATGTACGCAAGGTCGGGGTTTACGTTGAGCGCAAACCCATGCATCGTTCTGCGCTCGGTGGAACCACTTCCCACCTTCACTCCTATTGCACATATCTTGCGCGCCTTCGGTGTGTCTGGGTCGAGCCACACACCGGGAAACTCGGCTTGCCGTCCCGCGTTAGATACACCCAACTCGATAAGCGTTTCAATAATCACCTGCTCGAGGTCATGAATGTATGCACGAGTATCGGCGGGCCCGCTCGAACCATGTTTTGGTTGCAGGCTTAGCAATGGGTAACCAACAAGTTGCCCTGGGCCGTGATACGTAATGTCGCCCCCACGTTGCACTTCTACAAGTTCTGCATTCACATCGGCAGGGTTGCACAGCAAGTTCGTTGCAAGGTTGGATGTAGGACCGTACGTAAACACGTGCGAGTGCTCCAACATCAGCAAGTGCTGATCTACTCCGTGTCTGAAAATGGCTGTCTGCAACGCAAGCGCTTCACGATAAGCCACTCGCCCGAGCCACCTCACATGAAGGGGTGCGGATTGAGTAGTCATGTCTCTCTAGTTTTGCCGCAATTAGAGCTCGGCTGACCAATCCTGCGTTTCAATAATTTGCTTTATCCGAGAAATAAAACGAGCGGCGTAGGCACCATCGAATGCGCGGTGATCCCACGACATCGAAAGGTGACCCATTGGATGAATCGCAATGCTTTCGCTTCCATCTTGTGCAGTGACCACTACGGGCTTGCGCACAATCGCATCGGTGGACAGGATGGCTACTTGCGGTTGGTTGATGATCGGCATGCAGATAAGCGCTCCTGCAGAGCCGTTGTTGGACAGCGTAAATGTTCCGCCCTGAATTTCATCTGGCGACAACTTTCTTCCACGTGCGCGATTTGCGAGATCGTTGATCTCGCGGGCAATTGCACGCAAACGCTTAGCGTCGGCACTGCGAACTACGGGAACTAACAGCCCTTGATAATCCAAGTCGACAGCAATGCCTAAATCGATGTACCCGTGAACGACAAGATTGTCGCCATCAATGGATGAATTCACATGCGGGAAGTCGGCAAGCGCATCCACTACTGCGCGCGCGATGAACGGCAAATAGGTGAGGCTGAACCCTTCTCCCGATTTCCAAGAATCCTTCACTGCAGTACGTGTTCGATCAACATTGGCGTAGTCCACTTCCACAACGCTGAATGCATGTGGGCTGACTGCCTTCGACATCACCATGTGTGCGCCGGTCAATTTACGAATCTTGGACAACGCAACTACTTGCTCGCGCTCGCCCGTCGGTGCGGTTGGGCGCGGTGCTGGCGCCGCCATTGGTACAGCTGTTGCAACCGGAGCAGGCGTTGAGACAACAGGTGCTGGTGCAGGCGCGCTTGCAACCTGTGCGGCTGCCTTTAACCCGTGTTGATCGATGTAGTCCAAAACATCTTCACGAGTAATTCGTCCGCCTGGCCCACTGCCAGTTAGTGCGTCGATATCAATTTGATGCTCGGTAACCAGTCGTCGAACAACTGGTGAAAGCAGTTTGTTGGTTTGGCTCGGCGCACTAGCAACTGGTGCTGGAGCGGGTGCAGGAGCAGGAGCAGGAGTAGCAACAGGCGCAGGTTCAGGCGCAGGCGCTGCAGCAACGGGAGCAGGCGCGGGTGCAGGCGCCGGAGCAGGTGCAGCAGATACGGGTGCAGGCGCGGCTGCGGCCCCCGCTGCACCAACCACTGCAATCACAGTTCCAACGGCAACGGTTTCGCCTTCGGCAACACGAATCTCGGTCAGTGTTCCCGCCACTGGCGACGGAACTTCCGTATCTACTTTGTCGGTAGAAACTTCGAACAGTGGCTCATCCGCTGCAATCGTGTCTCCAACTTTCTTGAACCAACGCGTAATCGTTCCCTCGGTTACCGTCTCGCCAAGTTGCGGAAGTGTGATGTCAGCCATGTTGCTCCTGTAATCCTAAGAATGTTGCGGCGTCAAGCATTAATACTGCGACCGGTCATCGACAACACTGTTTCACCAAACAGTTCCGAAAGCGAAGGATGCGGCATCAAGAATTCGGCAATTTCATCAACTGTTGCTTCCCAGTTCACCGCCAAATATCCGCCAGACAACTGCTCAGTCACCCAAGGGCCAACCATATGCACGCCAAGCACTTGGCCGGCACTGCCATCGGCGTTCTTCTTGGCAATCACTTTCACCAAACCTTCGGCCTCGCCGATAATCATTGCGCGGCTGTTGGCCCGGAATTGGTGTTTTGCCACAAGTACGTCAATTCCTTTGGCGCGCGCTTCTTCTTCGGAAGGCCCCGCCCATGCAACTTCTGGGTGGCAATAAATGGCCCACGGCACTCGGTCGTACATCACGGGATAAACGGTTTCACCGAGCATGTGTTTAACAGCAACGATTGCCTCGGCATAAGCAACGTGCGCAAGCTGCGGAGTATTGATCAGGTCGCCTACCGCATAAACACCTTTTTCGCCTGTTGCGCAATAACCATCAACCTCAACGAAGCCACGCTCGCTCAACTGAACGGCAGTCCCTTTTAGTCCGAGCAAATCTGCAAACGGCTTTCGGCCAACCGACACCACAACTGCATCGACATCCAGTCGTTCGCCTTCGCCAAACAGCACGGTTGTTCCTCCTGCGCTGTTGGGTTCGTGGCCGGCAACTTTTACGCCGGTACGAATGTCGATGTTCTTCTTCTTGAAACTCTTGACAACAAAGTTGGCAACGTCTGGATCTAGGCCCGGAAGAATTTTTGGCAAACCTTCCAGAATGGTGACGGTCGAACCCAAGTCGGCAAATGTTGAAGCAAATTCGCAACCGATGGCGCCGCCACCAATTACTGCAATGCGTTTAGGAATTCGATCGAGCATCAGCACTTCATCAGATGTCATGATCGGCCCGCCCGCGTCGAAGCCCGGAATTGTTCGCGGCACAGAACCTGCTGCGAGCACAACAAACTTGCCTTGAATCTGTTGCGTGCCACCGGCTGCAAGTTGCACGTCAACGATGCGTTGCGCACCGAGCGAACCCGTGCCAAGTAGATACGTAACTTTTTTCGACTTGGTGAGGCCAGTGAGACCTTTGACAAGAGTATCAACGATGGTTTGCTTACGCTTTTGAGCAACTGCGAAGTCGACAACGGGAGTGCCAGCGGAAATTCCGAAGTCCGGCGCGTGAGTTACATGTCGGTGCACGGCTGCAGTTTCTAGAAACGCTTTTGCTGGAATACATCCACGGTTGAGGCATGTTCCGCCAATGGTGTCGCGCTCTACAAGCGCAACGCTTAAGCCTGCCGACGCACCATAGAAAGCAGCGGCATAGCCGCCAGGGCCACCGCCGATGACCACGAGATCAAACTGCTCAGCCGTACGCACCACCTCCGTAAGATGTTCCTGTCATTAACAATAACGCTTTAAATTCAGGGTGCCGTCGCCCATTGCTGTTGATCACCCGCGCGGATATAGACAATGGTGCGCGTGCCGTCAGACACAGGGAATGCAATCGTGCATGAAAGCGTTTCTGCGGCCGATGTAGTGGTGCAAGGCGTTCCCTGTCCCTCGGGCAGCGAAACAGGAGTAGCAACTTCACCAACGAGCATTCTCCAACCCTCTTGCGCGTCAGCGCCATCAACACCGCGCATCTCGACGTCGACCAGAGTTCGGTCGCTTACCGTTCGTACTGCCTGCACGCTTACCGTCATGTCGCCAAGCGTTGCCTCATCACCAAGCTGCAACAACACCACAGTTGCATCTTCGCTGGTTGTTTGCAGCAACTTGATGCTTCCCGCACCCAGAATAAGCACCCCACAAACCAGGGCCCACAAGATGAGTTTTCGTGTACTCATAGAACGATCAGCCTAGGTCACTCGGTCGAACAAGTACTGTTGAGTTGGGCGTCACATGAACGGAGCAAAAACGTGGGCTTAAAAAACGTGTTGAAATCGGCGAGTATGGGCGTTCGAGAAATGGACGCCGAGCGCCTGACCGACCGCTTCATAGCTTTAGGGCTGCAACCTCTTAGCGAACTTGAACCGCGCTTCAAAGCAAAAGTGTGTGGCGAAGTGAAAAGAATGTCCATTAAGCCACGGGCCGGAATCCCCTCAATGGAAATTGTTATCAACGACGGAAGCGGTGAGGCAACAGTGGTGTTCAGCGGGCGCCGACATGTGGCTGGCATCGAACATGGTCACTGCATCATTGTGGACGGCGTCCCGCACTCAGACGGCAAGCACCTAGTTTTTCTCAACCCTGCTTACACACTCTTGCCAATGGGCGAAGAGTGAAGTTTATTAGCCAACCAGGATTTTTTTAACAGCTTCCTCGGCGTCTTCAGTAATCAGAGCCATCACTTCGTCGCCCACGCGTAACACAGTTGCCTTGTCTGGCACCAACACGCGGCTGTCTCGAACAATCGCTACCACTGTCGCGCTCCGAGGAAACTGAATGTCGGCAAGTGCCTTGTCGAGTGCTGGCGAGTTGTCGGCAAGCGTCACTTCAATCAACTCTGCTTTGCCACCCCTTAACTGCATCAAACGTACGAAACTGCCTACGGTCACTGCTTCCTGAACAAGGCTGGTAATGAGGTGCGGGGTTGAAACGGAAACATCCACTCCCCACATCTCGTTAAACATCCAGTAGTTGTTTGGATTATTCACACGTGCAACTACACGAGGCACACCAAACTCTTGTTTTGCAAGTAATGAAACAACGAGGTTGTCCTCGTCGTCACCAGTTACTGACGCAACAACATCCGCCATTGTCACTCCGGCAGCTGCAAGTACCGAGACATCGCATGCATCGCCTTGATGCCACTTCACACCAGTTGTTTCATCGTCAGCATATTCGCGCACCACTGCTCGATCGTTTTCGATGATCGTCACTTCGTGCCCTGCCTCTACAAGTTGCTCTGCCGTAAATCGACCAACGCTTCCACCGCCAGCAATCACTACCTTCATGATCAGTGACCCTTTCCGTTTCGGCTTGCGGCTAGTTCTGCATCAAATGCAGCAAGCGAAGAAATCTCTGCCGATACGTAAGCAACATCGCCTTCCTGCACCACCGTGTCGGTGGTGGGAATCATGGCCGAACCAAGACGGCGAATGGCAACTACGCGTGCAGTTGCGCTGTCCAACGTGATTACACGTTTTCCAACAAGATGCTTGGGTAGTTCACGCTCGACGAGCACCACCTTTGCGCTTGGGTCTGTCCACTCGATTGCTGGCAGTTCGGGAAGGATGCGGCGCAAGATGCGCTCCGAAGTCCATTTCACCGTGGCGACAGTGGCAATACCCAGTCGCTCATAAATTTCTGCCCGTTTGGGGTCGTAAATGCGTGCGACAACTCGTTCAATGCCAAACTCTTCGCGTGCAACTCGTGCAATCAAGATGTTGGAGTTGTCGCCGTTAGTAACGGAAGCGAGTGCGCCCGCTTTTTGGATGCCTGCTTCGATCAAAGTGTCACGATCGAAACCAATCCCCACAATTTTCTGTCCCGAAAACTTTTCGCCAAGCCGTGAAAACGCTTCTGGCTTTCGGTCGATTACAGCGACGGTATGGCCGGCTGCCGTTAATTCTTTGCCAAGGGTCGAACCCACTCGCCCACAACCAACGATGACTACATGCACAACTGTCTCCCTAGTGGCCGCATCGGACAGCGCCCAACACCTGCCTATTTATATGGCAACGATCAATGGTAGAGCCTGTAGTCGCTTTAATAGCGATTGGTGTGGCAGGCTCTAACACGCTTATGGCTACAACAACGCGGTCCAACCCCCTCAAACGGTTTTTTATCGGCAAACCGATTGCCACGTCCGAAGACGGGCATCAACGCCTACCGAAAAAAGTTGCGCTTCCCGTATTCGCCAGCGACGCAATTTCTTCAACTACATATGCAACCGAAGAAATTCTGATTGTATTCATGTCGCTCGCAGGCGCCGGTGTCGCCGCCTACAGCAGGCTTGTCCCGATTTCAATTCTCGTAATTCTCCTACTCATCATCGTGGTAAGCAGCTATCGACAAACGATTTTCGCTTACCCCAACGGTGGAGGTTCGTACGTTGTTTCAAGAGAAAATCTTGGCCGTATTCCCTCGCTCGTTGCTGGCGGATCGATGCTTGTGGATTACATCCTCACTGTTGCTGTTTCTATTGCCGCAGGCGTAGCGGCCATAGTTTCGGCATTCAACGGCCTCGAGCCTCATCGTGTGACGCTGTGCGTTGGCTTCATCGCACTCGTAACACTTGCCAACCTTCGTGGTTTGAAGGAGTCCGGGGCGTTGTTTGCGCCGCCTACGTATCTCTACATCGTCATGTTGTTTATCTTAATTGGTTACGGACTTTTCCGAGTTTTCGTGCAGGACCTTGGCCCAATTCCCCATGAGGATACATTTTCCCAAGAACTACTCGGCGGCAACAACAGCATCACGCTCTTCTTCTTTCTTAAAGCATTCTCTTCGGGCGCCGTTGCATTGACGGGTATTGAGGCCGTGGCCGACGGTGTACCTGCCTTCAAAAAACCAGAACCGCGCAATGCAAGTACCACATTGATCATCATGGCCTGCATCCTCGGGTCAAGCTTCTTTGGCTTAAGTATTCTTGCGCAGCACTTGCAACCTCTGAAAGACGAAGAGGGCCACATTGCCGACACCGTTCTGGCTCAACTTGCAGAGCAGGTTTACGGTGGGAGAAATATCATGTTCTTCCTCACTCAATTTGCAACGTTTGCAATTTTGATTTTGGCGGCAAATACTGCATACGCAGACTTCCCGCGGCTTTCATCAATTATCGCAAAAGATAATTACTTGCCTCGCCAATTCATGAACCGCGGAGACCGCTTGGTGTTTTCCAACGGTGTTATCTTTCTTGGCCTTGCATCTTCGCTACTGGTAATTGCGTTCGGCGGCATTGTTAATGCACTCATTCCTCTCTACGCAGTTGGAGTGTTTACCGGCTTTACGCTCAGCCAATTTGGAATGCTCGTACACCATCGAAAACACAAACGCCCTGGTTGGGTTCCGCGCGCCGTTATGTCGGGCTTCGGTGCGGCTACTACTGCACTCGTTGCCGGGATCGTTGTCGTCGTGAAGTTCACCGATGGTGCATGGATTCCTGCCGTAGTGATTCCAACTTTGGTTTTGTCATTTATCGCAGTAAACAAACACTATTCGCGTGTGCGCGGCTTCCTCGCACCCACCGAGGGCTACTCCGCACCATTCCGCACTCACACAGTTGTTGTGCTGGTTGGATCGGTGAACCAAGGTGTGTTGCAGGCAGTTCGCTACGCACAAAGCTTGCGACCAGACCGCGTAATCGCACTCTCCGTAATCCAATCTCCAACCGACCGGGCTCAGCTCGATGCGGATTGGGAGAAGTACAACATCGGTATCGAGCTCGACACAGTGGTTTCCGAATACCGAGATCTCACCGAACCAATTCTCAATCGCATCAACGAACTGGACGATGAACTGAATGACGACATCATCACTGTCATCATCCCCGAATTCGTCACCAGCCTCCGTTCGCAGTGGTTGCACAACCAGTCGGCACTTGCAATTAAAGCGCGCCTGCTGTTCAGGCCAAATACAGTCGTAACTTCGGTGCCAATCGTCATTCCATAGTGTTTCTGGCACGATCCCGACTGTCGGTGGATCCTGCCGTATTCTGAACACATGAAAATTGTTATCTCTGGTGCAAGTGGTCTCATTGGAACTCAACTCGTAAAAACGCTCAAGTCGAATGGGCATGAAGTTGTCCAACTGGTGCGCCGAACTGCTGGGGCAGGCCAAATCATGTGGGACCCGAAGTCGGGAAAGCTCGATCCAGCTTCCCTCGAGGGCTGCGACGCAGTGATTCATCTTTCGGGAGCAGGCATTGGCGACAAGCGTTGGAGCGACTCTTACCGCAAAGAAATTCTTGATAGTCGAACCGAAACAACTTCGCTGCTCGCCAACACCATTGCTTCATTGCAACGTAAACCATCCGTGTTTTTATCTGGCTCTGCAATTGGCATCTACGGCGCTCGAGGAGATGAACAACTAACCGAAACGAGCGCGCACGGCACAGGATTTCTTGCCGATGTCTGCAAACAGTGGGAGGCGGCAGCAAAGCCAGCAATCGATGCTGGAGTGCGCACGGTATTCCTGCGCACGGGAATTGTGTTGAGCCCCAAAGGCGGAGCGCTCAAGAAACTGCTTCCGCTCTTCCGACTTGGCGTTGGCGGAAAATTTGGTAACGGTAAGCAGTGGCAAAGCTGGATCTCCATGGATGACGAAGTTGCATCGATCATTCATTTGCTCACCACAAATGTTTCTGGCGCCGTAAACCTCACTGCACCGCAACCCGTCACCAACGCGGAATTTACGAAAGTGCTGGCTCGTGTTGTTAAACGACCAGCAATCGTTCCAGTGCCTACTTTTGCACCAAAGATTTTGCTCGGTGGAGAACTTGCAGATGCGTTGCTCTTTACTGGCCAGCGAGTAATGCCGCAAGCGCTTACCGCCAGTGGCTACGTCTTTAAGCACTCCACGCTAGAAAGCGCGCTGCGTTCACTGCTCACCAAGTAATGAAGCTTCCAGAACACATTGATGTTGTTGTAGTCGGTGCGGGGCTTGCAGGCTTATCGGCAGCGCGTGTTATTCAACAATCCGGGTTTTCCACAATCATCGTCGAGGCTTCCGATGCAGTTGGTGGTCGTGTTCGCACTGATTACGTAGACGGATTCCTGCTCGACCGCGGATTTCAGGTGTTACTCACCGCCTACCCAGAACTTGCAACACAAGTGGACATGCAGGCGCTCGACCTTCGCGAGTTTGACCCAGGCGCACTGGTATGGCGCAAAGGCAAAGGGCATGTTGTGTCCGACCCGTTTCGTAAGCCAACGACACTTATTACAACTGCTCTTGCACCTATCGGAACCATCCTGGACAAAGTTCGCATTGTTTTCCTGCGCCGCAGAGTGTTACGTACGCACTCGAGAAGGCTGCTTCGTGGCCGCGATATTTCCACCGTTGTTGCGTTGCGCGCTGCCGGCTTCTCTACGCGCATGATCCAACGTTTTTTTAGGCCACTCTTCGGCGGCATTCAACTAGACCCAGCCCTGGCCACATCCCGGCGAATGTTCGACGTCATTTTCCGCTCGCTCTCGGAAGGCTCGAGCGTTCTTCCTTCACGAGGAATGCAGGCGCTACCCGAGCAACTCGCCGCACGCTTACAACCCGGTTCCGTGTTTCTCAATACTCGCGTTGCATCGATTGATGGCAACAAAGTGTTGTTGTCTGTTGGCAACACAATCCAGGCACGCGCAGTGGTGGTTGCAACCGATGGCCCCACGGCCAGCACGTTGCTTGGGCTGCCAGAAGTGAAATCGCGAACCGCTGGGTGTGTCTACTTCTCGGCCGACATTGCCCCAACAAAAGAAAAGCTCGTCGTTCTCGATGGAACAGGCCGTGGGCCCGTGCTCAACGTGGCGGTTCTCAGCAATGTTGCTCCTTCTTATGCACCACCCGGCAAGCACCTCATTGTTGCCGCTCTCCCCGGAGTGATCGACGGTGATTTGGAAGCAATCGCTCGCACGCAACTGCGCACCTGGTGGGGCGCTCAAGTTGACGGCTGGAAACATTTGCGCACTTATTCAATTGCGCACGGTGGCCCGGTGCAACAACCACCGTTCGCGCCCCGACAGCCCGTGTCGTTGGGTGGTGGCCGCTTCGTTTGTGGCGATCACCGCGATACCGGATCTATTCAAGGCGCGCTCTTTTCAGGACGACGCTGTGGCGAGGCTGTTGCACAGTTCCTCGCCTAACCTGCAATACATGACTCACGACGCAAAAGCCAAAATAGTTTCAGTCGAGCGCTTCGTGCCCGCAGCCCCCGGACTCATTTTTGAACTACTTGCAGACCCACGTCAGCACTCAAAGATTGATGGATCAGGCAGTGTGAAAGCGGCAAAGGTTTCTGCCCCGCCACGCTTATCACTCGGAGCAAAGTTCACGATGGATATGAAGATCGGCGTGTCGTACAAAATGACCAACACCGTTGTCGAATTTGAAGAAAATCGACGCATTGCCTGGCAGCACTTTGGTGGCCACATTTGGCGCTACATCCTCGAGCCTGTTGACGGTGGCACAAAAGTTGTTGAGCAATTTGACTACAACGGAAGCAAGTCGATTCTGATTCTCAAGCTCAGGGGTTCAATGCAAAGCAACGAGAAGTTCATGGCCAAAACTCTCGTCAATATCGAGAAGCATTTCTCCGCGCAGCAATGACCATCTCGCTGCCACAGGGTTTCCGTGCCCATGTAACAAATGTGGGCATTAAAGACACCACCGACGACTTCACGCTTGTTGTCGCCGATGCGCCGTGTGCGGCAGCAGGCCTCTTCACACAAAGTCGCTTTGCCGGCCCAAGCGTTCTTGTCAGTCGCGAACATGTTGCCGATGGCAAGGCCCTTGGTGTTGTAGTCATTTCAAAAAATGCAAATGTTGCCACTGGCGAAGAGGGCATGAACAATGCGCGCGAAGTGGTTGCTGGCGTGGCTCGTACCATTGGTTGCAATGACAACGAGATTCTCATTGCCTCAACCGGCGTAATCGGCCGCCAGTATCCAATGGACAAAGTCCGTGCCGGTCTTGCCGCACTTCCCGCGCAACCTCAGGGCACATCTGCCGATTCTGTTGCAAAAGGAATCATGACTACCGACACCGTGAGCAAAGTTGCGCAGTGCGAAGTTGCCGGTTCTGGCGCTCGCGTAGTGGGCGTTGCAAAAGGTGTTGGCATGATCGAACCGAACATGGCCACGCTGATCGCGCTGATCTTCACCGACGCAGAAATCTCTTCGCCCGATTTGCAAACAATGTTTCAACGCGTAATCTCCCGCACCTTCAACTGCGTTTCCGTAGACACCGACACATCCACCAGCGATACAGCAATTGTCTTAGCTAGTGGAAAAGCCGGCAAAGCTGATTTGGCCGCCCTTGAAACTGCATTGTTCGACGTTGCCCTTTCGTTGGCTAAACAAGTTGCGCGAGACGGAGAAGGCGCCGAAAAGTTAATCGAAGTATGTGTCGATAATGCGCGCGACTACGAGCAGGCGAAAACAGTTGCCAAGGCCATAGTTAACTCGCCGCTAGTAAAAACTGCGGTGCACGGTGCAGACCCAAACTGGGGCCGTGTGGCAATGGCAGTAGGTAAATGCAGCCAGTACACCGACATCGATCAAGGAACCGTAATCATCCGTTTTGGAACCCAAGAGGTGTACCCCCGACAAATTGGCGCGGACGATCTTTCGGCGCTCAGCACGTATATGAAAGGTTCGGATGTCCGCATTCATGTGGACCTCAACACTGGAACCGAATCGGCAACTGTTTGGGGTTGCGATCTGACGGCAGGATACGTACGTATCAACGCCGATTACACCACCTGATTACTTGGTATAGGGCTCCAGCCACTCCAACAATTGGGCACGGTAATGCAAGAGCGATTTGTACTTCGCCACGTCATCGGGAAGTCGCTTAATCAGAGAATGCAGCGTCTGCGCTGTGTCTTTCCCACGAGCCACGTATTCGGTAATCGGCTGCTGATAGGTACGAATGGTAAATAGGGAGCCACCGGTGAGCGGCAGAACCCTCAACGTTTGTCGTTCCATCCGAACCCACAACATTGAGGGGTCGTTCACCAGTGGTTCGCTGGGCGCAATTGGTTGAAAGAGCGCACAGTGATCTTCAATCGTCCAGTTGGATCGAATCATTGGCTGATCTGTGCGTAGTCGGTTCATTGTGGTGTCCACCGCGCCACCGACATGTTCGGCATACCGCGCCACGGGAGCATGAACGGCCATCATGTCTTGCCCTAATTTCGATTCGACTTTCCACCTACTTGGTGAACACACCACACCGGCAACAACCACCAGTTGTCCCTCGCCTGTGCGTTTCATAACGATGAGATCATCGGCAACAAGCAGCGCCGCCTCCACTAACGCATCAACGCCTCGGGACTGAATGGTCGAACCTGCAAATGTCGCAACCAGCTCTGCGGCCTCTTGCGCAACTTCTTCGCCGCCTTCCAAAAATGCAACGACTTCATTCCTTCGCTTCTGCAAAAGTTTGAGCTTCATGGCAATAGTTGAGTTGGTCTCGCTATCACTTGGTAACCATTGCTGTGTCTCCAGCGGGCGTGTTCCAACACGATGGCGAAACTCGTTTGTCAACTCGGTGGGCAACATCGACTCGGGCATGGGAAATGCACGAAATGATCCAACGTCGCCAGAGGGCAACTCGTCAAATGGGGTAAATGGATGCTGATGTAAAACGTGGGTTGATGCCACGATGTGTGAGTCAGATCACTTAGGTGTCATGCGAATGCCGCCGTCGACACGAATTGTCTCGGCATTCATGTAGCTGTTGGTGATGCATTCCACCACCATGCTTGCAAGTTCTTCTGGGTAGCCCAAGCGCTGCGGGAAGAGCACGCCCTTCTGCAAATTCTGCTTGAACTGTTCGCTGTTTTCTCCCTGACCATAAATCGGTGTGTCGATGAGGCCTGGCGCAACGGTGTTGACGCGGATGCCAATTGCCGACAAGTCGCGTGCGATTGGCAATGTCATTCCGACAACGCCGCCCTTCGAGGCCGAGTACGAGGCTTGACCAATCTGTCCGTCGAATGCGGCAACTGAAGCCATGTTGCAAATCGATCCACGCTCACCATTGGCAAGCGGCTCGTTTGTGCTCATTGCTGTACCGACGATGCGGATGCAGTCGAAGGTGCCCACGAGGTTGATGGCTACAACTTTCTTAAAGGCATCCAAGTTGGCAGCCGACTCGTATGTTCCGTCTTTACCCACCGTTCTCTGTGCCCAACCAATGCCGGCAGAGTTGACCAATGCGCGAATCGGGCCCATTGATTTGGCCATTTCGGTTGCGTTAATGATGTCCTGTGTAATGGTCACATCTACTTTGCAGTAAGCGCCGCCAACTTCTTTTGCTAGAGCCTGACCTTTTTCTTCTTGAATGTCGGCAATAACTACTTTTGCTCCGCGCTTTGCAAGAAGCCGCACGCATGCTTCTCCGATTCCCGATGCTCCACCTGTGACAATTGCGCTAGATCCGTTGAGTTCCATAGGTTGCAACACTAGGCAAGTCGGGCGGCTTTAGGCAAAGCCAAGCGAAGCCGCAACTGCAAGCGCATCCACCAGCTCGTTCATAGGTTCGCCGTTGTGGGCTTTGACCCACGTAAAGGTGACATCGCCACGCTGATTGACGAGGTCGATGAGCGGCTCCCATAAATCTCTGTTTGCAACTGGTTGACGTTGCGAGTTTTTCCAGCCGCGCTTCTGCCAACCGGCCCACCATGCATCGCGGAAGCAATGCACCACATACGTGCTGTCCGAACGAATTTCAATTGGCCCAGGATGACCCTCGTGGGCACGCAATGCTTCAAGTGCTGCAGACAGTTCCATCCGCTGATTAGTGGTGTGAGTTTCGCCACCTGTCTGACATGGTTCGCCCGTCGGCGAAGTTGCCCAAGCCCAGCCACCAGGGCCTGGATTACCAGAGCATGCACCATCGGTATAGATAACAATCACGTCCTAGATACTTGCTGATGGACGATCGTTTCGTGGGTACCCACGAGTAACTCTGCGAGACTGATCGCATGAGTTTTGACGGTTCTGTTCATCAATTACCAGACACCGACCCGGGCGAGACCGCCGAATGGCTCGATTCGCTCGATGCAGTTGTCGATACCCACGGCAAAAATAGGGCTCGTTATCTTCTCGCTCGCCTACTTGCAAGGGCTGAGGAATCAGAAGTCAGTTTCCCCACCACTGTCAGTACTCCATACGTCAACTCAATCCCACGCGAACACGAACCGTGGTTTCCCGGCGACGAACATATCGAACGAAGAATTCGTGCTTATATTCGCTGGAACGCTGCGGTCATGGTGGTGCGCGCAAACGATGCTGCCGAAGGAATCGGTGGTCACCTTTCTACTTTTGCATCGTCGGCAAGTTTGTATGAAGTTGGTTTCAACCACTTCTTCAAGGGCAAAGAAAGTGGCACACCAGGAGACCACGTTTACTTCCAGGGACACGCGGCGCCAGGTGTATACGCACGTGCATTTATCGAAGGCCGACTTAACGAAGATGACCTTGATCATTTCCGTCGAGAAATAGGCAGAGACGGCAAGGGGCTTTCCAGCTATCCGCATCCTCGACTGATGCCAGATTTCTGGGAGTTTCCAACGGTGTCAATGGGCCTTGGCCCGCTCACGGCGTTGTACCAAGCGCGCTTCAATCGCTATCTCCAGAACCGCGAATTGGACGACACATCGGCCAGTCGCGTGTGGGCATTTCTCGGCGACGGCGAATGCGACGAACCCGAAACTCTCGGTTCTATTTCGTTGGCAGCTCGCGAAAAACTGGACAACCTCACGTTTGTCGTCAACTGCAACTTGCAGCGACTTGATGGCCCCGTGCGTGGCAACGGCAAAATCATTCAGGAACTTGAAGCCGTGTTCCGCGGCGCCGGCTGGAACGTAATCAAGGTCATTTGGGGTTCAAAGTGGGACGACCTGTTGGCGAAAGACACAACAGGTGCTCTGCTCAACAAAATGAATTCGACTGTCGACGGAGAATTCCAGCGATACATCGTCGAGGATGGAAATTACATTCGCGAGAACTTCTTCGGCCCAGACCCACGCCTCCGCGAAATGGTCTCACATCTCAGCGACAACGACATTCTTTCGTTGCCGCGCGGCGGGCACGACTATCGAAAGCTGTATGCAGCATTCAAGGCAGCAAGCGAAAACCTTGGAACGGGTCGACCAACAGCAATTTTGTGCAAGACAGTAAAGGGATGGACACTCGGCCACGAGATTGAAGGTCGAAACTCCACCCATCAAATCAAAAAGATGAACGACGAACAATTGCGGACACTTCGTGACACGCTGCATTTACAAGACGAGATTCCAGACAGCGCGCTTAACGCTGAAGACCCCCCTTATTACCGCCCACCGCACGACAGCATCGAATACCAATACATGATGGAACGTCGTCGCGCGCTAGGTGGCGCTGTACCCATGCGCAGTACCGTCGTGCGCAAACCGCTCACGCTGCCAGCCAATTCGGCATTCAGCGAGTTTGATGCGGGAAGTGGCGAACAACAGGTGAGCACCACGATGGGCTTTACACGCCTGTTGCGCAACATGGCCCGCGATAAAGACTTTGGTCAGCGCATCGTTCCCATCATCCCCGATGAAGGACGCACCTTCGGCATGGATTCACTGTTCAAAGAATTGAAGATTTATGCATCGCAAGGCCAAAAGTACGAACCTGTAGACCATGCGCTACTACTTAGTTACGCGGAGTCTGCTTCAGGACAAATTCTTGAAGAAGGAATTACCGAAGCTGGCAGCATGGCAAGTTTCATTGCGGCAGGAACGAGTTACGCCACGCGGGGCGTGCCAATGGTTCCTTTTTACACCTTCTATTCCATGTTTGGTTTCCAACGGGTTGGCGACTTGATTTGGCAGGCTGCCGACGCAAGAACTCGAGGCTTTTTGCTTGGCGCAACGGCTGGCCGCACCACACTCATGGGCGAAGGCGTACAACATCAAGACGGTCACAGCTTGCTGCTTGCCAGCACTATCCCTGCCTGCCAGGCGTACGACCCAGCGTTTGCCTACGAAGTTGCCGCAATTGTTCAGAATGGTTTGCATCGAATGTACGGAGACAAACCAGAAGACATTTTCTTCTACATCACGTTGTACAACGAGAACTATCAGATGCCAGTAAAGCCCGAAACAGCATCGATAGATGCCGACATTCTTGGCGGCCTATACAAGTGGCAACAACGTGCGGCCGGCAAGCATGAAGCATCAATCATTTTTTCAGGTTCCACGCATTTAGCAGCGCGCGAAGCGGCCACCGAGTTGCAGCAAAATTTCGATGTTGGCGTAGATCTCTGGTCGGCAACTTCCTACAAATTGCTTCGTGAAGAGGCAATGGAAGTTGAGCGCTGGAACCGATTGCACCCAACATCAACACCGAAGGTTTCTCGCGTCGCAAGCTTGCTTAGCGACTCTTCGGCCCCGATCGTCGCTGTATCCGATTTCATGAGGGCAATCCCCGACCAAGTCTCTCGGTATGTCACAAATCGTCCGTTTGCAGTGCTGGGCACCGATGGCATGGGTCGCAGCGACACCCGCGAGGCGCTTCGTCGCCATTTCGAAATAGACGCCCCTCACATCGTGGTTTCAGTGCTCTACCAACTGGCGCTTGCTGGCTCTATCCCTTCGACTGCAGTCGAGCAGGCAATCAAGAAATATGGTCTGAATCCAGAAAGCGTGAGCGCGCTGCACGCTTAGGCGATACTTGTAGCCATGCCCACCACTTCCAAAACGCTGTACATCACCGGAATCCCAGCCGGAGACGCGCTGCTTCAACGCGACGGAACTGCGCTGCTCATCGGAATGTTGCTCGACCAACAAGTACCCATGGAGTGGGCGTTCACTGGCCCGTACACCATCAAACAACGCCTTGGTCATTGTGATGCAAAGAAGATTGCAGCAATGAAGATGGAAAAGTTTGTTTCGGTGTGCTGCGAGAAGCCTGCCATCCACCGATTTCCTGCTTCGATGGCCAAACGCATCTACGAAATGTGCGAAATCATTGCCGAGAAATACAAAGGCAAGGGTGCAAACATTTGGAAAGACGTAGACGATGCAGAAGAACTTCGTCGCAGACTGCGCGAGCTTCCCGGTTACGGCGAAGAAAAAACAGAAATATTTATTGCGTTGCTCGGAAAACGATTTGGAATCCGACCAAAGGGTTGGAAGGTGAAGGCCGGTGTTTTCAGCGACACTCAACCACGATCGGTTGCTGATATCTATTCCCCCGCCACCTTGCTCAAAGTGCGTGGATTCAAGAAGATGCAGCGAGCTGCCGATGTCGACAAGCAAGATCGTCCTCTCGCTAGGGTGCCTAAATGACAGTTCTCGTTACTGGTGGCGCTGGGTACATCGGTTCCCACACCGTTCGACTGCTTGCGTCGCAAGGGCGCGACGTTGTTGTACTCGACTCGCTCGAGCTTGGCGACAAATCGCGGCTTGGTTCGGTGCCACTTTTTCAGGGCGACATCAACGACGAACGCATTATCGAGAAAATTTGTCGCAAGCACAACATCACTGATGTAGTGCACTTCGCCGCCTACAAGGCAGTCGGCGAGTCCATGGATCAGCCCCTTCGCTATTACAACAACAACGTTGCAGGAACCATCGCACTTGTTCGCTCACTGCTTTCAAACGGCGTCAATCGCATTGTTTTTTCATCGTCCGCTGCGGTTTATGGCAACCCCGAAAGTGTTCCCGTCACAGAGGAGTCCGCGCTCAGGCCCGAAAGCGTCTACGCAGAAACCAAGTCGGTTGTCGAACGATTTCTTTCTTCATGCGATGCCATTGGTCTGCGCTCTGTAAGCCTCCGCTATTTCAATGCTGCTGGCGCAAGTGCCGATGCAAGCATCGGCGAAGACTGGTCGATGTCTCAGAACCTGGTGCCATTAGTAATGAAAGCAATACTTGGCTTCAGTGGGCCGCTCAATATTTTCGGCAACGACTACCCAACCCCCGACGGGACATGCATTCGCGACTACATCCACGTCGACGATCTTGCCGATGCCCACGTGAAGGCGCTCGACTATTTGTCTACCGGCGGCAAGAGCCTTGCGTGCAATGTCGGCACCGGAAAGGGAACAAGTGTTCTTGATGTTCTTAATCTCGCCGAACAAGTAAGTGGGCACAAAGTTCCGTACAACATTGTTGGCCGCCGCAGCGGCGACCCCATCTCTGTTTATGCAGACCCAACGCTGATCCGCGCCCTATTGGGTTGGAAAGCAACGCGCGATGTGCGCGACATCATCAGTAGTGCCTGGAATTGGCACGAACGTGACGCTGCCGCAAAGCGCTAATTACAAAGCGGCAATACTTCGCTGACGATCGAGCCAACCAAGCAAGATTGAAATTGCTCTAGGGTCGTGTCGAAGTCGGTGCCCCGCACCTGCCAGCACTTGCAACTCTGCGCTGCCATGTGCCTGCGCAAGCACGCGCGAATCTGCGGTTGGCACAATGTCATCTTCCGCACCATGCATCAAGAACAATGGCCGCGGAGCAAACCTTCGCGCTGCATCGGCTGGCCGGAAGCGCTTCAACTCCCGACCCCACTCTTCTGTTGAAGGCGGAAACCCCGTGCGACGAATCGTTCCAATTTCGCGAGAGTGTTCGAGGAACCGACGAGGCTGCTCTGCCCAGTCGTCAAAGTCTGCACGAGCCCCAAGCAGTGCGCAGCCATTAACACGCGGGTCGTCGGCGGCAACGCACAACCCAAGGGAGCCGCCGGTGTTATTGCCAACGATCCAAATTCCGCTCGGTGATGTCTCGGCGACAACGTGAGTGATCGCGGCGCGCAAGTCGTCTACCCAACCTTGCATCGAAAAATCGCCTTCGGAAGTTGCACAACCCCGAAAGGTGAATGTCATTGCATTCCAACCCAATTCGTTTGCAACACGCTCGGCAAGTTCGGGAAATGTTCCGGCAGAATGCCGCGCGTCTATTCCACCGCTTGGGTAACCATGACACAGCACCATTGCCGGCAATGCGCCAGTCTTGCCAGACGGCTTCACCAAATATCGCGCAAGTTGCAGCCCGCCCGAAAGAAACGTGCCGTTCATTGCGCTCTCTGGCTGCAAAGACATGGCTAGGTAAAAGAACTAAGCGCGAGGCTTCAGGTGGCGCCGAGTGACGCCTGGTGTCGCAAGCGTGTAGCCGCGATTTCGTGCTTCGGCCAACGTGTCGGGGCCAAAGCTAAGGCCCACATTGGTTTCGGCGATCTCGTTGATGATTTCTACGTCGGTCCATTCGTCCAAGTCGTACACCAATTGGGTTCGCTTATCACCAAGAAATCGAGTGTGTTCGAAGCGGCTGTGTCGTTGCATGGGTCAAATCTAGTCGCCTGATTGAAGGCGGCGCTCCCACTCGTACCGATCCCTTTCTCGGGCATATATTGGCAACTATGACAACCAGCCAGCCTGTCTCTGCAGTGGACTTCTATTTCGATTCGATGTGCCCATGGGCCTACCAGACTTCCCTCTGGATTAAAGACGTCGCCGCGCAAACTGGCCTGACAATCAATTGGAAGTTTTTCAGTCTCGAAGAAATCAATCGCGAAGAAGGCAAAAAACATCCGTGGGAGCGCGAGATTTCATACGGCTGGACTCCGCTTCGAATAGCAGCATGGTTGCGTCGTATTGATATGAAACTATGCGGCGATTGGTACGGCGTCATCGGCAACGCGCTGCACATCGAGGGCCGCCGACCATACGAAAAAGAAGTTGCACTCGAATTGCTACAACAAATCGGCGCACCCGCCTCCACTTGGGATGACGCATTGGCCGACCCAACAACACACGACGAAGTACGGGCAGATCACCAACGCGCCGTCAGCGAATACGCAGGTTTTGGTGTTCCTATTTTGATTTTCCCCAACAACCGTGCAACGTTCGGCCCAGTTGTTGTGCCCGCACCAACGGGTGAAGCAGCAATACAGCTGTGGGAAATTACCGCGGCCTACAACAGTTTTCCTGGCTTGTACGAAATAAAAACCCCAAAAACTGCTGCAGACATGCAACACATTGCAGATGCCTTCAACCCATATCTGAGAGCACGACAATGGAACTCTGTCCAGAATCCAGCACCGTAAGGAAAACATGATCCCGAATCAGCAAATTGACACCCTTGAAGCAACGTTTTTATCCCTCAGCAACCTTGGTCGACAGTTATCCGAAGATCAATGGAAGTTGCCAACGGATTGTCCGGGCTGGTCGGTGCAGGACAACCTCTCGCACCTCATCGGCGTTGAATTTACACTTTCTGGAGGCGAGCACACGTCTCACAAATCACCAAAGTTCGACTACATCAAAAATGCAATTGGCGAACACAACGAAAATGAAATCGATGTGCGGCGCTCGCAAAGTGGTGCTCAAGTTCTGGAGGAATGGAACAGCGTCTCAAGCAACCGAATTACGCAACTCCGAACCGCCGATGATGCATACTTCGAAACGCCGATGATGTTGCCAACCGGCCCTGGAACATTGGGGGATTTCCTCAACATCCGCATTCTCGACTGTTGGGTGCACGAGCAAGACATGCGTCGAGCCACGGGCATTGCTGGCAACGAGGGCGGGCCTGCTGCCGAGCACACCATCGACAGGCTTATTCGCACCCTTCCCATCGTTGTTGGCAAACGGGCGGCCACGCCAGAGGGTGCCTCGGTCGTGATAGCCATCACTGGTTCGGTGCAACGAAACATTCCGATCACGGTGATTAATGGAAGAGCAACAATTGTTACTGCTCCCCCAGCCGAAGTGTTGTGCACTGTGCAGTTGGACAGCATTGCATTTACCGCGCTTGCCACAGGCAGACAAACTGCCGATCAGTTAGCAAGCCGCCTACACATAAGTGGCGATAACGATCTTGGGCAACGCGTGGTCACACAGCTCAACATGATGATCTGATCCCATTCATTAGGCTGTAGGGCATGCCAGACGCCGAAGAGATTGCCCGGCGCGAACAGGCAATCCAGCAATTGGTGCAAAAAGACGCCGAACTTGGTGCAATTGCCCAAGCGCGCGTGACTGCCAAATATGGCGCTTCAAGTTCATTGGATGGTTACGACTTCAGCGATTCGTTCGACAAGTCAGAACAAGCCACCCGCAGCATCGACTGGGTGCACCAGCCGTGGCTTCGCCCAATTCGTTTTGTCTACCGAAATTCGCCGAAATCACTTCGGTTTATCGTCAAGAGGTTCGCCCGAAAATGAGCGCCCTACCTATCGTCGTCGTAACAAGTGCTGCAGGGCGCACGAACAAAGAACTGAAACGAACAGCCGTTGGCTTGGTTCAGTCGGCAATCCGGCCACAACATTGGATTGTTACTCAATCCACGCTCGAGCACGAACGCGTTACGCGAATGCGCTCTGTACGCACCAGCGGCATGCATATTGCAAGTAGTTCGATCAATCTCGATCCGCAGTCGATCGTTGTTTTCCTGCGGGCCGGCGACACCTTGGCACCACACGCGCTCACCATCATTCTCGAGCATCTTCGCACCAACCCGCTTACCCAAATGCTCTATGCCGATTCGTCACACGGACGATCCGGAAGGTTCGAGGAAGTATCCGAAGTGCGCAGGCCGGGATGGTCGCCCGAGCGCTTGCGTTCGCAGTGTTACGTAGGCGACACACTCATCGCAACAGCACAAACGGTCGAGGCCGCCGGCGGCA
Organism: Acidimicrobium ferrooxidans DSM 10331; assembly: GCA_945900735.1. Taxonomy (GTDB): domain Bacteria; phylum Actinomycetota; class Acidimicrobiia; order Acidimicrobiales; family Ilumatobacteraceae; genus UBA3006. Next base: position 17,564 of record CAMDJX010000003.1, on the reverse strand, counting down.
TTTCGTTGTTGGCCGATCTGCACGAACACGACAGAGCACTTCGATTGAGCGAACACGCGCAGAACATTTCGCGAATTGCCGAATTGCTCACACTCTCTAGTCAGGACCGCATGCTTCCCTCGGCATCATTAAGCGCAGTGCAAGAACACTGCACGCGCGTTGGCATAGACGCAATGTGCACCATGCCCTACACAGTCCCTGTTGTTCGCGTTGCTCGAAGGTGTGCAGCCACACCAAAAATCAGCGTCATCGTGCCCACTCGCGGAACTGTCGAGACAGTTCGAGGCAACAAGGTTGTACTTGCAGCACATGCCATCAGCACTTTGCTCGGCGCAACTAAATACCCGTCGATTGAAGTCATTGCTGTGCTCGACAAAGAAACCCCAGACGAATCACGGCGCGAGATCATCGCTGCCGGCGGCGGCAGGCTGCAAGTTGTCGACTACGACCGACCTTTCAACTTCGCCGAAAAGGTAAACCTCGGCGTGGTCTGCAGCGACGGCGAATACATTTTGCTACTCAACGATGACACCGAAATGATTTCGCCCGATGCACTTGAAACCTTGGTGGGGTTGTTGCAAGACCCGAAGGTGGCCATGGCAGGGCCCATGCTGCTGTACGAGGATGGCCTTATTCAAAGTGCTGGTCACTTACTTAACCCAGTTCCCTACGACCTGTATCGACACCAATCCACCGATCATGTTGGTGCTCAATACTTACTGCGGGCTCAACGAGAAGTGTCCGGCGTAATTGCTGCCTGCGCGCTGATCAAACGCAGCGTGTTCGGCGAAGCGGGTGGGCTGTGCACCAAGTTTCCATCCAACTACAACGACGTCGATTTCGGACTAAAGCTTCACCAACTTGGTTACCGAACAATTTGGACACCTCACGCACAGTTTTTTCACTTCGAATCACAGACACGCTCGCCCAAATTGCAGACATTCGAAATGGCGACGATTGGCGCGCGTTGGCGCGACATGTTGGACGATGACCCGTACTCAAACCCGCAGCTGGAGCGTTACGTTTCCGTCTGGAAACAAAACGTGATCGGTCAGCGCTCGCTGCTTGAAGCGCTGGGCCCGATTGCACCAATCGCATCAAAGTAATTGAGGTGTTCACGCACAACGTGAACAACATCAACATCGTCCAGTAGATCTATTCGGGCGCCCTCTGCCTGGCCCAAAAGATACGCAGTTAACGACTCTTCGCCCACCACCACTTCCCAATCTGGGTTCTGTCGACGATCAATTACATCCACCGGCTGCAGCCCTTTTTCCTGCAGCCAACGCATGTGGAGTACCAACATCTTCTTCAGCTCTTCATACGTCAAACGCGCCTGCGAGTTCGGCGGCAAACGATCGGCCACATACGTAGTTGCTTCATCCATGTCGTACACGGCCCTGGGCGCAACACCGTCTAGCCGATGCGCCTCTCGACCAATCACCACTGCGGCAACCACGAACACGGACAGCACAGAAAGTGCCAGAAATAATAGAGTTATCGCAGACATGCTGCGCTCTTCATGTAGCTAGATGCCGATGCGCTGAGCAAGCAACTCGCGGTGATACGAAGGATCACCGAAAAGTAGTTCGCTCGACTTCGCACGCTTGAAATACAAGTGCGCTGGGTGTTCCCAGGTGAAGCCAATGCCGCCATGAATTTGAATGTTCTCGGCTGCCGAGTGGAAGTATGCCTCCGAGCAATATGCCTTTGCCAACGAGGCAACCGAAGCAAGCTCTTCGTTCATTTCAGCAGCACACCACATGCCGTAGTAGGCAGCCGACTTGGCCGACTCCACTTCAAGCAACATGTCTGCACACTTGTGCTTGATTGCCTGGAATGAACCGATTGGTCGTCCAAACTGCACGCGAACTTTTGCGTATTCGACGGCCATATCAAGCACCTTCTGAGCGCCTCCAACTTGTTCTGCAGCCAATGCAACAGCAGCCAAATCGAGCACCTTCGTCATGACATCCCAGCCCTTGCCTTCGGTGCCAATCAGCGTTGCTGCAACACCAGCAAATTCAAGCTTTGCTTGCTTGCGAGTTTGATCCATGGTGGACAATGCAGTGCGAGTGAGGCCCTTTGCGGTTGCGTCTACAGCAAACAGCGAAACGCCCTTGCTTGTTCGCGCGGCAACAATGATCAGGCTTGCTGTGTGGCCGTCAAGAACAAACGACTTTGTTCCGGTCAGTGTGAAATCGGAACCAGAGCCCTTGGCCTCCATGGTGATTCCTTTTTCGTCCCACTTACCTGAAGGCTCGGTAGATGCGAGTGTTGCAATGGTTTCGCCACTTGCAATGCCTGGCAAATACTTTTTCTTTGCTGCTTCGTCGCCGCTCAGCAACAACGCGTTTGCTGCAAGCACAACACTGGAGAAGAACGGTGCACAAAGAAGAGCGCGTCCCATTTCTTCCAACACAACACCCAACTCAACGAAACTAAATCCAGAGCCACCAAATTCTTCGGGGATGGAGAGGCCTTGCAGGCCCATCTGCTCGCCCATTTGCGACCAAACGGCTGGGTCGAAACCTGACTCAGTTTCCATTTGCTCACGGACAGCAGTTTCCGACGACTTCGAGTCGAGAAATGCACGGACGGTTTTGCGGAGTTCTTCTTGTTCTTCTGTAAAGGCAAAGTTCATGCATTCATCCTGCCTTATCACACCACCCAAAAGCGAATCGGTGTGCGTACCTATGTGTACACAAATTACGGCTTCGCGCTACGATATGCCTATGGCAAAGCCCTCTCGTCATGTAGGTATCCGCGAGCTGCGCGAGCAATCCGCCACCTACGTTAAGCGGGCAGAGGCCGGCGAAGAAGTAGTGATCAGCGTGCACGGAAAGCCCGCGGCAACGTTGGGCCCAATCCGAACCAGTGCGCCAACATTGACCATGACCGAATTGGCGGCAACATTGGCAATCATTGCACCACGCAGACGCGGCGAATTTACGTTGACCGCACCGCTTGCCATCAATACGGGAACCCGAATCGACCAAGCGCTGCGCGAGGTGCGGGGATGACTGTTGTGCTCGATACCAGCGCACTCGTTGCGCTGCATGTTGGCGGCAGCATGCGAACGATTACACACGATGCCATGCTCGCCGATTCGGATTGGTGTGCAAGTGCGCTCGCACTGAGCGAAGCATTAACCGTGATCGACCGACTTACTGAAGAGCCCATCCTTCGCACCGATCTGGAAGACGCAATTCGACACACTTGGGATTACATCGCAGTCGTTCCGGTCGACCAGAGATGCCTCGACGACGCAACGCACCTCGTTCGCGAACAACCGCTGCATATCAGCGACGCAATCCATCTGGCAGCAGCGCAACGCCTTCCGCAACCCATTCGCTATGTCACCTTCGACCCGGCTCAGATTCCCGTCGCATTGTCGCTCGGCTTTGAAGTGATCTCGGCATGACCGCAAACAACACACTGCACTGGCAGGACACAAACACCGAGGTGCACAAAGTTGTTGTTGGCCCCTACGACAACAATGTTTTCGTTGTTCGCTGCCGAGCCACGGGTGAAGCCGTGCTCATCGACGCGGCGAACGAGCACGAACAGTTGCTGGAACTTTGCCAACTTCTGGGCGTTACCCGCGTGCTTGAAACCCACGGTCATTGGGATCACATTCAGGCAATACCCGCCATGCGCGAAGCTGGCTACGAAGTTGCCGTCACTGCACTTGATGCGCCACGGTTGAAAGACGTTGGTTACGACGTATTTATCGACGACAAGGAAGTCATCGAAATAGGCAACCTTCGTCTTCACGCCATTCACAACCCGGGCCACACCGAAGGCTCAATTTCGTTTGCTGTCGCAAACACACCACTGCTCTTCACCGGCGACACCTTGTTCCCCGGCGGCCCCGGCAACACCACACTCGAAGGCGGTGATTTCGCCACCATTCTCCATTCCATCGACACGAAACTGTTCACGTTCCCCGACCACACCATCGTTCTTCCTGGCCACGGCCTGGATTCCACAATTGGCACCGAGCGGCCGCACTTTCAAGAGTGGGTCGACCGGGGCTGGTAGAACAATCATTGTGAACAGTGCATCGACTCCACGCCTAGGTGGCATGGTTCCACCGCTCGCAGTCTTTGGGGTGGTCTCCGACAACGAGTTCATTAAGTCGGATGGTCGACTCGCTTCAAACATGCGCAGCGAGCTTCGACACATCCCAAATCTTCGCAACGCCATTTCCGTTTTTTCAATTTATGCCCAGGCCATAGCAGTTATCTGGACTGCCGTCTGGCTGCATCACCCAGTCACTTACCTGATTGCGTTTGTTTTGATGGGTCGTTCGCACGCTCAGTGCCTGGCGCTGATGCACGAATCGGTGCATCGCTTACTCTTTCGCAATCGCTCAGTAAATGACTTTGTCGGTCGATGGGTGCTTGGATACCCATCATTTACGAATACCGATGGCTATCGCCACGTACACATGGCACATCACAGAGAAGAGTTTGGGCCAAACGAACCGGACATCCCTCTGTATGCCAATTATCCAATTACGACAGCAAGTTTCTTGCGCAAAATGAAGCGCGATGGACTTGGTACAACGGGCTACAAAATGTTGCGCGGACAATTTCTTGGCATGTTTAGCAAAGTCGATATTCAGCGAAGTACACAGCGCCGAATATTTCTCGTGCAATTCATACTCCTCGTGATTGCGACCGTGTTCGTCCATCCACTCGCTTATATTTTCTTTTGGTTGCTTCCCTACCTCACCGTGTGGCGCGTCATGAACCGACTTCGATCCATTGCCGAACACGGCGGGCTACGCGCAGACAACGACCGACGAATTACCACTCACTCCGTACGCCAACACCTCATTGCGCGACTACTTTTTGTACCGTTCAACTTGGGCTGGCACATTGCGCACCATGCGGATGCCGGAATCCCATTTCGATCGCTTCCCAAATATCACCGCATGCTCCGAGAGACTGGATATGTCACAGACGGGTACGAGTTCCGCAGCTACACCGCTATTTGGCGGGCGCTGGCGAGCCAAACTTCACCAAATAATTAGCACTACGCCCGTAGTGCTAATACCAGAGGCCCTGAATACACTGGGTTTGTGACCGAACTGTTCCGGGTAGAAGCCCTTCATGCAAAGCCCACCGAGGGCGACGCCGAGATTCTGCGCGGCCTTTCGATCACGGTAAATGAGGGCGAAGTCCACGCCATCATGGGACCAAATGGTTCCGGCAAATCAACACTTGCCAACGTGCTTCTGGCCTCCCCCGAATACGACGTGCTGTCCGGTCAAGTTTTCTTCAAGGGCGACAACATCAACGAGTGGCCAACTGATGCTCGTGCGAAGGCCGGCATTTTTCTTGGCTTCCAGTACCCGCAAGAAATCGCCGGTGTTTCGGTTATCCAGTTTCTGCGCCAAGCACTTTCGGCGCGCAAAGGTATCGACTTATCCATTCTGGAGTTGCGCCTTTCAGCAATGTCGTGGATGAAGCGTTTAGGAATGGATTCCACTTTTGTTGATCGTTATCTCAACGAAGGCTTTTCCGGAGGCGAAAAGAAGCGCAACGAAATCATGCAGATGGCCATTTTGGAGCCAGATCTTGCAATCCTCGACGAAACCGATTCGGGTCTCGACATCGACGCACTGCGCATCGTCGCACAAGGCATTCGCGAAGTACGTAAAGAACGACCAGCAATGGGCATCGTGCTGATCACGCACTACCAACGCCTGCTCGACGAACTGCAACCAGACGTCGTGCACATCCTCATCGACGGAAAAATTGTCAGGTCTGGCGGCATGGAACTTGCAGAAGAATTGGAAAAGTCTGGCTACGAGGCATACAGGTAACAACGAGCAACATATGAGCCTCGACGTAACTTCAATCCGCAACGACTTCCCTGTTCTGAAGCGCCAAATAAACGGCAAGCCGTTGGTGTACCTCGACAGCGCAAACACTTCGCAAAAACCACAAGTGGTCATTGATGCAATGACCAACTTCATGTCGAACGGTTATGCGCCAATTAATCGAAGTGCGTATCAAATGGCAGCAGAAGCAACCGACCTGTACGAGGGCGCACGCAGCGCGCTTGCAAAATTCATCAACGCGCCCAAAGCGCACGAGGTGATCTTCACCAAGAACGCAACAGAATCGCTCAATCTTCTGATCATGTCTTGGGGCCGAGCCAACCTCAAAGCGGGCGACAGCGTATTGCTTACGCACATGGAACATCACGCAAACATCGTCCCTTGGCACATGCTGGTTGCCGAGCGCGGCATCCAATTGCGCTGGGTGCCACTCACCAACGATGGCCAACTCGACTTAACGCAGCTCGACACACTTCTCGACGGCGTCAAAGTGTTTTCGTTTACTTCAATGTCCAACGTGCTCGGAACCATCAACCCTGTTCAACGGCTATGCGCAGCCGCTCACAAAGCAGGCGCACTTGCTTTCGTGGACGGTTGCCAGTCGGTACCTCACCAACCCACAGACGTGCAGGCGTGGGACGCCGACTTCGTGGTGTTCAGTTCGCACAAAATGTGTGGCCCTTCCGGCGTTGGCATTTTGTGGGGCCGCGAGGCGCTGCTCGAAGCCATGCCACCATTTCTTGGCGGCGGCAACATGATCTCCGATGTTCGACTCGACGGTTTCACTACTGCTGAATTGCCAGCAAAGTTCGAGGCCGGCACCCCGCCCATCACGGATGTCATTGGCTTGGGCGCCGCTGTTGGCTACCTCGAGAAATTGGGCATGGCCCAAGTTCGCAAGCACGAAATCGAGCTCAGCACATATGTGCTCAACATGCTCAAAGACCGCTTCGGCGACGAAATCACCATCCACGGCCCGGCCAACCCCGAACTGCGTGGCGCAACGTTCTCCTTCGCATTTCGTGACATCCACCCGCACGATCTCAGCCAGGTGCTCGATCAGCAAAACGTCTGTGTTCGCGCCGGCCATCACTGCGCCAAACCCCTCATGCGCATTCTGGGTGCCAACGCAACTGCGCGGGCAAGTTTCTACTTCTATAACACCATGTCCGAGGCCGATGCATTGGCCGATGCCCTCGACAGCGCATCAGATATCTTTTAGTAGAGCGCAAAGGGAGCACGCAATGGCCGGTCTAGAAGATCTATATCGAGAAATCATTCTTGATCACTACCGCACGCCCCGCAACCGCGGCGAACTCGACCCACCCGCTCTTTCCGCCGACGGACACAACCCACTCTGCGGCGACGAGATCCGCATTTCTGTCGCTGTTCAAGACGGCGTCGTAACCGATGTTCGATTCAGCGGCTCTGGTTGCTCGATCAGTCAAAGTTCTGCATCCATGATGACTTCAGCAATCAAGGGAAAGCCAGTCGAGCAAGTGAAGTCAATTGTTCGCCGCTTCAAACAGATGATGACCATTGACGAAGAAGACACAGAAATTGACGAGTCAATCAACTTGGGCGACCTCGAGGCATTGCAAGGTGTTGTGAAGTTTCCAGTACGCATCAAATGCGCAACGCTTGGTTGGAACACCTTGCTCGACGCTCTTGCCACCGAGCAAAAATAGTTTGCGCTAGCCCACCAAGTTTGGTGCGGTTTTCCCCGACAACACCGCAAGGGCATTAGTCACTGCAAGATTGGCCATCGCGGTTCGAGTCTCTACCGTTGCCGAACCCAAGTGCGGAATGAGCACGGCGTTATCGAGCCCAATCAATGCCTGGTGCACGGTTGGTTCTTTTTCAAAGACATCCAAACCAGCGCCGGCAATCTTTCCTTGTTGCAGCGCAGTTGCAAGCGCCTCTTCGTCTACAACAGGCCCGCGAGCGGTGTTAATCAAATAAGCACTCTTCTTCATCTTGCCGATTGTCGATGCATTCATCAGATGGTGTGTTTCTGGCGAGTACGGGCAGTGCAGCGACACCACATCACTTGTTGCCAACAACTCGTCCAACTCCATGTGAGTGGCGTTAAGTTCTTTTGCTGTTTCGGCGTCTAGCGGCGAACGCTTTGTATAGGCAATGGTCATTCCGAACGCCCGAGCCCGACGGGCAACCGCCGCACCAATTTGGCCCATGCCAACAATGCCCAATTGGCTTCCCTGAATGCTCGAGCCAAGCATGTAGAACATTCCCCATTGCCAAGGTTGCTGTGCTCGTATCACTCGCTCGCCTTCAGCCAACCGACGTGTCGACATCAAAATGAGCGCCATCGCTATGTCGGCCGTGGCCTCAGTGAGTACGCCCGGCGTATTTGTCACCAGCACATTTCGCTCACGACAAGCAGGGACATCGATGTTGTTGTAGCCCACCGCAACGTTAGAAACCGAGCGCAATTGTTTACCTGCGGCATCCAGAAGTGCGGCATCAATTTTTTCGGTCAAGAGCGAGACAATCGCATCTGTACCTGCAACACGCCTCAGCAGTTCATCGCGCGATATCAGCGACTCATCCTCCCACGCATCAACAGTATGTTCGGCCCGCAAACGCTCTAAAGCAACAGCGGGGATCTTGCCCGTTACGACAACTTTTGCCATTATCCCTTTGCCACCCAGTTGCCAAAGAGCTCGAGGCCCTCGGCAATTTCATCTTTGTTGATGCCGGAGAAGGCAAACCGAATGTACTGACGGGATTCGTTTGTTTGCGGACGGCCGAAGTGGCGGCGTGTGCAGAACGAAACACCTGTTGCGTGCAACGCTTGCTCGGCAAATTCGGCAAGGTCGCTAATTCCTTTGTTCTCCATTGCGCCAGTGACATCGGGGAACAAGTAGAACGCAGCTTCTGGTGAATGCACGCTTATGCCGGGCATGGCGTTCAACATGTTTACGGCCACGTCGCGCCTGTCGCGCAATGTATTCAGCATCACCGGTATTGCCGACTGATCTCCACGAATTCCCTCGACGCCGCCGTATTGCACAAAGTGCGTTGTGCACGATTCGTCGTTGGTGTTCAGCTTCGCAATTTGATTCGAAATGTCTGTTGGTGCGATTGAAGCGCCCAAGCGCCAACCCGTCATCGCAAACTTTTTAGAGAATGTGTACAAAATGACGGTGCGTTCCTGCATGCCAGGAAGCGACGCAATGGATTTCGACTTTCCCGAATACCGCATTTCAAAATACGCCTCGTCCGAGAGCACCCAGAGATTGTGCCTAATCGCAAGTTCGGCAATCGCCTCGCGCTCGGCATCCGTCGATTCGGCACCAATTGGGTTTTGCAGATCGTTATAGATAATCGCTTTTGTCTTTGGGGTAATCAACGACTTCACCTGGTCGATATCGATATCGAAACCAGTTTTTGAAGGCAAGTAGCGATACGCCTTTGCTACTCCGCCGAAGTATTCGATCTGGCTTTCATAAATCGGATAGCCCGGGTTTGGATACAGCACTTCATCACCGGGGTTCATTACTGCCTGAATAAATTTTGTGATCACCGGTTTGCCGCCAGGCTGCACCACAACATTGCTCGGCGCAAACTGCAGGCCACGACGCGAGCCAACATCTTCGGCAAGTGCTTCTCGAAGTTGCGGTATCCCAGCAGCTGGGCAGTAGCCCGTCTTGCCATCGGCAATTGCTTTGTTCATTGCATCAACAATGTTTTGTGAAGTTGCGATGTTCAGATCACCAAGGTGAAACGGAAAAATTCGATTTCCTTTTGCGCCCCACTCAGCAGCTGCCAACGAAACAGCAAATGCAGTCTCGGTTCCCAATCGTTCTAAGCGCTCTGCCAGCGACATAACTCAACCCCCTGTAATAGGCCTTTGATATATGACCAGCCTTTACATTACATAAAGTTGAGAGCCCGTAAACACGCGGAATTCCGACCTCGCTAGTCAGCAATCAGCTCTTGCGGGGTTGCCGGAGTGGCCGGGTTGCGCATCGTCAGCCACACGCCAGTTAAGGCAACAACGAGGGCTACGAGGGCAAGGGGGCCAAGGCGCTCGCCGAACAAAATGGCACTCTCGATGGCGCTCAATGCGGGGGTGAGAAAGAACAGGCTGCTGACGCGGGCAGCCGAGTGTCGGGATATCAAGAGCATCATCAGCATCACCGCCGAAAGCGACAACACCAATACAGACCACAGCAACGCCATGATCATCTCCCCTGTCAGATGAAACTCCCACGTCTCAAATAGCGACGACGCAATGAGCAGCACTGCCCCCGACGAAACGTATTGAGCAGCAGTGCCAGTAATAAGTGGCATGTCTTTGCCGCGAGATCGTTGCACGAGCGTGCCGGTCGACATTCCAACCACCGAGATAACCATCGCAAGGAGCGCTGGTCTTGTCACATCACCCAAGCCATCACGCAATTTGTCGATCACCACCACAACAACGCCAGTAACACCAAGCGCAACACCAGCCCACTGGCTTCGACGCAAGTGTTCTTTTAACAAGACACGCCCCGCAACCGAAGTAAGAACTGGATGAAGCCCTGCGATAAGCGCGCTCAAACCCGAAGGCAGCCCGCGCTTGATGGCAATGAATACTCCTCCCAAATACACGGCATGCATACACACCCCAACAATCGCCGACGTAGACCACGCCGCCCTAGGCAACCGAGGTGCTTTCATTACCAAAGCAATCACATACAGCAAGACAGCTGCGCACAACATTCTGACGGTGAGAAACGCCAAAGGCCCAGCGTGGCGTGTGCTGTACCGCGCAACAACAAACCCGGTGCTCCATAACGCAACAAAAATCCACGGCGCAGAACGCTCAAACACCGTTACCGACTTGGTCATGCGGGTTGAATCAAATCCCAAGGTGCTCCGTACAAGTCCTCAAACACTGCAACCACCCCGTACGGTTCGGTTCTTGGTAGTTCGCGAAACTTCACGCCGCGTTCAGTCCATGTTGTGTAGTCGCGCTCAAAGTTGTCGGTGGTAAGAAAGAAGCCCACCCGGCCCCCAGCCTGGTTACCCACGCTTGCCTGTTGTTCTTCGCCATCAGCCTTTGCAATCAACAACGAGGCACCGCCGCCCGATGAAACGACGACCCAACGCTTGCCGTCACCCATATCGGTGTCTTCAACAAGCGAGAAACCAAGTTTGTCGACGAAAAAGGATGTTGCTTCGTCATAGTCATGCGCCAAAAAGGCAACAAGACCCAGGCCCTTCATCGCAACGCCTACGAGTGAATAACGTTTTCGACAACGAACATGCGTCGTCGTCCGGAAACATTTGCCAACGAATCTGCCACAACCGACTTTCCAATTTCGCTTGCGTATGCCGCCTCAAAGTCACTCTGAGAGTCGAACCACAACTCGGAAACACCGTCTGGGTCTCCATCGACCGGATTCTCTACGAGGTTGAACACTCCCCTGCGCAAACCTGGCAGTTGTTTTGCCAACGGCGCATGCTGTTGCAACCACCAACGAGCAAAATCATCGTGACTCGCACGGTCTGCACGCGTCAGCAAAATAATCGCTTTGAAACTCATGATGCCTTCGTTGTTCGCGCGAATGGCCTGCCACCTACTGCAAGTGCAACGCTGACAACAATTTCGTGGGCCATTGGTGCATCACCAATGCACACTTCGATGGCGTCCATTTCATTGAACGACCAAATGTCATCTTTGTTGGTGATTGGAATTGTGATGGAGGCACCGGGGCCAGCAACTTTTTTTGTCGACGGAATAATGTCGTCACCCTTAATCACCACTTTGCGAACAGGCGCACCGAAGCGCGGGTGAATAAGTGCGGCAGCATGCTCGATTTCGCCTGCGGTGCCGACAATGGCGCCCTTTCCGTATGCGGTCACCTCGCTTGCTTCTACTCCAAGTGCGCGGAGAGCCTTTTCCGCAAGAATTCCCGAAATCTCTGCGCCCATCAGTTCAAGCATCGTCAAATCTTTGTGGCGCTTACCCACCAGCGGGTTGTCAATAACTGCGCTGCACACTGCCTTTCGGACAATGCGCCCAGTTGATTCGCCCAACTCGGCCTGTATCTCTTCACACGACGTTACAAATTTGCGAATTTCCATTCCGCAAAACTACCAGCAAGCCTCTATTCGTCGCGCAACGTCTTGCCGATCTTCGCAAATGCAGACCCAATCGCCTTCACCTCTGCTTCACTCAGCTGATCGATCATTAGTCTCCGCACGCTCTTCAGATGCTCCGGTACTGCTCGCTTCAACAATTCAAAACCTTTGGGTGAGTGAAAAGAGACGATCCGAAAGGGTCGTCTCTTTTTGTTTTACACCACGCCCCACACTTCTGGTCGGCCAAGTTCCTGCAACCGTTTTCGCACGGAAAGCGGAATCTCGATTGTTTCGCCAGCTCGCACCTGTGCAGCAAGTTCGCCCGCTTCATCCCACATATGACAAGTGTTCAGTGTTCCTGCCAGTTGCTTTTCCCGCTGCTCTCTTTCAGCATCACTTGGGTTTGACGAACTCTCGCCTTCGTTCATTGCAGTCACCCGCATCGACCACCCCGTCTGAATGGCAACCGGAGCCATGGCCGACAACAACGCCGTGATGTGCGTGCACCCGCGCGAACCAGCAAACAGTTCCTTCACCTTGGCATTAAAGCCTCTCGCAATCGACATGCCTTCAAGCTTCTTGTAATGGTCGGTGATATCGGTGCAACTCAAGTGTGGGTGTTGATGAAATTTTGCGTACGCCCGCTCGATCACAAATGTTGGGTACACCACTTCCATCTCAACAATCATGTGGTGAAGCCACAGCGGGTCCGGATCCTCAGTCACATACAAGCCGGCAGGCTTTTCATCGCAAACAACACCCCGAAGCAGAAACCTGTCATCGGCCATACGAAAGGCACGCACCTCGTAACGACGCGTATGAATCAGCGGAAATTCGGGGTTCTCGGGGAACATTGGTTCAACAGGCATGGCTCAACGCTAACGAACTATCCTGCCAACATGACCAACGAAGAACTCGTAGCCAGTGTTTGTCCAATCATCAACGACAACGGTTGGAAGTATTACTTCAACCCCGAAACAGCAGCCCGCGGCAAAGCACTCGGCTTAAAGGGCATGGAGTTTTACGTTGCAGGCCGAGGCGGCGCACTTGGCGATTGTGATGGCTCTGTTGTTGCAGCAGCGTTCGGTTACTTCAACCCCATCATCATTAATGCAGCCTGGAGCTTGGCCACCGCAAAAGTTCCTGCGCGCGAACTTGGGTTTGCACACTACGAATGTGCCGCCGCACTTGGCAGAGAGAAACTGTCTGCAGTAGCCAACCTGCAGGCTTTTGTCGATGCAGCAGAAAAGGTAAATACCGCTGCCGACCCAGATGGGCTTGCGCTGTATGCAGCATTCAAATCGCTACCGCTAGCCGAAGACGCACCCGCCCGCGCAATGCAACTGATGGCAACTCTGCGCGAGTTTCGCGGCTCTGCACATCTTGTCGCCATTCGCGCGCTTGGCCTCACCAGCAAGCAAGCCCACTACGTCAAGCGCCCAAACGACGTTGCCAATTTTGGTTGGGGCGAGGCCGACGCACCACATATAGATGACTCGGTGCGCGAGAAAATGAAAAAAGTTGAGGACCTCACCGATCAGCTGGTGATGCCCGCATACGGCGTTCTCGACGAAGCCAGTCGTACCGCATTGCTTGAAGGCGCCAAAGCAATCGCAGCTGCACTAGCCAACTAAACGAATCGCACCCACTGCTCTAGGGGCATTCGCTCAGAACGCAAGGTGTTGATCAGTGCCGATTCGTCGGCGTAACCCACTGACATTCCACAAAACATCATTTCGTTTTCTGGCGTACCCAAAAATGTGCTGATTGCCATATGGCGCACAGACCAATACTCCTGCGCGCACGTTGCCAGGCCTTGCTCAACTGCAAGCAACATAAATGTCTGTAAAAACATTCCAAGGTCAGACCATTGCGGCAAGCCCATCTGACGATCGACGTAACAAAAAATGGCCGCTGGCGCACCGAAGAAATCGTTGTTGTGCGCAAACTGGCGCTGCCTTCCAGCCTTGTCTTCTCGCTCAATACCCAAGGTGGCATACATCTGTTCACCAATGCCGAAACGATTAGTGCGGTAAGGCTCCGATAAACCTTTCGGATAAATGTCGTATTCAGGCTCATCAAGCGGTGGCTGCGTGGGCAAAAACTCGCGCAACTTGTTCATCGAGTTGCCATTAACTACATAAATGCGCCACGGCTGTAGGTTGCCGCCACTTGGCGCTCGCGAAGCATCTGCAAGTAACCCGCGCAACACGTCATCAGAGACCGAGTCGGGACGAAACTGACGAATCGAGCTTCGCTTATTTACTGCTGCTGAAACATCCATCCACCAAACTCTATTGCGTGTAAGACTCACTACAAGCACCGAACCAAGGAGCACACGATGGACTTAGAGATTGCCCGACTTCGAAAATTGAACATCATGGCTGGTGCGCTGCACCTACTTTCATTGATCGGCATCGTTTTGCTGTCCAACGATGCGTCGCTTCCTGTCACTGCCACATATCTCACCGACGCACCAGGCACCGGCAAGTTCACTGAGGCAATCAATTTGTTCAATCTCAATATCAGCCTGATGGTTGCAGCGTTTCTGGCACTTTCAGCATTTTTCCACTTCTTCATCAGCTCACCCGCAATGTTTTCTAAGTACTCGAACGGCCTAAAGAAGCACATCAACGTATTTCGTTGGGTCGAGTACTCGCTGTCGTCGTCCATCATGATCATCGTCATCATGCAACTAAACGGCACTGCCGACTACATCGCGCTACTTGCCGTATTTGCGGTCAATGTATGCATGATTCTTTTTGGTTGGTTGCAAGAGAAATACACCACTCCAGGAAATCGCGACATGCTGCCGTTCTGGTTCGGCTGTCTTGCAGGCGCAATTCCATGGCTAGTCATCACAATCAATCTTTTTTCACCAAAAGGTCCGCCAGAGGCCAGCACTCCCGGCTTCGTGTACGGCATCATCATCTCCCTTTTCCTCTTGTTCAATTGCTTTGCCATCGTGCAGTGGAAGCAATACAAGGCGCAGGGAAAGTGGGCCAACTACTTGCACGGCGAGAAGGCATACATCGTGTTGAGTCTCGTTGCCAAGTCGCTATTGGCATGGCAGGTGTTCGCTGGCACACTCGCCGCTTAATACGTTGACGTCGTCGCCATCCTAAGATTGGGTTATGGCAACAAACACGTTCACGATGTATTCAACACAATGGTGCGGATACTGCAAGCGCCTTAAGTACGACCTCGACAAAGAAGGCATTGCCTTCACGGAAGTTGATATCGAACACGATGCCGAATCGGCCGCACTTGTAGAACGCGTCAATAACGGCAATCAGACTGTCCCTACATTGGTGTTCACCGACGGAACCTCGATGACAAACCCTTCACTCGCAAAGATCAAAGAGCACCTCAACAAATAGTTTGAGAGGTTGATTTACTCTGTCGGATTTCTCGGTTCCTTCCGAGTGAGTAAGACGGCTGACGGATTCGTTGCTCTACGTGTGCGAAGACCAAAACGATGTGCCAAGAAGTTCGCAACGATGGCCGTCGTGATTCCAGCAACCCCGGCCGCTTGAGACTCCCACACATCGGTTGCCGCATAAACGCCGCTTACAGCCAGCGCCAATGTTGCGTTCGGTGCACTCGTTAGCAATATCTCGGGAACCTCGTCTTTGATCACCGACACGAGCACCCCACCACCAACGGCAGAAACAACACCAACAAAAATTGCCGAGATGATTGGCAGGTCGGCACGAAGCGCATAGGCGGTGCCGGTAATCGCGAACAGTCCGAGTGCAACCGAATTCAGCAGTGCAACCAACTTTTGGGCACCAGCGATTCGGCGACCGAACAACAACACAAGCCCAATACCGACAACAACAGTCACTAAATACCAAGGCGTTCGCAAACTCTCCACCGGAGTATTACCCACCAGGATGTCCCTGATAAATCCCCCACCCAAACCCATGAGTACAGCAAACGTCGAAAGGCCAACGATGTCCCAGTGGTGCTCATCGTCGGATGATGCCCGTAATGCTCCGACAATTGCATTGACGCCAACGGTGAGCAACGCCAGCCACAGTGGTGTCTGCGTAGCCAAGTCTGGAAGCACATTTCGCATACAAGAAGTATTATCGAACTGTGGCGTCTATAGATGGTGATCGAAGCAAGTTTTTTCCCGCAATCGAGAAAAAGCACGGCGAAAAAGTGTCTTTTTGGATCACTCGCCTGAAAGAACTTGAAACAACGAAGTATCCCGAGCAGATTGCATATCTCAAGGAGAATTACGGTTTCAGCCAAGCGCACGCAAATGCATTGGTCATGTACGCACGTGGATCAACATCTTCGAAGAAGTTTGATACTCCTGCTGAGTACTTCAAAGGGCTCGAACCAAAAACGAGGGCGACCATGAAAGCCATATTTGCCGCTGTCACAGAAATGAACAGTGACCTAGAACTAGTGATGGCATGGAACCAACCCATGCTCCGCATGGGCAAGGGCTACGTGCTTGGTGCATCCCTGTCAAAAAACCATCTCACCTTGAACACCTTTAGTACAGAGGTTCTTGAGAAGCACCTAAAGAAGCTTTCGGGTTACGAAATGAATAAGCACACATTTATCGTGCCTCTTGACTGGAAAGTTGATGGTCCTCTGCTGCGCTCAATGGCAAAGGCCCGAATCACCGAGATTCAGGAAACTCAAAGACACTGAGCTAAGCAGCCCATGCACACGTTGAGACATACGTCGCGAAGAAACCAGCCACCTCACAAGCACACCCGTGCTCGTTCGCATCGTGAGATCTAGTTCCACTCAAATCGCGAGATACAAGACCGGCAAAACTACTTCTCCGCACAACGAACTCTGGCGGCACATCAAAAACTTTGCCATCAAACACTGTCGTCCTGATGGGAATCTTGCCGATCAACCTCGGGTCGCATTCGTATGGGTCTGAGTCGAGTGCCGTCAAATTTGCAATCTTGCCTACTTCAATGCTTCCGAGTTCATGTTCGCGACGCCACGAATAAGCGGCCTCAATCGTCACCGCCCGCAGTGCGTCATGCACTCCAATTCTTTGGTCGGGGCCTGCAATGCGTCCAGCTGGCGTGGTTCGATTCACGGCAAATGACGCCATCAACATTGGGTCACTTGGACACATCGGGAGATCAGAATGAAACGAAAGTGGAATACCTCGTCGAAGCACAGATGCAGAGCGCACCATCGCATCAGCCCGCTCTGGGCCGAGACCCCATGCGCTGTACTTGTCGGCAAATCCAACGGGATAGTACGGATTCGCGGACACGATTGCACCAAGACTCGCAATTCTCTCCACTTGCTTCTCTGTTGAGTTTGCAAAGTGCACGATGACTGTGCGGTGATCGTTTCTTGGCTTGCGGCGTTGTGCTTCGTCAATGATGTCGAGAAGAACTTCAAGACCAAGGTCTCCATTGACGTGAATATGTATCTGCCATTCGGCATCCCAATATGTGTCAAAAACAAGTTTTAGTTGATCGGGCTCCATCAGCCATTGACCATGATGATCTGCATCTGGCTTGCCCTCGTGGTCAAGATATGGATCCTTCATCTGCATCAATTGCGAAATGATTGCACCATCGGCAAAAAGCTTGACATGACGGTCGATCACTCTGACCTTGGTTCC
>CAMDJX010000002.1 GCA_945900735.1 Acidimicrobium ferrooxidans DSM 10331 | reverse complement strand
GACACGCGCGCAATCGCTGTCATGCTCGATGTCAGCGTGGACGAAGTAGGAGCAAAGCTTGCCGAACTCGACTTGCTATTCGTTCCGCCAACAACGTAGAACGATGCAACTCGCTGCTAACGCACACGGCGTGTATGTGCACATCCCTTTTTGTTCAAAGCGGTGCGACTATTGCGCATTTGCCACCTTCACCGATAGGCATCACCTCACCAGCACATATTTGAAATCACTATCGCAACACATTGCTCGAAGAGTGGTTGAAGGAATGCCACCTGCGACATCGGTCTTTGTGGGTGGTGGCACGCCAAGCATGGTTCCTGCCGAGGAGTTGATGGCGGTATTGAAAACAATTCCGCTTGCGCACGGCGCAGAAGTGACAGTGGAGTGCAATCCCGACAACATCACTTTGCCGATGATGAGGGAGTACCTGGCAGGTGGCGTGAATCGAATCTCGATCGGCGTGCAATCAACAGTCCCTCATGTACTTGCGTCCTTGGGGCGCACACACGACCCGGAAAATGTTCGGCGTTCGGTTGCCTACGTCCGAGAGGCGGGCTTCTCTACCTTCAACCTCGACATCATTTATGGCGCAGCAGGCGAGTCGTTGGACGATTGGCGCACAACGGTTCGTGATGTGGTTGCGCTCGACCCACCGCACGTTTCTGCTTACGGTCTAACTGTGGAAGCCAACACACCATTGGCTTCGCAGACCGACCGTCATCCAGACAACGACGATCAGGCCGACAAATATGAGTTGGTCGACCAACTCTTTAACGACAACGGGCTAGAAAACTACGAGATCTCCAATTGGTCCAAACCTGGCCACGAGTGCGTCCACAACTATCTGTATTGGCTGCAAGGTAATTACGACGGTTTCGGATGCGCAGCGCATGCCCACATGGATGGTCGTCGTTGGTGGAATGTTCGAACCCCAGATCGATACATCGAGATGGTCGACGCAGGCCAAACTCCGGAGTCATCCAGTGAAAC
The DNA here is from genome assembly GCA_945900735.1 of Acidimicrobium ferrooxidans DSM 10331. GTDB lineage: Bacteria > Actinomycetota > Acidimicrobiia > Acidimicrobiales > Ilumatobacteraceae > UBA3006. The sequence continues at coordinate 63,980 of CAMDJX010000002.1, read as the reverse complement.
GTTGGACGACTCCACGCGAAGGCTCGAAGCCCTTCAACTTCTCATTCGAGTTCGTGATGGCGTGCCTGCAAACTCTTTTTCTGCAGAAGATCAAGAACTGCTGGAAGCGCTCATTGCTCCTCGCGGCGATCGGTGGGTGCTCACGAGGGCTGGTCGATTAATGGCTAATGAAGTGAGCCTGCGACTTCGCATTTCCGAAAACTCGGGGTAGGCTAAAATCGCTTTAGGGCGTGTAGCTCAGTTGGTAGAGCGCCACCTCGACATGGTGGAGGTCCCGGGTTCGAGCCCCGTCGCGCCCACTATTTAATTTCGGCTGCTTTAACCACGGCTTCCGACTCGCGTGAGGCCGCCTTGAAAATGCCTTTGCTCATCAGTGAAAGTTCGCCTTTGCGTCGCTGGTCGTAGACGGCAGCCCTGCTCGCGTGAATACCTGGGTCTTCTGGAGCAGCCCAACCTGCGAGGTCGGCTAAGTGGCAAGCAAGACGGATGTTCGTCTCTACAAGTTCGAGCGCGCGTTCGATAAGCACCTGAGGGCCGCCTGCCAATTGTGAGAGTTCCGTTGCCAACACAGCATCGGGCGAGGGCTTTAGGCGTGAAGCCGCGCCGTCCCACCAACCTCCGTACAGGCGCCAGATATTTCGCACAACAAACTCGGGTTCGTCGTAGAACGGACGCATATATGGCTTGTCGAGAATGTGCTGCGGTACTTTTACCGAGTGAATGATGCTGTCGAGTGTCTCGCCATTGTTCATCATTTGAATAACTTGCGAAACCAATGTCTCAAGCGAGGTGGCAATGTCATCAAGAACCGTTGCGATCCGCTGCTTGCCTTCGATTGGCAGGCCGTGTGCTGGAAGAAGCAGCTCTGGCCCTTGGTCAATCATGCGCCGAAGCGCCTGCGCCCATTCGAGCGCATAGCGCTGAACTTTTTGCGGGTTGCCCGCGTTGGGGTAATTCCAGATCACGAAGTCTCCGGTGAAGATCCACTTCTTTTCGGGTATCCATCCCCAAAGATGATCGTCGGTTTCTCCGCGGGCGTGATGAAACTCAACGGTGGTGTCGCCAGCCTTGATCGTCAGTTGATCAACGAACGATTGGTCGGGGCGCAGAGTTGCGGGTGGAATGAAGTATTGAGCGCCCTCGTCCAGCGCAAGCGCTTCGCGCATGTTCCCCGAGTTTGGCTTCATGTCGGATTTGATTCCGCCAAACTGTCGGCGGTTAATGCGGAGATTTAAATCATTGGTAGCGCTGTATCGATCCATCCGCTTTGTCACGTTTTCGTGCCCGATCACATGCGGGTTTGGCGCGCCGCGCAACTTCGCGTCATTGGCAAACGCAATACTGCCACCAACGTGGTCTGCATGTCCGTGTGTGTACACCAGGCTCGTGATCGGATCGTTTCGCCACGACCGAATGGATTTCACAACTGCTTCGCCGCTGCCAGCGCCGGAGGCATCAAAACACATCAGTCCATCGCCCGTGTCCCACACCACGCTGTGGCTAAAACTCTCAACGATTGCCAAGTTGTCGGCAAGTTCAGTTATTTCATTGTTTACGCGGTTGAGTGGCTGATCTACGATGCCGCTGTCAATCACCTTGGTGGAAAGTTTGATTGGGTGCATGCAACAACCTTAGTTTCTTGGCTGGGGCTCCTTGGGAAGACCAAGTACTCGTTCGCCAATGATGTTGCGCATCACGTTTGAGGTTCCGCCCATGATGGTGTAACCGGGCGCATACGCGAGGCCCTGGGTCACGTCATCCCACAGCGTTGCCTGCATACCAAGGGTGGTAAACACGAAGTCCGAAATTCTGGCCTCTAATTCTGTGCAGAAGCATTTTGTTGCCGCAGAGAACCCGGCCGGCGCCTGCTTCAGCACTTCACGAATAACCAAAATTCTTCCCACTCGGTAACCAATTTCGATGCGAGCAATTTCTTGTCGTACCAATGGATTGGACGTATCGGCTTGCAGCACCGCCATGTCGTACAACGCCTTGTTCGATACCAGTCGATCAATTCCGCCACGTTCGTGTTCAAGTTGGCGCATGGTTTGCGCAAACGCGCCACCTTGCTTGCCTACAAGATTGGCTTTTGGCACCCGCACATCGGTATAGAAAACTTCACAGAAGTGACGATTGGTGGTCATGTCTTGAATAGGGCGAACGTCGATGCCTGGCGTGTTCATGGGAACGATGATTTCGCTTATGCCTGCATGAGGAGGGCCGTCGTTGCTGGTTCGACAGATGAGATAGCAGTAATCGGCGACTTCGCCGAAGCTCGTCCAAATTTTTTGTCCGTTGATCACCCATTCGTCGCCGTCATCGGCGGCAAATGTTTTGAGCGATGCCAAATCGCTGCCCGCATTGGGTTCGCTCATGCCGATGCACCACGTGGTCTTGCCGGCAAGCATGTTTGGCAAAAACTCCTCTTGCTGCTCTTTCGTTCCGTACGCAATGAGTGCAGGCCCCATCTGGCGGTCGGCAAACCAAGAGGCGGCAATCGGTGCGCCGGCGGCAATCATTTCTTCGGCAACGATAAGTCGCTCGATCGGTGGGCGGCCTCCGCCACCAAATTCGGTTGGCCACGTCATCCCGATCCAACCGTGCATCGCGAGTTCCTCGGAAAACTCCTTGCTGTATCCATTCATCCACGTGTCGTTAAAGCGTCCATACTTTTCGACTGCCACGCGGGCTACATCTCGAGCGCGCGCCCTCAAAGCCAAATGATCGGCAGACCACGCAAAATCCATAGGGAGAGAGTAGGGGCGCGGGGCCTTTCGGGCCTCAGCCAGCGCGCTGTTGGGGTATTGTGTACAAGTCAGATACAAGTTCCGGGAAACCGGACGAACAGGCTGGAGCCCCCTCATGGCTGGAAAAATTAAAGTACTCAATCCGGTAGTCGAGCTTGATGGCGATGAAATGACTCGCATCATGTGGAGCTTTATTAAGGATCGTCTGATCCTGCCGTACTTGGATATCAATTTAGATTATTACGACTTGAGCATTGAACACCGGGATGCAACAAACGATCAAGTGACGATCGATTCAGCAAATGCAATTTTAAAGCATGGTGTTGGCGTGAAGTGCGCAACCATCACGCCCGATGAGGCACGCGTAAAAGAGTTCAATTTGAAACAGATGTGGAAGTCGCCAAACGGCACTATCCGCAACATTCTCGACGGCGTCGTCTTCCGCGAACCGATTATTTGCAAAAACATTCCCAAACTTGTGCCGGGTTGGACCAAACCAATTGTCATTGGTCGTCACGCGCACGGCGATCAATACAAGGCAACAGACTTCCGCGTTCCCGGCGAAGGGACTGTCACGATGACATACGTACCAAAAGATGGCAGCAAACCGATCGAAATGAAAGTTGCCGACTTCACTGGCTCCGGTGTTGTCATGGGGATGTACAACTTTGACGAATCAATTCGCAACTTTGCTCGCGCAACAATGAATTATTCGCTGCAACGAAATTACCCATTGTTTCTCAGCACGAAGAACACCATCTTGAAGGCATACGACGGCCGGTTTAAGGATCTGTTCGAAGAAGTGTTCAATCAAGAATTTAAGGAACAGTTCGATAAGGCCGGCCTCACCTACGAGCACCGTCTTATCGACGACATGGTTGCATGCATGATTCGTTGGGAAGGCGGGTACGTTTGGGCCTGCAAGAACTATGACGGTGACGTGCAATCCGACATCGTTGCGCAGGGCTTTGGTTCGCTCGGGCTGATGACATCAGTTCTCGCCACACCGGATGGTCGTGTTCTTGAATCGGAAGCTGCACACGGAACCGTGACACGTCACTACCGCGATCATCAGGCAGGCAAAAAGACTTCCACCAACCCGATCGCATCCATATTTGCGTGGACGCGCGGTTTAGAGCACCGCGGCAAATTGGACAACACGCCTGCACTTATTGATTTCGCGCAAAAAGTAGAGCGAGTATGTGTCGAAGCTGTTGAGGCGGGGGAGATGACAAAGGACTTGTCGCTACTCGTCGGTGGAAAAAGCGCACCATGGCAGACCACAGAGGAATTCCTCGAGACACTTGATCGTCGTCTGCAAAAGACAATGGCGTAAATGTCGACAATGCGTGCGGTGGTGCTCAGGGGTCATGGTGGCACCGAAGTTCTGACATTCGAAGAGATTGTTGCTCCAACACATGGTTCTGAAGAAGCGTTGGTCGAGGTTAGGGCAACCAGCCTGAATCGTGCCGACTTGCTGCAGCGCTTGGGTTTTTACCCAAACCCGTTTCCAGATCAATTTGATGTTCCGGGCATGGAGTTTTCGGGTGTAGTGCGTTCGGTGGGAGCACGGGTGCGTGCTTTGCAAGTGGGCGACGAAGTGATGGGCATTGTGAGCGGTGGGTCCTACGCGCAGCAACTGGTCATCCACGAACGACAAGCAATGCGCATCCCAAATACGGTTTCACTCGCAGACGCTGCTGCTATTCCGGAAGTGTTTATCACCGCATGGGATGCACTCGTTGTACAGGGCGGCCTTACTAGTGGACGATGGGCGCTTGTGCACGCGGCTGCTTCGGGTGTTGGCACCGCAGCAGTGCAGCTATGTAAGGCGCTTGGTGCTCGCGTAATTGCCACGTGTTCGACCGGGAAAGTGGCTGCGGTTAAGTCTTTAGGGGCAGATATTGTCATCGACTATTCGACTGCAGATTTTGCAGAAGAAGTGCATAAAGCAACAGGTGGCAAAGGCGTGGACGTCGTTCTTGATGTGATCGGCGGCGACTATCTAGATCGAAATGTGAAGTCACTTGCACTGAAGGGCCACATAGTGCAGGTGGGTGTCATGGGGGGTGGAAACACGCCGTTCAACTTGGCTGCGATGCTTGGCAAGCGAGCGAAGCTCTCCGGCACAGTGCTGAGGGCAAGGCCGATTGAGGAAAAGATTGCAATCAGCCAAAGATTCGCAAGCGAAGTGCTTCCATTGTTTGATTCTGGTCAATTGAAGCCGATTATTGACAGGCGATATCCGTTTTCGGAGATAGCCGCAGCGCATGCTTACATGGAGTCAAACGCCAACATTGGCAAAATTGTTATTGATATCGGCGCTTAGCGCTTTTTGATATCTGTGTAATTGCGCTCGTCGACACCCGTGTACCACTGGCGGGGACGACTGATCTTCTGTTCGTCGTCGCGCAGCAATTCGGACATATGTGCCAACCAGCCGACCGTGCGAGGTATTGCAAACAAGACGGTAAACATGCTGACGGGGAAACCAAGCGCTTGGTAAATGAGGCCAGAGTAGAAGTCGACGTTGGGATACAGCCTGCGCGAGGCAAAGTACTCGTCGTTTAGTGCCACTTCTTCCAGTTTCAAGGCCACATCGAGCAGAGGATTGGTGCCGGTTATCTCGAACACCTCGTATGCCGATTTCTTGATGATGGTTGCGCGAGGGTCAAAGTTTTTGTACACACGATGGCCAAAGCCCATCAGTTTTCCTTCGCCGCGCTTGACGCTTTCAATGAATGCGGGAATGTTCTTCACGTCACCAATCTCGGTGAGCATTCGCACTACTGCTTCGTTGGCTCCACCATGCAATGGGCCATACAGGGCCGATGCGGCTGCTGCTGTTGCCGAGTATGGGTCGGAGTTTGCGCTTGCTACAACGCGCATCGCGGTTGTTCCGCAGTTTTGCTCGTGGTCGGCATGCAATATAAACAGCACATCCATTGCACGAGCCAAAACTGGGTCGACTTCGTAGTCGTCACCAATGCGATACATCATGTTCAAAAAGTTGGTGGCGTATGACATTGAATTGTTTGGCAACACAAATGGAAGGCCAGACGAGAAGCGATACGTCATCGCAGCGATCGTCGGTACTTTTGCTACAAGTCGCAAAATTTGCTTGTTTAGGTTGTCGGTATCAAAAACGTCTTGCGCGTCGTCGTAAAACGTTCCGAGTGCAGCAATTGCCGATATGAACATGCCCATTGGGTGAGCGTCGTAGTGGAACCCATCGACGAACCGCTTTCGCATGTTCTCGTGAATCATCGTGTGGTGGGTGACGTCGTAATCCCACTTAGCGAACTGGTCGTTATCGGGTAACTCGCCATTGAGAAGTAGGTAGGCAACTTCAAGGAACGTCGATTTCTCGGCTAGCTGTTCGATGGGATATCCGCGATAGCGGAGAATTCCTTTTTCGCCATCCAGATAAGTGATCGACGATTGACAAGCCGCGGTGGACAAAAACGCCGGGTCGTACATGCGTAGGTTGGGGTCGAGTTCGCGCAGTGCCGTAGATGCAAAGACGCCGTCGGTAACCGGAACAGTCACTTTTTTGCCTGTTCGGTCATCGATGATGGTGATTGTTTCAGCCATCTTGATTCCCTTCGTTATGTGTTGGGAAGCTTCCTCTCCCCGCAAACAGTGTAGGGGTTTGACCCTTTACAGCGGGGTGTTGTCGTGCTTGCGTGGCGCAAGTCTCTCGCGTTTATCGCGCAGCATGACCAAGGCTGCCGATACTTCACGCCGAGTTTCCTCGGGGTTAATTACCGCGTCGACGTAGCCACGCTCAGCGGCCACGTATGGGTTGAGGAGGCGCTCCGAGTAGTCGGCTTCGAAGGCTGATCGTTCCTCTGGGGTTGCCCGGCGCTGCAATATGGCTGCAGCCTGCCCTGCACCCATCACGGCCAGCTCGGCTGTTGGCCACGCCAGGCACAAGTCGTTGCCCATCTTTTTTGAGTCCATCACGATGTAGGCGCCGCCGTAACTCTTTCGCAAGATAACGCACACCCGGGGCACTGTCGCTCGCGCATAGGCGAACACCAGTTGGCCGCCGTGGCGAATCATTCCACGCCACTCCAAGTCTTTTCCGGGATAAAAACCAGGTGTGTCAACGAGTGTCAGCAATGGAATGTTGAATGCATCGCAAAACGACACAAACCGTGCAGCTTTTTGCGACGCAGGAATATCTAGCGTTCCCGCAAGGATCATCGGTTGATTGGCAACGACTCCAACCGACTCGCCGTCGATGGTGATGAAGGCGGTAATCACATTGGCGGCCCAACGCTCGCGCAGTTCAAACATCTCGCCGTCGTCCGCAATGGCCTTAATTACGGTGCGTACGTCGTAACTTCCGGTGGCAGTGTCTGGAATGGCGGCGCCTGCCTCGGGCACCAGGCGGTCGGAAGCATCGTCGGTGTGAATCGGTGGTGCAAGTTCATCAACGTTGTTGGGGATGTAAGTCAAAAGATGCTCGAGCGAAGAAACAGCCGACTCGTAGTCGGAAACCACCATGCTTGCGACGCCGCTTTGCTTGGCATGCGCATCGGTTCCGCCTAACTGCTCATTCGTCATCATAATCCCAGTGAATTCGGCAACCATTGTTGGGCCGCTCACAAATGCATACGAGTCGGCAGTCATGATGACGAAGTCGCTCAGGCCGATAAGGAGTGCGGGGCCAGAAACGGCGGGGCCTGTGACAATGGTGAAAGTTGGAACCACGCCCGAGCAATGTGCAATTGTGCGCGCAGCCTGCCCCCAACCGTGAAGGGCGGCAATACCTCCAAGAATGTCTGCGCCGGAGGAGGCCATTGCCAACACAAGTGGGATTCGTTGATTGAGAGCGGTTGTAGCGGCGTTCGCAATCACTCCAGATGCTTCAGCCGAAAGTGCGCCACGGTGGTACGAGGGATCAATATCCACCCACACCACTGTTCGTTCGCACGTGGTGAGAAATCGAACTTCGGCTTTTGCGGCGCCTTGGACCGAGCGTTGTAGATGGACTCCCGTTTGAAGAGGAGAATCGGTAACTCCTGACACGTCTAGAGATTAGACGAGTGGGGTAGTAGTCAAAGAGGTGTTGACTCCCGGTTGGCGATCGCCTGTTTTGGCAACAACCTGCTTTGCGATTTCAAGAGCCGCGCGAGTGGGCTTGTTCGGGACTGGTCGTTTGCGCGACGCCCATCCAACTACCCGGCGTGGCAACTGCGGGATTGACACCCGAGTGAAATCGCCTTTGATCCACGCTGGGATGGCGGTGGCAGGAACTATCGCAGGACCAAAACCCTCGAATGCGAGGGAGGTGAGTAGGCGAACGCCGTCAATCTCGGCCTGTGGGGTAAAGGCAAGGCGCTGTGCGCCGGCGGCTCGGTCGATGATTCGGCGAAGAGCGGTATTGCGCGGTGCAAGTAAAAGCGGTTGTGTCGCAAGTTGTTCGAGAGAAATCGTTTCAAGCTTTGCCCATGGGTGTTTATTGTTCACGAGTAACACAAGTTCTTCACTGAAAAGTGGCACCAATTGCAACTCGGGGTCGTCAATAGGGAAGTGGACTATTGCAGCGTCTAGTTCGCCTGCAATTAAGCGTGGCAATAGGGATGATGTGCTGCCTTCGTGAATGATTGGTCGAACCTGCGGATGTGCTTTTTGAATCGCGGTGAGCAGTCGCGGCATGAGCCAACGACCAGTAGTGCCGATGCAGCCAAGTCGTGTTTCGCCCGCGACTTCGCTATCGGTTGAATGGATGTCGGCTTCGATGTCCTGTAATTCGTGAATAATCCGTCGGGCTCGCTCTACAACCAGAACACCATCCTCGGTGAGCTCGCCGCTTTGGCGATCGATCAAACTCGCGCCAAGTTCTTTTTCGAGCCGCGAGATGTGTGCCGAGACGTTGCTCTGCACCGTTCCCAGCGCTCGCGCAGCAGCGGAAAATGAGCCGTGTTCTGAAATAGCGATCAGGCTTTCCAGGTGGCGAATTTCCATCCACTCAGGCTAACCGTTCCCCGTGACGACTATCACGAAAAATGATGGTGGCTATCTTGGCGTTCGCCTTGCGCGCTTACCCACGGGTAGGGCATACTGGATACATATCGCGGTGAGACCTCCCCCAGGTTTCACCCGACTGAATCCCCAAGTGGCTCCCCCAGCCACAAGGATTCTCGGTTGAGAGGCCCCGCAGCAATGTGGGGCCTTTCCCATTTCCCGGGTGGCGACGGACGCCAGTCAATAGCCTGCCAGTGTGAGCACTACATCGGTAACGAATGGGGCAGCGTTCATCGATTTAGATCGCACGTTGTTGTCGGGCGCATCGGGACCAATTATCAGTGCGGCGTTACGCAACGCCGGAGTCGTTTCTGCAACGCGGCTTCCAGGTGAAGATGCGCTGTACCGAATTTTTAACGCAGTTGGCGAAAATCTTCCCTCGATGTTGCTCGCGCGTCAGGGTGCGGCAGTGATGAAAGGAAAGGCGCGACACGATGTTGTTGCAGCAGCGCACAACGCATGCGACGATTTGTTGCAACTTGTACGACCGTTGGCCGCATCCGTCATTAGCAGTCATCGTGAAGCCGGAAGAAAAGTTGTGCTGGCAACGACAACACCTAACGACGTGATTGCAACCTTTGCACGTCGAATGGGTTTCGATGACGTGGTCGCAACACGTTTCGCTGTAGACGAACAAGGTTTGTACACGGGGGAGCTTGACGGTCCTTTCACATGGTCTGCAGGCAAATTGGCCGCGGTGCGCACATGGTGTAGTCAACACCACATTTCGCTCTCCGAAAGTTACGCATATTCCGACAGTGTGTATGACGAGCCTCTATTGAATGCAGTTGGCTTCCCCCAAGTGGTGAACCCGGACGCTCGACTGACGGTGATGGCCGCTGCTCGCAGATGGCCAATTGTCAGTTTTGACAATCCCGATGCGCAAGCGAAGCCACCTCTGCAGACGTCAGACATTCAAAAAGTTGGTCTGCTCTTCGCACGACCAGAAGTTTTTCCATTCGTCAAATTTTCATTTACCGGAGTAGAGAATATTCCAGCAACAGGCCCAGTAGTGCTCGTTGCCAACCATCGCAGTTACTTCGACGTGTTCGCTGTGGCGCTCACTGTTGCAAAGAGCGGTCGAACAGTCCGGTTTCTTGGCAAGAAAGAAGTTTTTGATGCTCCGCTGATTGGGCAACTTGCCTCGATGCTCGGAGGCATTCGGGTGGATCGTGCGTCTGGCAGCGACGAACCACTTACTCATGCGGCGGACGCACTTTCTGCTGGCGAGATGGTGGCGATTATGCCGCAAGGGACGATCCCTCGCGGACCAGCATTCTTCAACCCGCAGCTGCGCGGAAGGTGGGGGGCGGCAAAGTTGGCACGAATGGCTAATGCGACTGTCGTGCCTATCGGTTTGTGGGGCACCGAGAAGGTGTGGCCGCGAAACGCTCGCTACCCAAACATTCTGCAAATCACGAGCCCGCCAGACGTGCAAGTGGTGGTTGGCAAACCGATGCAATTAGAAAGCGATGATCCTGATTTGAACACCGCACGAATCATGGGCGAAATCAGTTTGCTCCTGCCACAGGAAGGTCGGGTCGCTTACGAGCCAACCGACGAAGAGTTAGTTCGCACGTATCCGTCTAGCTACAAGGGTGATCCTCGAGCAGAGACAGGGCGAAGGCCGGGTACCGACTAGCCAAGGCGAGGTTTGCGAATCAAGCTACGGATCGCGAGCACGCACGAAACACCAATTGCGCCGAACACAATTTTCATGAATAGCGGCGAGACCACGATGAGCAATCGAAAACTGAGGTACAACGCCGGCAAGAGAAGCACCATGATCAACATTCTGGTGAACAGGCCTTTGGGTGGGCGCCGAATTGCAAATATCGCAAGGGCGCCGGCAAGCAGGGTGTAGCCCAGCATGATGCTGACAATGATTGCAAGGTCGGCCATAAAGGAGAACGTTACTTGTTTTGCTGTTCGACTTTTTTGCGAACGATATTGAGTGCGCTGCCTGCCTTGAACCACTCAACCTGTTCATCGCTGAAGGTGTGCAGTGCCTCAAATGCAATTTTCTCGCCGTTTGGTTTGTTGATGGAGCACTGCAGCGGTTTATCTGGGACGGGAGGTAGCCCAAGCACGGAAATTGTGTCGAGCTCGCCAATCTTTTCGTAAGTGTTGGGGTCTGCAAACGTGAGGGGGACGACGCCTTGCTTCTTCAAGTTTGTCTCGTGGATGCGCGCAAACGATCGAGCAAAAATTGCGGCAGCACCGCGGAAACGCGGTTCCATCGCTGCGTGTTCACGACTAGAACCCTCGCCGTAGTTCTGATCGCCAATGGCAGCCCATTGAATGCTCTTGTTTCCCCAGGCCTTCGCAATGTCTGGATACGAACGTGTTTGTCCATCGATGATGTCGCGTCCTTCGCCAACTGCATCGTTGAATGCATTTACGGCACCAATAAACAGGTTGCCCGAGATGTTCTCCAGATGTCCGCGATACTTCAGCCATTTGCCGGCGGCGGAAATGTGGTCGGTCGTGCACTTGCCTTTTGCTTTCATGAGCACGGGCAAATCCACGAAGTTTTTGCCGTTCCATGCAGAGAATGGTTGAAGCAACTGCAAGCGATCACTGGTTGGGTCGACGCTTATCGCAATGGATGAACCGTCTGCTGGTGGCGCGATAAACGTGTTGTTGCCCGCGTCGTATCCATTGGAAGGAAGTACTTCGCCGTGTGGGGCTTCAAGTTTTACCTGCGTACCATCGGGCGCTTGGATGGTGTCGGTGGTTGGGTCGAAGTCGAGGCGGCCTGCAAGCGCAAGTGCGATAACAGTGTCTGGGCTTGTGACGAAACTGAGGGTGTTAGCAGAGCCGTCGTTGCGCTTTGGAAAGTTTCGGTTGAACGAGTTAACGATGGTGTTCGGTTTGTCTGTTACTTCCTTCGAGCGTTCCCATTGACCGATGCATGGTCCACAAGCATTTGCAAGAACGGTTGCACCAATTGCTTCTAGATCGGCAAGCAGGCCATCTCGCTCGATCGTTGCGCGAATTTGCTCGGAGCCGGGAGTAATCAGTAGTTCAACTTTGCTCTTCAGCCCATGCGCCTTCGCCTGCCTGGCAACAGATGCAGCTCGGGTGATGTCTTCATACGAGGAGTTGGTGCAGCTTCCGATAAGCGCCGAAGAAATCTCGAGCGGCCAACCGTTTTCTTTTGCGGCCTGCTCGATTGCGTCGCCGATTTTGTGCGCGCGGTCTGGAGAGTGAGGGCCATTGATGAGCGGCTTTAGCGCGCTGAGATCTATCTCGATGACGCTGTCGTATTGGGCTCCATCGTCTGGTCGCAGATGTTCGCGAACGGCATCAGCGGCGGCGGCGATATCGGCACGCCCCGTTGCTTGCAAATACTGCGCGATGTGCGAGTCGTATGGAAACACGGAACATGTTGCGCCAATTTCGGCACCCATGTTGCAAATGGTTGCTTTGCCAGTGGCCGAGATGCTGTCAGCGCCCTCGCCGAAGTATTCGACGATTGCGCCGGTGCCGCCTTCAACGGTCAGTACTCGAGCCACTTCAAGAATGACGTCTTTCGGGCTTGACCAACCAGAAAGTGTGCCAGTCAACTTCACTCCAATAACTTTTGGCCATCTCACGTTGAATGAGAAACCGGTCATCACATCCACAGCGTCTGCTCCACCGACTCCGATTGCGACCATGCCAAGTCCGCCGGCATTTGGTGTGTGGCTGTCGGTGCCAATCATCATTCCGCCGGGAAACGCGTAGTGCTCGAGCACCACTTGGTGAATGATTCCGCTACCCGGCCCCCAGAAACCGATGCCATATTTTGCGGAGACACTTTGCAAGAAGTCGTACACCTCTTTGTTGGTGTCGATGGCAACACCCATATCAATTCGCGCACCGACTTTGGCAAGGATGAGGTGGTCGCAATGCACCGTGGAGGGAACGGCGGTGGTGGGGAGGCCTGCAGTCATGAATTGCAGCAAGGCCATCTGGGCGGTTGCATCCTGCATAGCAACACGGTCTGGCGCGAAGTCGGCGTAACTGCGTCCGCGATCCATGTCTTGTGTCTCTGGGTTGCTGAGGTGGTTGATCAAAATCTTTTCGGTCAGTGTCAAGTTTCGACCAAGGCGTTTACGCCCGAGGGCAACATTTGCGGGGAGGGAGCGATACACGCCGTTGACGAGTTCGATTGGGGTTCCAGCGCTTGCGACCATGGCTACTCCTAAACGTTTCTGGGCTTGCATTTGCAAGCGTTGTATACAAGTATAGTACAAGTGCGTAGCATCCGATATCACGACATCGCATCCGAACTTCGCGATCGAGTGAGCGCTGGTCAATTTACCGCGGGTCGATTGTTGCCAAGCGAATCCGATCTCTCTCGCGAATTCGGTGTTAGTCGCGTCACTGTTCGACGAGCACTTGAAGTGCTTCGCGATGAAGGTTTGGTTTCGGCACGGCAGGGTTTTGGTTGGTTTGTTTCGAGCGACCCTGTTTCACAGACGCTCGGGAGGTTGGGAACTATTGAAGAACAGATGCAGGCGAGTGGTCTCGAACCTTCGCGAAGAATTATTGACTTCGCTTTTGAAAAGGCAACGAAAAGGGTGTCCAAGGTGTTGGGCAGCGAACAGGTACTGCGTGTGAAGCGAGTGAATATGGCCGGCAACGAACCATTCGCGGTTGTCACGGTGTGGTGCCCGTTCGAGCTTGGCAAACACTTGTCTCGACACGATGTGGAGACGTCATCGTTTTATAACCTGCTAAAAATTCATCTTGGTGGCGCAACGCAAACCATTGGTGCAGATTCCGCTACTTCCGAAGAATCGCAACTGCTTGAAATTCCTGTTGGCTCACCGATTTTGCGCTGTGATCGCGTCACCAAGGACGACAGCGGCAAAGCGGTGTTGGTTTCGCATCATGTGTTTCCCGGGCATCGCACCAATTTCGTAGTCGATCTGCCTTCGGTTCCCGCATCGATTGCGCCGACCGGGTTGCGGCTTGTCGAATAGTTAATTGCTAACGAATTACCACTTGTCCCAATGAAGGACTTTTTCTAGTGGTAGGCGTTGCGCCGGCTTAAATTCGGTGCCAACGGTGTAAGCGATGGGGAAGAGGCCGCCTTGCGTCACTTTCTCGTATGGAATACCCAGCAGCTCTGCCGCTTTCTTTTCACCGTCCATCATCAGGTGAATGGTTGTCCATGCAGAGCCCATTCCTCTGCCGCGTAGGGCCAACATGAAACTCCATACGGCGGGCAATAGCGAACCCCATGCTCCGGCACCGGTAGCCACGTCAACGTTTTCAATGCGTCCTTCGATGCAGGGGATCATCAGCATTGGTGCACGCTCAAAATTCTCAGACAAAAATGTTGCCGAGTCGCGCACTCGCGGCATTTGTTCGTCGCGTGAGTCGCCTGTAGGGCGGCCGCCTGGCAGGGTTGCATAAATCGCCCAGTTGGCTCGGTAGATGTCGGCCAGCGCTTTTTTCTTTGCGGCATCTTCAACAACAATCCAATGCCAACCCTGACGGTTGCCACCCGTTGGCGCTTGCAGCGCAATGTCCAGGCATTCCTCAACAACGGCGCGACTGACGGGGCGGTCAAAATCCAGGCGCTTGCGCACGCTGCGGGTGGACTTCAGTACTTCATCGGCAGAAAGGTTCAGTTGCATATCGTCAAGTGTGCCATGCCACGATAGGTGGGACCGAACAGCAGGGAGCATTTCATGAGCGCAGCCAACAGTTCAATACCAGGGGTGACCGAGGATCGAGTGACAATCGCGATCGAGGACGGCATCGCAGATGTGCGAATGAACCGCGCGGACAAACGCAATGCGCTGGACAACGCGATGTTTACGTCGCTTGCCGCTGCCGGCGACTATTTGAAAACACTTCCAGAACTCCGTGTCGTGGTGCTGTCCGGTGATGGCGCGTCGTTTTGTGCTGGCCTCGACTTCGGTTCGTTTCAGGCAATGGCGCAGGGTTCGTCTGGGCAGGGCGGCTCGGTTAACGCAGGAGGAATGTCCGACGGACGCATCACTCACCTTGCCCAACAAGTGTGTTGGGTCTGGCAAGAAGTTCCTGTTCCAGTAATCGCTGCTGTTCATGGGCATGCACTTGGCGGCGGAATGCAAATCGCGCTTGGCACAGACATTCGTATTGTGCATCCAGATACGCAGTTGTCCGTGCGTGAAGTGCATTGGGGTCTCATTCCAGACATGACAGGCACGTTGATGCTGAGCCGGTTGGTGCGTCCCGACATCGTCAAGGATTTGGTGTTCAGCGCAAGGGTGTTTTCGGGCGCCGAAGGTTTCGAGCTTGGCGTGGTCACCCGGTTATCGAAGACCCCGCATGCAGAGGCGATGGACCTTGCTCAAGAAATATCCGGCCGCAGCCCAGATGCGGTTCGGGGGGCGAAGAAATTGATCAATCTGATGGCCAACGATGGGGCGGCACAGCAATTTGCTGCAGAGCGAGAAGTGATTGGCAAGTTGATCGGCGGGGCGAATCAGGTTGAAGCAGTGATGTCACATTTTGAGAAGCGACCGCCAAAATTTAGTTCGAGCAGCATTTTCGGCTAACTACTGGCTAGAGTTTCGTTACGGGCCAGCGTCGTCCCGAGCGGGTTTCCCCGCTTCCTGATCATTCATAAGGACGACGATGCAACATCTCTTGCCGCCTGCAAGCGGCTTATACGACCCACGATTTGAACACGACGCATGTGGCGTCTCGTTCGTCGTTGACATTCAAGGACGTCGCTCGCACAACATCGTGTCGATGGGTATCGGCGCGCTGTGCAGCATGGAACATCGCGGGGCAACGGGTGCCGAGGCAGACACTGGCGATGGCGCAGGAGTACTCATTCAAATTCCACACCGCTTCCTTTCGGAGGTAGCTGGTTTCCCACTGCCGGCAGTGGGTGGCTATGGAGTTGGCTTGGCATTCTTGCCAACCGACGAGGAGCATCGCACGAATGCGCTGCGTTCAATTACGCAGATTGCCAATGAAGAACAATTGGAAGTGCTTGGTTGGCGAGAAGTTCCTGTCGATCCATCGAGCATTGGGGCAAGCGCTAAGGCGGTCATGCCGTACTTCGCGCACGTGTTTATTGCAAGCAAATCTGGTCTTACCGAAATTGATCTCGATCGGAAACTGTTTATTGCTCGAAAGCGCATCGAACATGAACTTCTTTCCGATGAGCGCACGTATTTTCCTTCGCTATCTTCGCGCACGCTCATCTACAAAGGAATGCTCACCACTCCTCAGTTGGCTTCATTTTTTCCAGAATTGAATGACGAACGTGTCGAGTCGTCGCTGGCGCTTGTTCACAGCCGTTTTTCTACCAACACATTTCCGTCATGGCCGCTTGCGCACCCGTATCGATTCATTGCGCACAACGGCGAGATCAACACTGTGCAAGGAAATCGAAATTGGATGCGTACCCGCGAGTCGCTTCTCTCTAGTCCGCTCATTCCTGGATTGGAGCGCGCCTTCCCAATTTGTGCATCGGGCGGTTCGGACTCTGCGTCCTTCGACGAAGTGCTGGAGTTGTTGCATTTAGGCGGTCGATCATTGCCACACGCAATGTTGATGATGATCCCAGAGGCTTGGGAAAACAATAAGAAGATGGATGCGAAGAAGCGTGCGTTCTATCGCTTTCACGCATCATTGATGGAGCCATGGGATGGCCCCGCCTGTGTTGCGTTTACCGATGGCACTTTGATTGGCGCAGTACTCGACCGAAACGGTTTGCGTCCGAGCCGGTACTGGGTGACGAATGATGACATCTTGATCATGGCCAGCGAAGTCGGTGTTGTCGATATTGATCAAGCCAATGTCGTGCGTAAAGGTCGTCTCCGGCCAGGAAAAATGTTGCTCGTCGACACAGCACAAAAGCGAATCGTGTCCGACGAAGAGGTCAAACAGGAATTGGCCTCGGCGCTTCCGTACGAACAGTGGCTCGAAGCAGGGTTGGTCGAACTTGGCGATCTGCCGGCCAGAGAGCACGTGGTGTTTAGCAGCGACAGCGTGTTGCGCAGGCAACAAGTTTTTGGCTACACGCACGAAGAACTCAAGATCATTCTTGCACCGATGGCGAAGAGTGGGGCCGAACCAATTGGCTCAATGGGAACCGATACACCAATTGCGGTGTTGTCGGCTCGTCCTCGATTGCTGTTTGATTATTTCCAGCAGCTATTTGCTCAAGTAACCAATCCGCCACTAGATGCAATTCGTGAAGAGGTAGTCACATCCATTGGCACCGCAGTTGGCCCCGAGAGCAACTTGCTCGAGGCAGGGCCAGAGCATTGTCGGCAGTTGGTGCTTCCCTTCCCTGTGATCAATAACGATCACCTAGCCAAAATCATTCACATCAATGACGACGATGTTTACCCGCATTTGAAGTCGGTCGTGCTTTCGGGGCTATACCGAGTTGCCGAAGGCGAGGCGGGTCTGCGCTCGGCGCTGGACACGCTACGTCAGCAGGCAAGTACCGAAATCGAAGCGGGCGCCCGCATCATTGTGCTTTCCGACCGCAACAGTGACGAAGTGTTTGCGCCGATTCCATCGCTTCTATTGACGAGTGCAATTCATCACCATCTCATTCGTGAAAAAAAGCGAACACAGGTTGGGCTGATTGTTGAGAGCGGAGATGCACGAGAAGTGCATCACATGGCCTTGTTGGTTGGGTACGGGGCTGGCGCGATCAACCCGTATCTCGCATTCGAATCAATTGAAGACATGATTTTGGCCGATGACGGCAAAGGTCTGCACGGGCTCGGTGGTGCTGATGCGCAAAAAGTGATTGCCAACTACATCAAGTCTGCTGGCAAAGGCGTGCTCAAGGTGATGTCGAAGATGGGCGTCTCTACCGTTGCTTCGTACACGGGCGCGCAAATTTTTGAAGCACTTGGTTTGAACTCTGAATTAGTCGATGAATTCTTTACTGGCACTGTTTCGCGAGTGGGTGGCATCGGGCTTGGAGAGATTGCTCAAGAGGTTTCGGCACGTCATGCCATTGCCCATCCATCACGACCTGATCAGCGCGTCCACAGACAATTAGAAATCGGTGGTGAATATCAGTGGCGTCGCGAAGGTGAGCACCACCTATTTAATCCCGAGACTGTTTACAAGCTGCAACACGCCACGCGTGCGGGCAGATATGACGTGTTCAAGCAGTACACAAAATCGGTTGATGACCAATCGCGTGTCCTTTCTACCTTGAGGGGATTGTTCGAGTTCGATGCAACTCGAAAACCAATCGACATCGCCGAAGTAGAACCCGTGGAAAGCATCGTCAAGCGCTTCTCTACTGGTGCTATGAGCTATGGCTCAATTTCTGCCGAAGTTCACGAAACGCTTGCTATTGCAATGAACCGAATTGGCGGCAAGAGCAACACTGGTGAAGGTGGTGAGGATTCGGAGCGCTTGATTGCGCCCGCAAGCGGCGACTCGAAGCGCTCGGCAATTAAACAAGTTGCGTCTGGTCGGTTTGGAGTGACAAGCGAGTACTTGGTGAACGCCGACGACTTGCAGATCAAGATGGCACAGGGCGCGAAGCCTGGCGAGGGCGGTCAGTTGCCGGGACACAAGGTGTACCCATGGATTGCAAAAACTCGGTACAGCACCCCAGGCGTTGGGTTAATCAGCCCACCGCCGCACCACGACATTTACTCCATTGAAGACTTGAAACAACTCATTCACGACCTGAAGAATTCCAACCCTGCTGCACGTGTGCATGTGAAGTTGGTTGCGGAAGTTGGTATCGGAACCGTGGCTGCCGGCGTGAGCAAAGCAAAAGCTGACGTGGTTCTTATCTCTGGGCACGATGGCGGCACGGGCGCATCGCCACTGACTTCGCTAAAACATGCGGGAGGCCCTTGGGAACTTGGCCTTGCAGAGGCTCAGCAAACATTGTTATTGAATGGATTGCGAAATCGAATCGTTGTGCAAGCAGACGGACAATTGAAGACCGGCCGAGATGTCATCGTTGCTGCATTGTTGGGCGCGGAGGAGTACGGCTTCGCCA
Organism: Acidimicrobium ferrooxidans DSM 10331; assembly: GCA_945900735.1. GTDB lineage: Bacteria > Actinomycetota > Acidimicrobiia > Acidimicrobiales > Ilumatobacteraceae > UBA3006. Next base: position 45,209 of record CAMDJX010000002.1, on the reverse strand, counting down.
CCGCACCACTAGTGGTGAGCGGTTGTGTGATGATGCGGGTGTGTCACCTCGACACATGCCCCGTTGGTATTGCAACGCAAAACCCAGAACTACGAAAACGATTTAATGGCAAACCCGAATTTGTCGTCAACTTTTTCGAATACATTGCCGAAGAGGTTCGCGAGTACTTAGCACTGCTTGGTTTCCGCACACTGCAAGAAGCAATCGGATGTGTAGAGGCCTTGGATACGCGAACTGCTGTTTCTCACTGGAAAGCACGCGGCCTTGACATCTCACCAATACTTGCCATTCCGCAAAACCCTTACAAACAAACGCGCCATCAGTCGGTGGCACAGGAGCACGGCCTGAAAGATGCGCTCGACACCGAATTGATTAACGCTTGCAGCGCTGCGGTTGAAGACGGTGTTGCCGTATCTATTTCGCGTCCGGTCAGCAACGTCAATCGCACGGTCGGCACAATGCTTGGAAGTGCAGTGACGAAGAAGTGGGGTGGTGCAGGCTTGCCAGATGACACTATTGCCATTCGTTTTGATGGCTCCGCCGGCCAAAGCTTCGGCGCATTTATACCTCGCGGTATTTCACTGACACTGTTCGGCGACTCGAATGACTATTTGGGCAAGGGTCTTTCGGGTGGGAAAATAGTGTTGCGGCCAAGCGAGCGCGCAACATTTGCTCCTGAAGAGAACGTGATTGCAGGAAATGTAATTGGCTACGGGGCGACATCCGGCCAGATCTTTATCAACGGGCTTGTTGGCGAGCGTTTCTGTGTGCGGAACTCCGGAGCGACTGCGGTTGTCGAAGGTGTTGGCGACCACGGCTGTGAATACATGACTGGTGGCAGAGTGGTTGTTCTCGGCGCTACTGGTCGCAACTTTGCTGCCGGAATGTCTGGTGGAGTTGCGTACGTTTACGATCACGACGGTACGTTCGGCGAACGCGTGAATACCGAGATGGTGGATGTGCTCGATACCTCCGACGTAGACCAAAAGTGGTTGCTCGACATCATCTCCCAGCACCACGCGGCAACGCGTTCGCCACTTGCTGAACGAATGATCGACGATTGGGAAACTGTTGCCGCCCGGTTCCGCGTTGTGATGCCACGCGACTATGCGCGCGTGATGGGCATTCTTGAAAGTGCTCGAACACAAGGCTTGTCCGAAGAAGAAACACTGCAGCGAGTAATGGAGCCAATCAATGGGTGAGCCAACCGGTTTTATTCAGTGGGGAAGAACCTCGCCGAAGCGCAGGTCAATACCAGTTCGAGTTGCCGACTGGAAAGAGGTGTACGAGCCGTTTCCCCAATCTGAATTGGTTCATCAGGCTGGACGCTGCATGGATTGCGGCATTCCGTTTTGCAACAACGGCTGTCCGCTTGGCAATTTAATTCCTGACTGGAACGATTTGGTGTATCGCGATCATTGGTTTGACGCGCTCGAGCGACTGCATGCCACAAACAACTTTCCCGAATTCACGGGACGCTTATGTCCTGCACCATGCGAATCGGCATGTGTACTCGGAATTAATCAAGACCCGGTCTCAATCAAACAGGTGGAAGTAGAGATCATCGATCGTGCCTGGAACGAAGGTTGGGTAACTCCGCATATTTCGAATTACAAGACGGGCAAACGAGTGGCTGTCATCGGGTCTGGGCCGGCTGGTCTGGCGGCAGCACAACAACTCACACGTGCCGGGCACGATGTTGTCGTGTTGGAGCGAGCCGACCGCATTGGCGGTTTGTTGCGGTACGGAATTCCCGAATTCAAAATGGAAAAGCGCCACATTGATCGCCGGGTCGAGCAGATGAAACAAGAGGGAACCGAGTTTCGTACGAACGCCGCGGTTGGTGACAATGTCGATATCGACGTACTTATGGCATCGCACGACGCGTTGGTGCTGGCTTGCGGCGCAACATCATGGCGCGACTTGCCGGTGCCTGGTCGCGAACTGGGCGGTATCTATCAAGCCATGGAGTATCTGCCCCCAGCAAACCGTGTTCAACAGGGCGACATCGAAGAAACGTCGATTAGTGCACGTGGCAAACACGTGGTGATCATTGGAGGCGGAGATACCGGGGCCGATTGTCTGGGAACCGCTATTCGTCAAGGCGCAGCATCAATTACTCAATTGGAAATCATGCCGCGACCTCCAGATTTGCGAGCAGGAACAAACCCCTGGCCGCAGTGGAGCATGATCTATCGCACGTCGTCCGCTCATGAAGAGGGTGGCGAGCGGGTATTCAGCGTGAACACCGACCGATTCCTTGCCGACGAGCATGGCAACGTCCGTGCGCTTGTTTTGAATGAAGTCGTTTTGAATAACGGAAAATTTGAAATTGTCGAAGGTACAGAACGCGAATTGCCCTGCGATCTTGTGTTGCTTGCATTGGGCTTTGTTGGCCCGGAAAAGGATTCGTGGCTAGATCAATTGGGTGTAGCGCTTGACGATCGTGGAAACATTGCAAGAACTGATACTTACGCCACCAACGTTCCTGGTGTTTTTGTTGCGGGCGACATGGGTCGGGGACAAAGTTTGATTGTGTGGGCAATTGCCGAAGGTCGTGCTTGCGCTGCAGCGGTAGACGAACGTTTGATGGGCGCGACGACGTTGCCGTCACCAATCGTCTCCTCTGCTCGACCATTGGCGTGAACCCACCTCCAATCCAAGAGGCGTTTCGCCTAGTGTAAGTGGGCAATGGAAAAGTCATCAGCACCAATTCGCACACGTAAAGCCGTAGTGCATGGTTCTCTTGCATTGGCTGCAATCTTTTTCATTGGAGCATGCAGCACCGAGATATCGGGAAGTGCCACCACGATTGTCCCCGTTGGCCCAACCGACTTTCAAACCATTCCTCCTGTGGAGACAACGTTGCCAAACATCGTGACGACGCTGCCTCCTGGCTCGGTTGGTGTCGAGCAGACCTACACCGTTCGTCAGGGCGACTCGCCGATATTGGTTGCCAATCTTTTTGGAATCACGGTTGCCGAATTGCTGGCATGGAACGGCCTTGTTTCGTCAGCACAGTTTCCGTATGCAGGTACGCAGCTGAAGATTCCGCCAACAGCGATGGTGTCCAACCCAACTATTCCTATTTCGCCAGATATCTCCGCAGGGCCAAGTGCCACGGGTTGCGATCCACGGCCAGCGGGCACCTACCAAGTTGCTCGCGGTGATTCGTTGTACATCATTCGTCGCAAATTCTGTGTTTCACTTGGTGCGCTGTTGTCTGTAAATGGATGGCAGAGTTCTGACGTCCTGATCACTCCAGGACAAAACATCAATATTCCGGCATCTGGCCTGTAAGGATTTAGTTCAGCTCACTGCAAAATATTTAGTGTGCAGTGTTGCGTCGTCGGCGCGAGAAGCGGTCGAGCGCAAGGGTTATCAATTCATCAAGTAACGCGGGGTAAGACATGCCCGACGCTTGCCAGAGCTTGGGGTACATGGATATTGGTGTGAAGCCAGGAATGGTGTTTATCTCATTGCAGAGAAACCCACGCCCATTTTGTTCGTAGAAGAAATCGACACGGGCCATTCCTTCGGCTCGGAGCGTGTGGAAAATCACAATCGCTAGATGTTGCACTGCTTCAATTTCATCGGCGGTGAGGTTTGCGGGAACAATAAGTTGCGCGCCATCGCCGATGTACTTGTCGGCGTAATCGTAAAACTCGTTGCCGGGGATGATCTCTCCGGGAATTGATGCTCGTGCATGCACGTTTCCAAGCACGGCAACTTCTATTTCTCGACCAACAACCGCTTCTTCAATCAGTACCCATTCGTCGTACGTCAGTGCTTGCTGTATAGCGCTGCGCATTTCATCTATCGAGTGGGCCTTGGAAACTCCTACCGAAGATCCCATATTGGCTGGTTTCACAAAAACGGGCAGGCCAAGTGTGTCGGCGGCGTGAAGCAGCGCTGCCTCATTGACATGTGCCTCACGTAGGGAGACATATTTTGGCTGCGGTATGCCGTTTGCGTGGAGTACTTGTTTAGCAACGCCCTTATCCATTGCAACTGCGCTGCCCAACACGCCCGTGCCAACGTATGCAATGTTGGCAAGTTCGAGAACACCTTGGATGGTTCCGTCTTCGCCGAGTGGGCCGTGAAGTAGAGGGAAGATAACTGTTCGTGCGTCACCGCGCGCCTGTTCGACAATTGGCGTGATAGAGGTTGGCTCGCCTTCGGCAACCAAAACTCCTACTTGTGGTTGAGCAACAACCCACTTGCCCTCGCGCGTTATGCCTACGGCTGTGATGTCGTATTTACTCGAGTCGAGAGCCTTAATCACATGAGCTGCGGTCACGCAACTGACGTCGTGTTCCGCAGATTGGCCGCCGAACAGAACAACAACGTGAATGCGTTGCGTCGAAGCCATGAAAACACGGTACTAGCAATTGACGGGGTCGGCTGTGCCAAAAAGTTTCTTTGGTAGCGTTTACCTATGCGCTTAATGGCCGCCGATGTGGCAAAAGCGACTAACGGTGTACTCGTTGGTCAAAACGCGCATCTTTCGGGCGTCAGTTTTGATTCGCGTTCAATCCGACCCGGGCAACTGTTTGTACCAATTGTTGCCGACCGTGATGGGCACGAATTTATTGCGGCCGCGCTGAAAGCAGGCGCCGGTGCCTATCTCACTTGCCGCGAACCCGAAGGTCGTACTGCTGTCGTAGTGAATGACACGCTGCAGGCTTTGTTGCAGCTTGGTTCGTGGGGAAGAGCAAAACTGGATGCGCAACTCGTGGGGCGTGTTGTTGGAGTGACGGGCTCTGTCGGGAAAACCTCTACAAAGGATTTCATTGCTGCAGCATTGGGAAATCAATTACGAGTGTGTGCGAGCGACAAATCTTTCAACAATGATCAGGGCCTGCCAATCACCGTGTTAAACGCTTCAGACGATGTGCAGGCGTTGGTCTTAGAGATGGGAATGCGCGGATTTGGCGAAATCTCGCGGCTTTGCTCAATTGCTCGGCCTCATATCGGAGTGGTTACCGCAGTAGCCGAGGCTCACACCGAGCGCGTTGGCGGCATCGAGGGTGTGGCACGAGCAAAGGCCGAATTGGTGCAAGCGTTGGATGCTTCGGGAACGGCAATTCTTAATGCAGACGACGAGCGGGTGGTTGCAATGCGCGAAAGCACCAAGGCTTCAGTGCTCACGTATGGAACGAACCTCAATGCTGATGTGCGAATGCAGTCGTGTGAATTGGACGATTTGGCTCGACCAACTGCAACAGCGACAACACCATGGGGGACCGTGTCTTTTTCGCTTGGTGTGCCCGGCGCGCACATGGCAATGAATGCGCTTGCTGCAGTTGCCGTTGCTGGCGTGATGGAGCTAGATGTGCAGTTGGCTGCCGCATCGTTGCGCGAAGCAAAGCTCTCGCCAATGCGCATGAACGTCATACGTAATGGCAGTGGTGCTGTTGTCGTTGATGACACGTACAACGCGAACCCGTCTTCAATGAGTGCCGCGTTGCAGTCGTTGCAATCGATGAATGCCAAGCGTCGTGTTGCATTCGTTGGGCTCATGGCCGAACTCGCCAACCCCGACCGTGAGCATCGTGAAATCGCAGCGTTGGCGCAACGTCTCGGAATCGAACTAGTTGCGGTGAATACCGATGCCTACGGCGTCCCGAGCATCGACATCGCACAAGCCGCAGAGATTGGGCGCGGGCTAGGCGAGGGGGATGTAGCGCTAGTGAAGGGTTCTCGAATCGCACAATTAGAACGTCTCGTAGAGCAATTAACGAGTTGAGTTTTTAATCGCCGCCTCGTCGAGTGATTTGATATCGCACCAGCGAGCAAGAAACAGCGCCCAAGCGCTGCCCAGCAAGAGCAACCATTGTGAACCATGTCGATCGATTAGTGGCCCAAAGAGCAAGTTGCCCAGTGGCACGGTTCCGCCAAAAGCCATAAACCAAAGCGCCATCACGCGCCCGCGTACTTCTGGCTCCAGTCGGCTCTGAATCACCGTGACCATTGCGGTTGTCGCAAAGAAGTACGCGAATCCAAGAAAGAAACCAAAGATGAATGCTGGCAATGGCGAGCGCGATAACGCAAAACACAGCATTGACAATGCAAAACCTGCGAAGCCGTATTGGATGAGGCGACGCTTGTCGCTTTGGGCAAACGTGGTTCCAATGGCTAGACCACCAAGCGCGGCGCCAAAACCCCAGGTGGCATATAACCACTTATAGGTACTGCTGTCTTCGGCAATACCAAAGTTAAGACGCGCCACTGCCGGAAAGAGCCCAACGTATGGGAGTGAGAGGAAGGAAAACGTTGCCAGCGTGATGAGTAGTCGACGAACAGTCGGACGATGACGAGCGATTGCAAGCCCGCGTGTGAAGCGACGCCAGCCCTTTGTTGGGTCGGGAACGAATGTAGGAATATTCACGCTGAGCAGTGCGACGATGACAAAAAGATACGTTGCTGCATTGACAAAGAAGAATTGTGCCGTGGTCGCGCCCCATTGCGAAAAAACAGCAACGATGATTGGGCCGATAACTCGCGAGCCGTTGATCACGGTGCTGTTGAGCGCGAGCGCACCAGAGAGATCTTCCGGTCGAACAAGTGATGGCAACATTGCCGACCATGCGGGCGCGTTCATTGCGTTGCCAATGCCAACGCCAAGTGCGGCGAGAAACAGCATCCACACGGCAGGCGTGCCAAGAGCAAGCACTGCTAGTGCGCACGAAAATACAAGCTGAACGATCTGCATTGAAACAAGCCACTTGCGTCGTTCGAATTTGTCGGCCAAAACTCCGGCTGGAATGGAAAGGAAGAGTAGAGGGCCCAATTGCGCAAAAATGAGCAAGCCGACAAGCGAAGCTTTACCCGTGCGGTGGTAGATGTATGCGGGCAGCACCACATTTTGCATCCAAGTACCGATATTGGATGCGAACGCTCCGTACCAAACAAGGCGAAAATCGCGGGATGCAAGTGCCGCGCGAACGGTTCCCGCCTTGTGCGGGTTGTCGTCGGTGGGGGTGCTGGTGTCGGTCATAGAAATAGGCAAGACTGTCGGCAATGAAGCAAACAGCCCAACAAGAATTACCGCATCACGATACAACCAGCCAGCCAGATGCATGCGATTCTCGGCGCGGCATTTTTAGCGAGTGCCCACATTGCGGCTCTTCATTGCACCCAGAGCACGCGCACTACAAATGTGCGTCGTGCGGTTGGCGTGATTCGTGTTGCGACTAGCCCTGTAAGGCAACGAGCGCATCAACATATTTTGCTTGTAGTTCGTTCGCGACCGCTTCGCTCGTTATCGCACCACCGACCGTATTTACGCCAAGCCTGATTGCGTTGTTGCGAATCGCCGCATCGCGGGTTCCGTATCGAGCGATCTCGATTTGATAGGGCAGTGTGGCGTTAGTGAGGGCATACGTGCTGGTGTTGGGTACAGCCCCCGGCATATTTCCCACCGCGTAGTGCACAACGCCGTGAGTTACATAGACAGGGTCGGTGTGCGTTGTTTCATGTGTGGTTTCGATGCAGCCACCTTGATCCACGGCAACGTCAACAATGACCGAGCCAGGTTTCATCGTCTTGACCATGTCTTCGCTCACCACAATCGGGGCTTTTGCTCCCGCAATCAGAACCGCACCAATAACAAGGTCGGCTTCGATTAGTGAGCGCTCGACTGCGCCTCGATTCGACGCAAGTGTTGTGGTGCGTCCAATACAAATCTGTTCGATGTATCGCAGTCGATCGAGATTCTTGTCAAGGATCACCACTTCTGCTTGCATTCCGGCGGCAATCCACGCGGCGTTATAGCCAACATTGCCCGCGCCAATAACGACGACCTTCGCGGGCTTTACACCTGGTGCGCCGCCCATCAATACGCCGCGGCCGCCTTGGGGGCGTTCCAAGAAACGTGCTCCCGCTTGTGTCGCAAGTCGGCCTGCAATTTCACTCATCGGTGCAAGAAGTGGAAGCGAGCCATCATCCATCTGCACGGTTTCATAAGCGATCGATGTGGTCTTAGCTTTCTGCAGAGCGGCCGCAACCTGCGGGTAGGCCGACAAATGCAGGTATGTGAAAAGCGTCAGGTCGGGCCGTAGAAATGCAAACTCTTCTGTCTTGGGCTCCTTCACCTTGACAACCATCTGTTGGCTCCAAGCATCTGCGGCGGTCGGCACGATGGTGGCCCCAGCGGCCATGTATTCGGCGTCGGTGATGGACGCGCCTTCGCCCGCATTTGTCTCAACAAATACCTGAACCCCCAGACGTTCAAATTCCCTCACACCGTCCGGGGTGAGGGATACGCGTCCTTCTAGCGTCTTCACTTCTTTCGGCACCCCGACGCTCGAAATGGCTGGTTGCATGTATCTTGTCTAGCCCATGTGGAGACTGGTTAGTGTTGCACTATGAAATCGTTCAATAACTTCATCAACGGTAAAGAAGTGTCCGCCCAGGATGGCCGCACAACCCCAGTGATCGACCCGGTAACCGGCAAACAATATGCCACCGCAGCGTTGTCGGGGCCTGCAGATGTCGACTCCGCTATGAAGGCCGCGGCAGACGCGTTCGACTCGTGGAAAAACAGCACCCCTTCGGTGCGCCAGAAGGCAATTAATGACATTGCCGACGTCATGGAAGCCAACATGAATGAGTTGATTGAAACCGAAATCGAAAACACGGGCAAGCCACGAGCCATCACGTTCAGCGAAGAAGTTCCGCCGATGATGGACCAAATCCGTTTCTTCGCAGGTGCTGCGCGCATGCTCGAAGGCAAGAGTGCAGGCGAATACATGTCGGGCTTTACTTCGTACATTCGCCGCGAGCCAATCGGCGTCTGTGCGCAAGTGGCGCCATGGAACTACCCGTTGATGATGGGAGTTTGGAAATTCATTCCCGCAATCGCTGCAGGCAACACAACAGTGCTTAAGCCAAGTGACACAACTCCCGCATCAACAGCATTGATTGCAAAATTGCTTGGTGAGGTATTGCCTCCAGGCGTGCTCAACGTCATCTGTGGCGATCGCGACACTGGTCGAAGCATGGTTGTGCACGAAACACCGGGCATGGTTTCAATCACGGGCTCGGTTCGTGCAGGTATGGAAGTTGCCGGAGATGCTGCAAAAAGCCTCAAGCGTGTTCACCTCGAACTGGGTGGTAAGGCCCCGGTCGTCATCTTCGACGATGCCGATATCGAACTTGCTGTTGAAACCATTGCAATGACTGGATATTTCAATGCCGGACAAGACTGCACCGCAGCTACACGTGTTATTGCCGGGCCGAAAATTTACGGCGACTTTGTTGATGCACTTACCGAAGCTGCAAAGAAAACCAAAACAGGCAAGCCTGGCGACGACGTGCTGTACGGGCCACTCAATAACGGCTCGCACTTGAGCAAAGTAAAGGGCTTTATCGATCGTGTACCAAAGCACGCAAAGATCACCACTGGTGGTTCGCAAATTGGTAGCGATGGATATTTCTTCGAACCGACTGTTGTATGCGACTTGAAGCAGAACGACGAGATGATTCAAGACGAAATGTTTGCTCCGGTGATTACCGTGCAGAAGTTCTCCGATGAAGCCGAAGCCTTGAAGTGGGCTAACGGTGTGGAATTTGCACTCGCCTCATCGGTATGGACCCGGGACTTAGGCCGTGCAATGCGCATGACCAAGAATCTCGACTTCGGTTGTGTTTGGGTCAACACTCACATCCCGATGGTGGCCGAAATGCCGCACGGTGGTTACAAGAAGTCGGGTTACGGCAAAGATTTGTCGGCATACGCGCTCGATGACTACACGCGCATCAAGCACGTGATGATCAATCTCAATAGCTAGGCGGGGAGCACCATGGGGGAATCGGCAATTACAAAAAATGTGATCGAGCTCGATCACATTTCTAAGACGTACGGCGACTTTGTCGCTGTTCATGATGCCAATTTCTCTATTGCTACGGGCGAGTTCTTCGCCATGCTTGGTCCCTCGGGTTGCGGCAAGACCACAACGCTCAAAATGATTGCTGGCTTCGAGCAGCCAACCTCTGGCCGGGTCATGCTCGACGGTGTGGACGTTTCGTCTATACCTCCATACAAGCGAAACGTAAATACGGTTTTCCAGCAATACGCACTTTTCCCGCACATGACCGTTTTCGACAACGTTGCATTTGGCCCTCGAAGCAAGAAGATTGACGAAAAGAAGATCAAGACAAGCGTGATGGAGATGTTGGAGATCGTGCGCCTTGCCGAATTTGCAAACAGAAAACCAACTCAACTATCGGGCGGCCAGCAGCAGCGTGTTGCTCTTGCACGCGCACTCGTCAATTACCCAAGTGCGTTGTTGTTGGACGAACCGTTGGCGGCACTCGATTTGAAGCTTCGCGAAGCAATGCAGATCGAACTGAAACGTATTCAACGAGAAGTAGGAATCAGTTTTATCTTCGTCACGCACGACCAGGGCGAAGCGCTGACCATGAGCGATCGCATCGCGGTCATGAGCCAAGGCCATGTCGAGCAGATCGGCACACCAGAAGAGATCTATCGCACCCCTTCGTCTCTGTTCGTTGCGGGGTTTATCGGTTCGGCCAACTTATTGCCGGGCATAGTCCAGTCGCGCGATGGGGACGACGTCGTCGTCAAGTTGCGAGTGGGTACAACAGTTCGTGCGTCGGCGAAAGGCGCGCCTTTCTCTGTGGGCGACAAGGTCTCCGTCATGCTGAGGCCCGAGCGTATTAAGCCAGCCGCCACTGTTGAAGTGGAAGGCCGAGGCATCGAAGGTTTGCTAACCGATCTGGTGTTCCAAGGTGCAACGGCTCGGCTCATCGTGCGTCTCGACGACGGAACGGAGATGACCTGCTTGGCCGATTCTTCGGCGAGCATGCCGCAGATCGCCCCTGGCAAGCGCATCGCCATGACGTGGGAGAGCGAATGTGGCTTCGTGCTTGCGGGTTGGCCCGATAAGGCTGGCGCGACGACAACCGACATCGATCACATCGAGTCAACGCTCTAAGATCTCAGCAGTAACCAACGAAGGGGAGAATCATGAACAACCGCCCAGTATCTAGCAACATGACCCGCCGCCAATTTCTGGCTCGCTCCGGCGCATTAGGCGCGATGGGGCTTTCACTTCCAGCATTGCTAGCAGCATGCGGTGGTGGCGATAGCACAGGCGCTTCAGAGTCGACCACGGTGTCGTTTGACAACTGGCCGCTCTACATCGACCCAACCGAGGGAACTTCATTGGGAACAGTTGATCGCTTCGCCGAAGCAACTGGCATCACCATGAACTACTCCGAGGGCTACAACGACAACAACGAGTATTTCGCCAAGATTCAACCGCTACTCGGTAATGGCAAAACCATTGAAGCCGACATCATTGCCCCAACCTTCTGGATGACAGGACGACTCATCAGCCTCGGTTGGGCCGACAAGTTGCCACTTGCCGACATTCCGAACATGGCAAACATTACGGACGGTTTTGTAAATCCACCGTGGGACCCAACAGGTGAGTACAGCATGCCGTGGCAAGCAGGTATGGCTGGCATTGCGTACAACATTGATGTAACGGGCCGCGAGTTGAAGAGCGTTGAAGATCTGTTCGATCCAGAGTTCAAGGGCAAGATCGGAATGCTCACCGAAATGCGCGACACCATCGGCTTGATCGCGATGGGCTTGGGCATCGATCCGTCCACCATCGCATCGTTCGATGATGCAGCACCAGCATTCGAAAAACTTGCCAAGGCAAAAGCCGATGGTCAGATTCGTCAGTTCACTGGCAACGACTACACCGACGATTTGGTGAGCGGCAACTTCGCTGCTTGCGTGGGTTGGTCGGGCGACGTGTTGCAACTTGGTAAGGACAGCCCCAACGTTCGATTTGTTATTCCCGAAGAGGGTGGCACGCGCTGGGCCGACGTAATGATGTTGCCAAAGGGCGCAAAAAATTCAGCCAACGCGGCGAAGTGGATGAACTTCTGTTACGACCCAGTGCAGGCAGCGTTGATCACTCAATACGTGCAGTACTTGTCGCCGGTGAAGGGCGTTCGCGAGGAACTCGCAAAAATCAACCCAGAACTTGCCGACAATCAGTTGCTCTTCCCAGATGATGCAACAAGCGGACGCTTGCGCGCATTTGCCACGTTGACAGAGGACGTTGAAGCCAAGTTTGACGAGGAGTTCTCGGCAATCACCGGCGCGTAAGCACCGACTAGGGCGCTGACGACAACATGACAACGGGGGTCTCCGTTTCAAAGCGCATCGGCACAAATGCCGATCGCGTTGGTCTGGGGGCCATGCTCGTTGCCGCATTGTGCTTAGTAGCACTTGGTGCCAAATGGGTAAGCGGCGCTGCTTCGTCATTAGTGCTGCTGTTGCTGTTGCTTGTGCTCATCGGGGTTTTGGTTTTGGCCCTTCGAGGCGGCCCTGAAGCGAGAAGGTTGCTTGCGCCGTATGGGCTGTTGAAGCCCGGAATGTTGTGGCTTGCATTGTTCTTCCTTGCGCCGGTTTGGAGTTTGCTCCGCATCTCGCTTTCCACAAAGCCCAGCAGATTCTCCGTTGACTACAACTTCACATGGGCTTTCCAGAACTATTCCAATGCTTTTAAAGACTTTGGTACACAGTTTCAACATGCGTTCGTATATGCGGCGATCGCCACCGTGCTTACGGTGTTGATTGGGTATCCGCTTGCTTACGTCATTGCATTCCGTGGCGGCAAGTACAAGAACATCCTGCTTGGCATGGTGATTATTCCATTCTTTACCAGTTACCTCATTCGCACAATCGCGTGGTCGACCATCTTGGCCGACCGAGGTTTCGTTGTTCGCGCATTCGACAAAGTGGGTTTGGTCCAGGCGCTTGAGTGGATGCACATCATGGATAACGGCAAACTGCTGAATACTCCAGCAGCGGTTATTGGCGGGCTAACTTACAATTTCTTGCCGTTTATGTTGCTACCGATTTATGTGAGCTTGGAAAAGATCGACACCAACCTCGTTAATGCCGCAGGCGACTTGTATTCGAGCGCCACCCGTGCGTTTAGGAAAGTGGTGCTTCCACTATCTATCCCAGGTGTCTTTGCAGGCACGTTGCTTACCTTTATTCCAGCAGCAGGCGACTTTGTGAACGCTCAGTTTCTTGGTAATCCAAACACCACAATGATTGGTAACTCAATTCAAGATCAGTTCTTGAAGCAAAACAATTATCCAGTTGCCTCTGCAATGTCCGCGGTACTGATGTTCAGCATCGCATCCTTGGTGCTCATCTACACCAAAATCTTCGGCACAGAGGATTTGGCATGATGCGCACACGCAGCAAGATGGGGCGTTGGGCGCTCAATATCTTTGCTGGTCTCGGGCTTCTGTACCTCTTCACGCCAATCTTTTTCATTGTTGCGTTTAGTTTCAACAAACCTAAGGGCAACTTCAATATCGCTTGGCAAGAATTCACCTTTGAAAACTGGATGCATCCGTTTGCCGAAAAATCGCTCACGCACGCGCTGCGTGTCAGCTTGGAAATAGCGGCCGTTTCAACACTCATTTCAACAGTGCTCGGCTCGCTCATTGCAGTTGCACTCTCTCGCTACAAGTTTCGGGGCAGTGGCGGAATCAACCTGTTCCTCGTCTTGCCGCTAACAACACCAGAGATTGTGTTGGGCTCGTCGCTGGCAACGTTGTTCCTTGGTCAAAACTTCATCGACTTCGGATTTACCACCATCGTCATTGCCCACATCATGTTCCAAGTCAGTTTCGTTGCCCTCACAGTTCGCGCCCGAATCAGAGGTTTCGACTGGACGCTCGAGCAAGCCGCGCAAGACCTTGGTGCCTCACCTTTGCGCACCTTCATGAAGGTGACGTTGCCGCTCATCCTGCCCGGCATCCTGGCCGCTTCACTCCTGGCTTTTGCTCTGTCCATCGATGACTTCATCATTACGTTCTTCAACTCTGGCAACGTGGTCACGTTCCCGTTGCAAATCTACGGAGCCGCCCGCGTGCGTATCCCTCCTCAGATCAATGTGCTTGCCAGCATGATCCTCTTCATCAGCGTTGCGGTTTTATTGTCTGGAACCATTGCGGGCATGCGCAAGGAAGCAGCAAAAACATCTGCTGCAAAGCCGAAGCGCCGCAGTCTCACCAAATCGGCATGAATTCGCCGCGCACTGCGCGTATCGCAGTTGGTCCACCAGGTTCGCCAGGCTGGGCATCCGACGCGGTAGTTGCTGGCGGCTGCGAGGTCGTCGACATTGCCGATGCCAACGGATTGATTTGGGTCGATTATCAGCAGTCGGGCTTGCTCGGCGAAGTACTCGGCAAACACCCAAACATCGAGTGGGTGCAGCTTCCTTATGCCGGAATCGAGGAGTATCTGCCATACATTTCGGATGATCGCCTCTGGACGAGTGCCAAAGGCGGTGTCTATTCGGGCCCGGTGGCCGAACTTGCCATTGCTTTGTTGCTTGGCGGAATGCGCTACACCTATGGTTACGCCCGTAAGCACCAGTGGTCGGAAGATGCTGGTCGAACCATCATTGGCAGCCGAGTCACCGTTCTCGGTGGTGGTGGCATTGCCCAAACGATCATCGACATGCTGCAGCCGTTCGATTGTCACATCACTGTTGTTCGCAGACATATTCAACCGATGCGCGGTGTCGCGACAGTTGTGGATTCCGAACATTTGGTGGATGCTCTAGCCAATGCGGATGCCGTGGTGATGGCAATGGCATTGACGCAAGAAACTACGGCGATGATTGGTAGGCCAGAACTTGAAGCCATGTCGCCACACGCATGGATAGTGAATGTGGGTCGCGGCAAACACATCGATACCGATGCGCTTGTCTGGGCCCTCGAAAACAACATCATTGGCGGTGCTGCTCTTGATGTCACCGACCCAGAACCACTACCGCAAGGTCATCCGTTGTGGTCGTTCGATAATTGCGTGATTACGCCTCACGTTGGCAATACCGCCGACATGGTTCCTGCGCTGTTTGGGCAACGAATTACTGCAAACGTGAAATTGTATGCTGCAGGACAGCCATTGATGGGCGTGGTCGACCCTACATTGGGCTACTGATATGACGTATTACCAAGTTCTCGGCGTTGCCGAAACCGCTACCGATACTCAGATCCGCGATGCCTACCGCAATGCTGTTCGTCGCGTGCATCCCGACACGGCAACCACTTTGAGCGACACCGCATCTTCCGAGATGGCGGCAATCTCGGAGGCCTGGTCGGTGTTGTCGGATAGCGAGTTGCGAAAGTTGTACGACATTTCTCGCAAGGCAATGGGCGCAACCACTTCTGCAAGTATCCCTACTCAGCCGCAACCTCAATACGAGCACGCGCAGTTTCCGTGGCGTATGGTACTCACGTTTATAGTTATTGGTGTCGTTGTGGTGCTGGTGCTCAATGCACTAAGCGGCCCCGCCGTGGTGAGCGGGCCAGATGGTTTGTTGCAGAGCGGTTCGTGCGTTGTTGTCGACGAAAACAGCGCGGTAAGCGAAGTGGACTGCGCGCTTGAGCATTATGGAGTCGTGAGCCAATTGGTTGGTTTCGATATGGCGTGCCCATCCGATCAGGAGTCATTCCGCGATCGGCAGGGAATGGGCACTGCCTGCGTTGTACCCAAATAGCGGGGGCGTGTAACCTAATCAGCCTCGGGCGGTTAGCTCAGTCGGAAGAGCGCCACGTTCACATCGTGGAAGTCGTGGGATCGAGGCCCATATCGCCCACGAGGGTTAGTCTTTGAGGGTGCCCCAACATTGTGAGCGCCCACTGTGCCGAGAGATTGCCACAGTTGAGTATTCGATGAACGCTCAGGCTCTTTTGGTAACGCTCGAGAACTATGCACAAGTTGGAAACGAGCGTCGCAACTGTTTGTGCATGAAGCATGCCGACAGGTTGAGTGTGCCGAGAGGATGGTCGATTGATGATCGGCGCGAAAGCGTGCCACGCTTGTTCAGGCCACCACCGCCCGTAAAGGTGAAGCGTGATGTCACTCCTGCTGCGGGCCAGCGGCGTAAATCGCGTGGAGATGCGGTGCGTCCAAAATTATTTGATCGTGAAGTTGCGCAGGAGCCTGCTCCAACTCCGCCCGCACCTGCTCCAACTCCGCCTGCACCAGCTCCCGTGCAAGCTAATGAGTGGGAAGTTCGAGACGATGGCTTAGAGGAAACTCAGGCCATGCAATGGAAACCTTCTTTCGATCACACCGATGACCTAGGCGGCATTCTTCGCCCTAAGGGCAAAATGATGAGCAGGGCCTTCGGAATGGACGACACATTTTCTGCGCCAAGGCCAACGCCACAAGAAGCCGACGACGAACTAGAGCGCGAACCGTTTAACGAAAACGATATTCCGTAAATCAATATGGATGTTTACGCATCGCTTGATGCGCCAGTCGATTGCGCGCGCCTCCACCTAGCAATGAGCGATCTGTCCGCGTATACGCAATGGCTCGACATTGTTTATCGGGCAGAAGCCGTTAACCAATCAAATGGTGAGGATGCGGTGTGGAATGTGCAGTTGCGCGGCAAGGTTGGCCCGTTCGCGCGTTCCAAAAATCTGAGAATGGTGCGAACAGTCAACAACGCGGGTTCGCGTGTGGTTTTCGAGCGCAAAGAACTTGATGGTCGAAGTCATTCCGCTTGGGTGCTTACCGCCGATATTTCACCAAAGGGTGATGGTTCAACCGTTGTGGTGCACCTGCATTACGGCGGCACATTGTTTACTGGTGGAGTGTTAGAGCGTTTGCTGGCAGATCAAATAACGCGCGGGCAACAACGCTTGTTGCAAACGTTGTAAACGATTTATTCCGCTGTCACCACTCGGCGGGCGCCAAGTTTGATCGGCTGACCTGCAGCGAGCTGTCCGCATGCGGCATCGATGTCGGTGCCGCGATTGCGACGGATGGTTACGTTGACACCCAAATCTTCAAGTTGTCGGGCAAACTCGCGGACGCCCTCTGGGGATGTGCCCTTTGTTGGCCAGCCCGGGGTTGGGTTGAGGGGTATGAGGTTGACGTGCGCGGCTGGGCGCAATCGCTTGCACAAGCGGGCTAGCTCGCGGGCGTCCTGCGGTTGATCGTTGATGCCGTCGATCATGGCCCACTCGAAACTGACGCGACGATTCTTTTTCAACAGGTAATCGGCACAGGCCTGCACCAAGTCAGCTAGCGGGTAGCGCTTGTTGATTGGTACAAGTTCGTCGCGCAGCGAGTCGCGTGCGGCATGCAGCGAGACGGCCAAGTTGACGGGAAGCGGACGGTCGGCAAGTGTGCGAATGCCAGGCACGATGCCAACTGTAGAGATAGTGAGGTTTCGTGCGGACAGGCCAATGTCGGCGTGAAGCCGTTCAACGGCGCCCCACACTGCTGCTTCGTTTGCAAGCGGTTCGCCCATACCCATGAACACCACGTTGGCAAGGCGTTGTTTACGTTTTGCGCTTTCTCGCGCGGCACGCACAACTTGTTCCACAATCTCGCCGGTTGTGAGATGTCGGCTGAAACCTGCTTGGCCTGTTGCGCAGAACCCGCAAGCCATTGCGCACCCTGCTTGAGTACTGACACACACCGTCGCTCGGTCGCGATAGTGCATCAGCACGGTTTCGATGGGGTGTCCGCCATTGACAAGCGACCACAGGAACTTTACGGTGTCGCCCTTGTCGCTGATGCTTGTTGTCACGGAGTTGAGCGCCGTTGGCAACATTTCGGTCATTTGGGTACGCAGCGCTGCAGGAAGCGTGAGAATCTTCTCGGGCTCTAGCAATTGTTTGTAGAGGCCGTCCCAGATTTGTGTAATCCGGAATGCGGGCTGGTCTTCAAGCAGTACTTCGATGTCCTCACGAGTTGCATCGTAAAGACTTGTCATGACCTACAGGCTAGAGGTGGGGGCGGTAGATCCTTGGTTATTGCAAGTGTGGCTGAGCCAATTGTTCGTAATCCCGCATTCGAGCACGCAGCACGTCAAGGCTTGCTGTCCAGAACGATTCGGATGTCACGTCGATACCGAAGGCCTGTCCCAACTGTTCTGCTGTGTCCATGCCAGCTCTCGAAAGCACATCGTCGTATCCATCTCGAAACTTCTCTGGATCCAGTTGATACTGCGCGTATAAGCCCAGCCCAAACAGCAAACCGTAGGTATATGGCCAGTTATAAAAATGGCTGCCGTAGTAATGGGGTTTCAATACCCACATGTGGGGGTGAGCGGTTGATTGGTCAAGGCCGTCGCCGTATGCATCGCGTTGCGCAGAGAGCATGATCTCATTCAGTTCGCTCACTCCAAGGGTGCGCTTCTGTCGTCGTGCAAACACTTCGGTCTCAAACAGAAAACGACTATGGATATCGACGACTACTTGGTTTGCACCGATCAGGTCTACGTCCAGCAGCGCCAGGCGGTCGTCGCCTTGCAAGCGAGAAAGACCTTCCTCAACAACAAGCGTCTCGCAAAAAATGCTTGCGGTCTCTGCAAGTGCCATGGGCAGTCGCTTTTGTAGGGCGGTGCGATGCGCCAATTGAGTGTTGTGGTACGCGTGCCCTAGTTCGTGAGCGGTAACTTGCGCCGAGTCGACGCTGCCGCTCCAGTTCAGCAGTACAAGCGAGCGGTCGTCAACGAATGACATACAAAATGCGCCGCCAACTTTTCCTTCGCGCGGTTCGGCATCGAGCCACTGTTCGCTAATTGATCGATCAACGAGGTGTGAAAGTCGATCGCTGTAACTCGCGAAGGCACCTTTCACTAATGAGATACCTTGATCCCACGAAATCGGCCCAGGCGAGATGCTGAGTGGCGCGGCAAGGTTCCACCAGGAAAGCCCGTTGGTGTCACCTACGAGTTTTGCTTTTACGCGCATCCAGCGGCGAAAGTCGGGAAGTGATGCGTGTACGGCCGACTGCATGGCATTGAATGTTTCCAGGCTCACGTTGTTGGAATACAGCGATGCATCCAGTGGTTGCTTCCACTTGCGCCTGCGATTAACTACGTTGGCTTCACCTTTGATGCTGTTCATCGCGGCCGCACATGCCACCGCAATAGTTGGCCATGCGCGCATCTCGGCTTCGTACGCGGCTTTACGCACGTTCAAATCGGGGTCGGTTGAGAGCCCGCGAACCGCTGCCATCGGCATTGTCTTTGTTCCTGTCGGAAGGTGTACATCGGTGCTCAATTGGGATGTCAGGTCGCCCTGCAGGCGTCCCCATGCCGAAGAGCCCGTGGTGCCAAGCTCGGAATAGAGACCTTCTTCAACTTCGGACATTTGATGTTCGGCGCGTGCCTGCAGACGCTCGAGAGGGCCCAAGTGGTCGCGGGCCTCGGTGCTTACTGTTGCCAGCTGTTCGGTACCCAATGCAGCCACCCAGTCGGCAAGACGGGAGAGCAGAGGCGAAACTCGTGCGTCGAGTGTTTCCATTTCGCTGAGTAAACCTTGTGCTCGTTCGTTGCGCGAGTCGGTACTCACGGTTGCATAGACGTAAGCGCCAAGAATTTCTTGCGCTTCGACAACGTTATTGAAAGTGCTGATTACAGAATCGGCGGCTTCGCCATCCGCCGGCTTCACCGGGCGCGGAGTAATTGCGCGCACGTTGTGTTCTTCAAACAAAGCCTCAAGCCGAGTTACGCCAGCACCTGCAGCTTCCATTGCGTCGGTAAATGAGCGCGCGTCAAATGACTGATGGACATCTGCCACAGACCAGCGAGGTAGAGCAGTTTGCTGTTGGGTGTTATTCATGGCCCAAAACTACTGGACGTCACCGACAAAGGCTCGTTGGGTGTGATGTGTCGTGAACCCAAGTGATCGATAGAGCGAAAGCGCCGCGAAATTGTCAGCTGCTACGTACAACATGCCAACAGGTGCGCCTTCGGCCGAGAGATGCTGAAGTCCTGCAATGGTCAGTGCTCGCCCTAGACCACGCCGAGCAAATGCTGGGTCTACTGCAACGACATAAATTTCGCCAAGGTGCGGTGTGGTGTCTGTGTGAAGTTTTGTCCAGCAAAATCCGGCGAGTTGGTCATGTTCGTGATGCATTAATAAGCCTTCGGGGTTGAACCAGCTAGTTGCAAAACGAGAGGCAAGTGTTTCGGTGGACCAATGGCCTTGCTCGGGGTGGTCGGCAAACGCACGGTTGTTTACTTCCAGCCACTGGGCTTCGTCTGTGCCAACTCGAAAGGCACACGTCTCAATCTCTGTTGATTGCGTGAGCGGCAGTTGCACGCGCAACTGCAGCATGGTGCGGCCAGGCGACAAACCAATGTCGGCAGCAAGGTTGGTATATGTGGGGGTTGGTTCGAACACCCACCAATGAACGTGACCACCACCTTCCGCCTGAATGATGTTGATTGCAGCGTGCAACATTTGTGGGCCAATTGTGGTCATCTCGTATCGATGATGCGGGTGGACAACCAAGTCGAGCGACCAAGATTCGTTGCCGCGCGAAACTTGGCAGTACGCAACTAGGTGGTCGTGGTCGTCTTGTACACCGAGCAGACCTGCAAACCCCGGGCGGCCTCCCTGGCGCAGATCGAGCCACATGTGATCGGAAAGTGGACGCTGCCCATCTGCGCGCTCCACGGCTTCGAGCAGTGAGTCAATGTCGGCCATCGACTCGGCCAACTCGGCGCCGGCTCGGCGCTGAAGAATGTTGAGCGGCATGGGTGTCAGGATATCCGTGCTGGATGACTAGTGTTCGCACCTGTGGCAGCTGTAAAGGTGAACAAGAAAATTGCCGATCGCGCAACAGAGGTGTTGAAGCGGCTGAAGGTGATCTACCCGGAAGCAATTTGCGAGCTCACACACGAAAGCGCATTTCAGTTGCTCGCTGCAACTATTCTTTCGGCGCAATGTACGGATGCGCGAGTAAACATGGTGACGCCGGCACTGTTCGCAGAATTTCCTACTGCCGAAACACTTTCTGTTGCCAATGTCGAGAGAGTGGAGGAGCTGGTCCGCTCAACGGGGTTTTATCAAACAAAGGCAAAGAATCTCATCGGTATGGCACGTGGTGTTGTCGACAGATTTGGTGGAGAGGTGCCGTCAGCAATCGAGGATCTCGTTACGTTGCCTGGTGTTGGGCGAAAGACCGCCAATGTGTTGCGAAGCGTTGTGTTCGACTTGCCTGGCCTGGCGGTGGACACACATGTCGGACGCTTGTCGCGCAGGCTTGGTTTAACTAAAGAGGAAGACCCGGTGAAAGTGGAATATGCACTCAATGCAATGTTTCCACCGCAGGATTGGGGCGGTTTCGGTCTGCGATTGATCCTGCACGGTAGGCGCGTCTGCGATGCAAAAAAGCCACAGTGTCAAGTATGCGAGTTTGCCGATATCTGTCCATCGTCCGAGCTTCCAAGATCAAAAATGGCAAAATCGGCAGGATCCAAAAAGCCTGCGGCAAAAAAAGCTCGCTAAGCCGTTACATTGTGCAGTCGCGCGAGGCGTTTCGCTTTCGCGCGATGCTGGTCTCGGGTCCGCCGCCTGAGATCGCGTGCCAAGGGCCCCTTACGGGGCCTTTGTCATTTGTCTGGATAATTCGTCAGCACAACACGTAAGCCTCGCGTCTAAGATGCAGCGATGCCTGCTGACATTTCTGGGAACACCGCCAGTACGCGGGCCGAGCTCTCTGCTCTTGTCGACACGCTGGAGCGCTCGCGCGAACGGCTCAACGCACTTGCGCAATCGCGAGCCATGGCAATCCGCGACCCAAACAACGCCGATGCCGGCGACGATCTGTTAACCGCAATTTATGAAGCCGAGCGCGGCGTGAACACGGCGCTGCGCTTGGTGCTGCGTGCATCGCGACAGGGCCGCTAATGCAGATTTTTCCCTCACGTCAAGATTTCCATTTTCTCTCTGTCAACTTCACAGTTGTTCCTGTTTGGACAGAAATTTTGGCCGACGTAGAAACACCGGTTGCTGCCTACATGAAGCTCGTGGGGGACAAGCCGGGTTTCCTGCTCGAGTCGGTCGAGCACGGGGGTAGTT
Organism: Acidimicrobium ferrooxidans DSM 10331; assembly: GCA_945900735.1. Lineage (GTDB taxonomy): Bacteria > Actinomycetota > Acidimicrobiia > Acidimicrobiales > Ilumatobacteraceae > UBA3006. The sequence goes on along the minus strand of CAMDJX010000002.1, from coordinate 23,297 downwards.
GGAGTCGTTATTCATTCGTTGGTCGTAATGCATTGGCAACGCTGCAAATGCGCAATGGAAACATGGTCGTCTCGGGCGCTGTGCCAGAGGACATCGACCTCGACCACGGCATGCTCGGCGCAATGGAGTCGTTGTTGTCTATATATAAGGCGCCGGTGATGGAGGAGTTGCCACCATTGCAAGGTGGTCTGATGGGTTTCCTGGGTTACGACGTAGTCCGCGAGATAGAAAACCTTCCGAATCCTCCCCGCGATGTTCACGAATTTCCCGATGCTGTTGTCAGCATGATTGGTTCGCTGGTTGCGTTCGATCACTGGCGTCAGCGTGCGTATGTGTTGGAAAGTGTTCCGCTTGTCGATCGCAACTCACTGGAAATTGATGCCGCATACGATGCCGCGATCGAGCGCATTCATGCCGCCGTTCACGACCTCACTCAGCCCCTTGCGTACGTTGCGGCGGAGCCACCGCTTGCGACCGACTCGAAACCGACACGTGACGTGCCAAAGGGCAGTTCTTTTCAAACTGCGGTTGAAGCAGCAAAAGAACACATCAAGGCCGGAGACATTTTTCAGGTGGTGCTTTCGCAGAGGTTTGATATTCAACTAGGGGCAGACCCATTCGATTTCTATCGAGTGCTGCGACAAGTTAACCCAAGCCCGTACATGTATTACATGAAGCACAACAGCATCACCATTGTTGGCAGTTCTCCCGAGCCAATGGTGCAGTTGCGCGATGGCAAAGTAACGAGCCGACCTATCGCCGGCACTCGTAAGCGCGGTTTGGATGATGAGCACGACAAGAAGCTTGCAGCGGAATTGCGCGAGCATCCGAAAGAGGTTGCCGAACACATCATGCTGGTAGATCTAGCCCGAAATGATGTTGGTCGAGTGGCACAGTTTGGCACGGTAAAGGTTGAAGAGTTGATGTCGCTCGAGTTGTACAGTCATGTCATGCATCTCACTTCTCAGGTAACAGGGCAGCTGCGCGAAGGACTTGGACCAATCGATGTTCTGCGTGCAACGCTTCCTGCAGGCACGGTCAGTGGTGCGCCAAAAGTACGGGCAATGGAAATCATCGACGAACTCGAGCCTGTGCGTCGTGGGCCTTACGCAGGCACCATTGGTTACGTCGATTTTTCGGGCAATCTCGACACAGCAATTGCTATTCGAACAATGTTTGTTGGGCCGAAAGGTGCAGTCTTGCAGGCAGGCGCGGGCATTGTCGCCGACAGCATTCCAGAAGACGAAGATTTGGAATGCCACAACAAAGTGGCTGCTTTGCTCGCGGCCATACCCGCTGCTCGCAGGATGACTGCCGCTCGGCAAGCCAATGGTTGATTCCGCATTGAGTGCATTTTGGGTGCCAATCGTTCGCGATGTCGTCACGGTTACGGGCTCTGATGCACGAAAGTATCTGCATTCACAGCTCAGCCAGAATATAGAGACAATGCAGCCTGGCGATGTTCGCGCATCGTTTGTGCTGCAGCCGACTGGCAAGATCGATGCTCTGCTTCGCGTATCGTGCGCGGCAAATGATCGTTTCGTGCTTGACACCGACAGTGGCTATGGCGAGAGCGTGGTTGCACGTTTGAAGCGTTTTAAGATTCGGGTAAATGCCGACTTGGACTTACAGCAACAAAACTGGCGAGCCATTCGCAATTGCGGGGGTACTGCCGTAGACGGCTCGCTTGCCGCATGGCGCGCCGACGGTACTGCAGTCGACGTTTTCTCACCCGCATTGACTCTGCCGTCGAACATTCCGCAGGGAACAACCGAGCAGTTCGCGGCAGCACGGGTTGCTGCAATGTGGCCGATCATGGGTGTGGATATTTCGACCGACATGATTCCGGCAGAGACTGGCATCGTCGAGTGTGCCGTCAGCTTCACTAAGGGTTGCTATCCCGGCCAAGAACTTGTTGAACGCATGGATTCACGTGGCTCAACAGCACCGAAAATGCTGACGCTTATCGATTGCCCAATTGATGCAGTAGCGGGGGCCAACGTTGTCGTCAATGATGTAACTGTTGGCACCTATACAACTGTTGCTGGCACACAGGCGATTGCGCTCATTAAGCGAGGAAGTGTTCTCACTTAGCTCGGTAATGCGGCATCGTTAACAAGCGTAAGATTGTTGCATGGCGCTTGTTTTTTCGTTTGATCACAAACATCGCAAAGCGCCGATGGAAATGAAGGACTTGCTCGGTGGCAAGGGCGCAAACTTGGCAGAAATGACGAGCGTCCTCAAGCTGCCAGTGCCACACGGTTTCACCGTCACTACAGATGCCTGCAGGGGCTACATGAAGGCTGGCTGGCCAAAGACACTTGACGCCGAGCTGCAACAACAGGTTGCACTTTTGGAAAAAAAGATGGAGGCGAAGCTCGGCGACCCACATCGTCCACTATTGGTCTCGGTTCGTTCTGGCGCCAAGTTCTCGATGCCGGGAATGATGGACACCGTTCTCAACCTTGGCCTAAACGATGTAAGCGTCGTTGGGCTTGCCGAATCCACAAACAATGAGCGCTTTGCATTCGATAGTTATCGGCGTTTCATTTCGATGTACGGACGAATTGTGCTTGGTATAGACGGCGACAAATTCGAGCATCCATTCGTTCTTGCTAAATCGAATGCAGGTGTTACCTCTGACGCCGAACTCCCTGCGTCCGCCCTGCGCGACTTGTGCGAAACGTATAAGACTGTTGTTAAACAATCGACTGGCAGAGAGTTTCCGCAAGAACCGATGAAACAACTGCGAGGCGCCGTGGAGGCCGTATTTCGTTCGTGGAATGGTGCCCGTGCAATTGCTTATCGTGTGCGAGAAAAAATCAACCACGATTTAGGAACGGCAGTCAACATCCAGGCAATGGTTTTCGGAAACCGAGACGATAATTCGGGAACTGGGGTGGGGTTCACTCGCAACGCGGCCACTGGCGAGAGCAAACCATATGGAGATTTTCTTGTCAATGCTCAAGGTGAAGATGTAGTTGCCGGTATTCGCAACACCGAGAACCTTGATGCTTTGCAGCAAAAGTTTCCAGAGATTCATCAAGAGTTGATGTCTATTTTTTCTCGGCTTGAGCGACATTACAAAGACATGTGCGATACGGAATTTACAATTGAACAGGGAAAACTTTGGATGCTGCAGACTCGCGTGGGCAAACGCACGGGTGCCGCGGCCCTAAAGATGGCAGTAGATATGACGAAACCAACCGGCAGCGGAAAGTCAGCCTGGAAGATTTCCAAACGAGAAGCGTTGATGCGTGTGAACGCGGATCATCTCGACCAGGTCATGCATCCCCGATTTTCCAATAAAAATATTGCCATCGCCGTGGGTCTAGCGGCATCGCCGGGCGCCGCAGTAGGGAAGGTCTACTTCTCTGCAGGTGATGCCGAGAAGGCGGTTGGCCGTGGCGAAGCCGTGATCTTGGTGCGTGGCGAAACCAGCCCCGACGATGTGCACGGAATGGTGGTGGCTCAAGGCATTCTCACCACACGTGGCGGGTTGGTCAGTCATGCCGCTGTTGTTGCGCGAGGATGGGGCACTCCGGCGGTCGTCGGTGCGGAAACGGTAATGATTGACGGCAAACAGTTTGCGGTTGGCTCAACAGTGGTGCGTGAGGGTGACACTATTTCGATAGATGGCTCTACTGGCGAGGTAATGCTTGGGGCAGTCGAGTTGGTGGCCGCAGAGCCGACCAAGGATTTTCACACCATCGTGAAATGGGCCGATGAAGTGCGCAAGGGCAAGATGTCAGTGAGGGCCAATGCGGACAATCAACAGGATGCCGAAATGGCTCGTCAATTTGGTGCCGAGGGAATTGGGCTTTGTCGAACAGAACACATGTTTCTTGCGCCGGATCGGTTGCCTGTCGTTCGTCAAATGATTCTTGCCGAGACTCCCGAAGAAGAGGCAATCGCGTTGGAAGCACTGCGCGAAGTGCAAACAACAGATTTTGTTGCATTATTGCGAGCAATGAGCGGGCTTCCAGTGACGGTGCGACTCCTTGATCCTCCTTTGCACGAATTTCTGCCACGTGTTGGTGCGCTCGAGAGTAAACAGGCGCTGGGTGCACTCACTTCACAAGAGCAAAAGTTGCTCGACGCCGCACACGCATGGTCTGAAGTGAACCCGATGCTGGGAACACGCGGAGTTCGACTTGGCGTACTAAAACCTGGTTTATATGCCATGCAGGTGAAAGCGTTGTTAACTGCGGCAGACATTGTGGCCAACGAGGGTTTCCAACCAATCATCGAGATCATGATTCCACTCGTCACCACGAAAGAAGAGTTAACTCTTGCGCGCAGCTGGGTGGAAGAAGCGATCGTTCAGCATGGTCGCTTGCCGCGAACGACCCCAGATAAGCAGGCTGGAAAAGCTCGAAAGATTTCCCGTCCGAAGGTGACAATCGGCACGATGATTGAAACACCACGAGCAGCTCTAGTTGCAAATGAACTCGCTGAGGTCAGCGATTTTTTCAGTTTCGGAACGAATGACCTCACACAGATGACGTTTGGATTCAGCCGAGATGATGTGGAAAGCCGATTGATGCCGCAGTACTTGGCCGCGGGTTTGCTGAAGCGCAACCCATTCGAGTCGATAGATGTAGTTGGCGTGGGCGAATTGGTTCGGATGGCCGTAAGGCGCGGCCGAAAAACAAAACGCTCGTTGAAGTTGGGGGTCTGTGGCGAACACGGGGGAGACCCGGACTCAATCGCCATGTTTTACGCGGCGGGACTTGACTACGTCTCGTGTTCGCCGTATCGTATTCCCATAGCCCGACTTGCGTGCGCGCAAGCGATCATCGGGGGAAGCTCAACAGATTCCAAATAGGAGTCGGTTCAACACCCGAAAGGTCTTGGCAATTTCAACATGTTCAATCTTGTAGCAGCAGGTAGTGGAAGAGATAATTTCGTAGATATCACCGTTCCCCCGTGGGGATGGTACATGTTGCTTGGAGTTATCGGCGCACTGTTGTTGTTCGATATCTTGGTTGTCCATCGTCGACCGCACGTTGCGCACGTAAAAGAAGCAGCCATCGAATCGGCCGTATGGGTTGGCATCGGTGTCGGTTTTACTTTTGTTATTTGGTGGATGTTTGAGCGCGCAGCTGCAGTCGAATACATCAGCGGCTATCTCATTGAAAAGAGTCTCAGCGTCGACAACGTCTTCGTTTGGGCAATGATCTTCACCCACTTCAAAGTGCCGCGCCAGTATCAGCACCGCACGTTGTTCTGGGGTATTTTCGGCGCGTTGATTATGCGCTTCATATTCATCGTGTTGGGTGTCGCCATTATCGAACGATTCGACTATGTGTTGATTGGTTTTGGTTTGTTCCTGATCTACACGGGCGTTGGCGTATTTCGCCATGGCGGTGAAGATGATGCCAACCCTTCCGACACTCGCACGATGCGGTTATTCCATCGGTTTGTACCGACTACCGACGAACTCGACGGCCAGAAGCTGTTCACGAAAAAGAACGGCAAGCGTCTCGCCACGCCGCTATTGGCCGTGTTGGTGGTCATCGAGATATCCGACCTCGTCTTTGCAATCGACTCGGTGCCAGCAGTGCTCGCCGTGAGCAACGAGCAATTCATTGTTTTCGCCGCCAACGCGTTTGCGATCATGGGCCTTCGCGCGTTGTACTTCCTGTTTGCCGACATCAAGGACAGGTTCGTCTACCTGAAGCCCGCCATTTCGGTGCTCCTCATCTATGTGGGCATCAAGATGACGATCGCTCACTGGTACCACGTGCCCACAGTGTGGTCGCTCGGTTTCATCACGCTGACTATGACGGTGGCCATTGTGGCTTCTATCCGCAAGGATCGCAAGCACTAGCCTTCGGGGCGTGGCAATTGCTGACGACGACATAGAGCGGGTCCGCGACACCGTATCGCTGGTGGATGTGGTGCAGGGTTACATGCCACTGAGACGAGTCGGTCGCAACTGGGTAGGGCTTTGCCCGTTTCATGCAGAGAAATCTGGTTCGTTCAACGTGCGCGAGGAAACGAAGCGCTACCGCTGTTTCGGTTGTGGCGCGGCTGGCGACGTATTCAAATTTGTTCAAGAGATCGAGCACCTGGATTTTGTTGGTGCTGTAGAACAGCTTGCGGGTAAAGCCGGTATCCAGTTGACATACACAACGGGTGGCCAAAGCAAGGATCGCCAGCGCCGAAAACAGTTGGTTGAAGTAATGGATAGCGCAGTCAATTGGTATCACGATCGTTTGCTGCAAGGCCCCGATGCAAGAGAGGCCCGCGACTACCTTCGTGCAAGAGGCTTGTCGGGTGACGTCGCACGTCAATTCAAAATTGGATGGGCGCCAGACGATTGGGATGCAATGAGTCGAGAAATTGGAGTTTCAATCGACTTGCTTACAGAGGTCGGATTAGCCTTCGTCAACAAGCGGGGTAAACCACAAGACTCGTTTCGCGCTCGTGTGCTGTTCCCAATTTTTACCGACGGCGGTGAGGCCGTTGCATTCGGCGGTCGAATCTTGCCGGGAAGCACGGACCCAGCAAAATATAAGAACTCTTCCGAGACAACTATTTATGCGAAGTCGAAAACTTTGTACGGGCTCAATTGGGCGAAGGCCGACGTTGTAAAGGCCGATGAAGTGATCGTTTGTGAGGGCTACACCGACGTCATCGGTTTTCATCGCTCGGGCATTACGCGCGCGGTTGCAACTTGCGGCACCGCACTTACCGAAGAGCACGTGCGATTGCTGAAGCGGTTTGCCAACAAAGTTGTTCTTGCTTTCGATGCAGACAAAGCAGGGCAGGGCGCCGCCGAGCGTTTCTACGAGTGGGAAAGCCGTTACAAGGTGCAAGTCAGTGTTGCGAAGTTTCCAGATGGCAAAGACCCGGGCGATCTTGCATCGTCCGACCCGGAGGGGCTGGCAGCAGCAATCAAAGATGCAAAGCCATTTTTGGGGTTTCGTCTGCAACGCGTGTTCTCTATGGGTTCAATTAGCTCGCCAGAAGCCCGCTCGCGCACGGCAGAGCAAGCAATGTCGGTCATCAACGAGCACCCGGATAAAAACGTTCGCAAGTTGTACGCGGGTGAAGTGGCAAGCCACGTTGGCATTCCCGCCGCAGATTTGATGACGCTTGCCGAGCGTGGCTCCCGCAAACCCGTTGTAGCGGTGGCAGCACCCTCTCGATCGTCGCGCCGAGAGAATGCCGAGTTTGTCGCTATTGCCCTTTTGATCCAACAGTGGGACGATATTGCTCCATGGATGGTCGAGGCGTTGTTCCAAGACGACGTCTACCGTCGTGCATTCCTGGCTCTCGCCGAAACACAGGGTGTAGTGAACACCGCTCTTGAGTCGGCCGACCCCGAGGCACGCGAAGCAATAGAGCGCGCGGCAGTGGCAGATGTCGATTCTGAGCCGATGTTGGAGGCGCTCAATCTCATATCGGCAGCAGTGCGGCGCGAGCTCACTGCCCGCGTGAAAATTTCTGATCCAGAACAAATCCGCCTCGACCGAGATGCACGCTTACTGCTCGAACGGTTGGATAACCCCACTACGGCAGACGAGGCAGCCTCGCAATTGCTCGACTGGCTTAACCTTCGTCTCCAGGATCACGTATGAGAAGCACCTTTGCCAGCGACTCGGGGCCAGATGCCGTTCGCATGTATCTCAACGAAATAGGTCAAGTAGACCTATTGAATGCCGATGACGAAAAGCGACTCGGTAAGCAAATCAAAGATGGCCTTGAGGCCAAGAAGCAGCTTGATGAGACTGTGGGCTCGCTTGGTATTCGCGAAAGGCGAGCTCTGCAGCGAACCATCAGTGACGGCGAAAAGGCCAAGGAGCACATGGTTCGTGCCAACCTGCGCCTGGTTGTGTCCATAGCGCGGCGTTACGACCGCAAGGAGTTGCAACTGGCCGACTTGATACAGGAAGGCAATATCGGCTTGATGCACGCTGCCGATAAATATGACTTTGAGAAGGGCTTTAAGTTTTCTACGTACGCAACGTGGTGGATACGCCAGGCAATGTCGAGGGCGATGGCGGATCAGGGCCGCAACATCCGCATTCCTGGACACATGATGGAAATTGTCAACCGAGTCCATCGAGTAGAGCGCGAGTTGGCCTCCGAGTTGGAGCGCGACCCGCTGCCGGAAGAAGTAGCAGTGCGTTGTGGGCTCACCGTAGACAAGCTGCTCGAGGTGATGCAGATCGCGATTACCACCACCAGCCTTGATGCGCCGGTTGGCAGCGACACCGACGACCTCACAGTGGGGGACACCATCGCCAGCAGCGATGCAACAAACGACCCCATCGAATCCACCGAGAAGAGGCAGTTGGGCGAAGCAGTGGAGCGAACGCTGAAGGACCTCCCCGAGCGCGACCAAGAAATTGTGATGATGCGGTTTGGTATTGGCAAGTACGTTGGCCAGCCGCACACGCTTGAAGACGTAGCCAAAATTATGAAGGTAACTCGTGAGCGCGTGCGCCAGATCGAGCAAAAGACGCTGGCACGCTTGCGCCATCCACACAACAGCGCCAACCTGCGCGGTTTTCTGGATGACAACTAGCCTGTTGCAATGACTTCTGGCAACGCCCAAGCTCGGCGCAAGTCCACCGACTGGAAGGTGGTCACCGTAAACAGCGAGGGCCGAGTGGGCACCAAGCCCGACTACGTAGTGACTGAAGAGCCAATGGAGATCCGTGCCGAAGGGCCCGGGCAAGAGCCAGTTCAAATCTCAGTGACCATGCGAACGCCAGGCAACGACTACGAGTTGGCCGTGGGGTTTCTGTACACCGAAGGAATAGTTGTTCGGCCAGATGACGTTCGAACAGTGAAGTATTGCGAGCTGGTGGAGGGCGAGGAGCAAAAGTACAACATCGTTACTGTTGCGCTAGCCCGTGGTTTTGATATGGCGCTTGCCAGGCGAGCCATGGTCACTTCGGCCAGTTGCGGTATCTGCGGCACCGAATCGATAGATCAATTGCTCCAGGCAACCGAGCCTGTCGATCGCGATAGCGGGCCAACTATCAGCGCAAAGACACTCATGTCGATTTCTGATTCAATTCGTGCAGCACAACCCACATTCGACAGAACTGGTGGCCTGCACGCTGCTGCACTGTTCGACTCGGACGGGGCAGTGTCGGTTGTTCGCGAGGACATCGGTCGGCACAATGCCGTCGACAAGGTGATTGGCGCAAGCGTGATGGCAAAGACTGTTCCGCTCACTCGTCAAGGCCTGTTTTGCAGCGGTCGCTTATCGTTTGAAATTATCCAGAAAGCAGCGATTGCTCGCATTGCATTTATCGCAGCTGTCGGCGCACCATCAAGCCTTGCGGTGCAGACTGCCGACGTGCTCGGCATCACGCTTGTTGGGTTTCTGCGCGACGGCAAGGCCAATGTCTACACGCACGACTACCGCGTGAAGATTTAGGTTGTTTTCTAAAGTGCGCAAGAATTTCAAAGCCTCGTGAATCAGTTTCCAGGTACTAGTTGTACCATTTATATCTAATGCGAAAAAAATCACTTTCTCTTTGGATCGCAATTTCAGTTTTCGCGTCCACTTCAGCCGTCGATTCAATGTTTCCTAGCCATTTAGTAAAAGCCGAAGACTTGCCAAATGAGATTGATTGTTCGGTTCAGGATTGCACCGAACTTGTGAGATGGTTTGAGTTCAATACGGGGAGCTCCCAAGGCTCGCTCTATTCACCTGCTGGAATGACTTTTGGCGTTAAATCTCGAGAAGGAATTCAAAGCGGTTGGTGTTCTGGCGGAATTACTGATCCCCTATGTAGAGAAGCAGAGACGATAGGTGTACACCAATCCCTTACTATTTGCGATCAATCACTCAGCTTTGACTGCATTCAGAGTATAGAGATGATCTTAGAGTCAGGAGAGGGAATACCTGGCACATATTTTGGTTCAATTAACTCAATTCCCGACCAAGACGGAGCGATCTCTTCACTTGGCCCGTTCGTTCCAGATAATGCAATTCGATTCAGGCTTCCCACTGGAGAAACTGAAACATACTTCGTAGATGTGCCAGTTTCATACAACTTCGGGTCTATAAGTATTGGCTCAGTAGGTTCGTCTAACCAGCCTCTCGCGAGACGTGCAATCGATCAAATTCCTACTTTTTCAGGTGGTGATATTGAGATAGCTCAAGTTGCCCGATCTCCAAGGACAGGAGTGAACAGTAATCAGTATTCATGTATTCCTATTGATGGCATCATGTGTTGGGCAAAAGTGTCAGATGGAATCCTTAGACGATTTCGAATTGTCATTCGTCGGAACACTTATTCTTCGTCCTTCCAGGGTGGTTGGGGTACTTGGAAGAGTGCTGGACTGGGTGAACCCACCGTCTCTTTCAATGTCGTTTCGGGACCGCGTCCCGAAGTGATGACAATTGAGGCGACGCAAGTCGGCATTCCAAGCATTTCCGCAAAATTCCATTGGAGCAATAAAAATCAAAGAGATGAATGGAATAGTTTGAATCAATCTCTTGCGTCGGTCGCTCGCTGGGAAAGCAGGCCATGGTGTGGTGGGCCATCATCGCTTGGATTAGGTGAATGTCCACCTTTAAGCGGAACGTTTAAGCCGCACAACAGACTTGCCTACCCGAATAATATGTACGTTCCGGATGCATTTGATTTATATCGAACTCTCGTCTCAACGATTCCCCGTTTTGATACTGCGAATCAAATCTCTGAAGAATTCTTTTTGCGTCAGCAATCGCCATGGAACGTGAATTGGAATGGGTGTGCGGTCGGTGGCGGATTCGGATTTTCTACATCAAATGGCCTCGCAATCAAGAATGGCCTACCGTCGTGGAATTCTTTGACAAATTCAATAGATATTGATGTCATTGCGCCTCATTATGCTTCCGCTGATGTTGTCCATCGTGGGATGTACGCATTGGTGATGCCAGAGCAACTAATAAAGTGTCTGTGGGCAAAGAAGAAAAGTGAGGTTTTAAAGGTTGAGATTTCGATATATGACGAGAATGGATCACAAAAATCAGTAGTTGCAACTTCAAATCTTGATAACGGCGTTTTCAATTTTAGAGCCACAGGTTTCACTTACAGCACATCAAAGATTGTGATTCGCAGTTTGGTCGAAAAGTTGGGAAGCACCTCAAGAATGAACCTAGTGCGTTGTAGGAAGCGAAATTCGATTCGAGTATTTGAATCAAAGAATCCAAGGTGTCCATCGGGTTGGACAAAATTGTCATCTCGATTGAAGAAAATTTAGTGACTGCTTAGGAGAACGTAGCTTGTTTGCTCGCTGTTTGTTTCAGCACGTCTTCATTCAAAGTGATGCCAAGGCCAGGTTCGTCCGAAAGGTGAATCCATCCGTCACCATCGGCTTCAATCGTCTCGGTGAGAATGTAGTCGCGCCGAGCAGTCGACCACTCGGGTGGGTCGAATGGAAACTCGATGAAGGGTGCGCCAACAGTTCCCGCAGTGAGATGTAAGTTGGCCATGACGCCGATGCCGTTGCCCCAGGTGTGCGGAGTGAAAATCTTGCCGGCCTTGTGCACATCGAATGCAAGTTTGGCAAGGCCGGTTATTCCCTGAGAACACACGGCGTCTGGTTGAAAGACATCGAAGCAACCGCGCTCGAGCAACTCGCGAAACTCGTACGGCTCGCGAGTCATTTCGCCACCAGCAATGCGGATGCCAACGCGTTTGCGAAGTTCGGCCATGCCCGCGTAGTCGCCACGGTGAAGCGGCTCTTCCATCCAGTAAACGCCATGCTCTTCCAGCACGTTTGCAACAGATGTTGCATGGTCTACGTTCCAAGGCGTTGCGGTGTCCCACGGCATTCTCCAGCCTTGATTGCAGTCCACCATTAACTCAAGGCTCGAGCCCAGTTCGCTTCTGATGGCTTTCACTACTGCCAAGTCGTCGTCCAACTTTGGGCGGCCGAAGCGCACCTTTAATGCGGGGAACCCCAGGCTTCGTGCACGCTTGGCAACGTCCACCATGTCGGTGATACTGCGGTGAACACCAGAAGATGCATAGGCGCGGATCTTGTTATCGAAACCGCCGAGCATTTTCCACACAGGCTCACCCTGAATTTTTCCCTTGAGATCCCATAGGGCTAAGTCGAGTGGCCACTGCCTACCTGCATGAAACTCGATATTGGATATAACAGCAGCGTGGCGGTCAACATCCAACGGGTCTTGACCGATGAAATATCGCTCGTAGTCGGCAAAGCCATACATCGAATCTCCGGAGCCCACACCGCAGCGTCCTTGATCATCAAATACTCGCACGATCGTTGCAGGGAACTGCGTACGTGGACGGGTATCCCACGATGCAGGAAACGGCGGATCGAGAGGCAGCTGGTGGTGCGTGATCTCGATGCGAGTAATCGTTGCCATGGCTAGGCGCGCATACGTGAGCCGCTTGGGTCGAGCACGGGCTCGATTTGCAAGCTGGCTGGGCGCATGTTGCCAATGATTTCGATTTCGAAACCGGTGGTGCCCTCTGTGGCAAGTTCGGCTGAGATGTAACCAAGGGCAAGCGATACGCCGGAGTAATGCGCAAACCCACCCGAGGTGATCCAACCAACAACTTTCCCATCATGGAAGACAGGTTCGTCACCGATCACGTCTGCCGGCCTTGTTGGGTCGACGTCCACTTTGAACATCACCAACTTGCGGGCAGGTCCGGTTTTCATTTCGGCTTCTACCGCTGCACGTCCGATGAAGTCGTGGTCGAGCTTCATTGCCCGATCCATGCCGGCCTCAAGCGGTGTGTAGATAGGGCGGTACTCGCGGTACCAAGTGCCGAAGTTCTTTTCTAGGCGCATGGTGATGAGTGCGCGGAAACCGAACAAGCGCATGTCGAATTCTTTTCCGGCTTCCCAGATGAGGTCGAACAAATAACGCTGGTATTCGGGTGCAATCCAGATTTCGTAACCCAGGTCGCCGGTGTAGGTCATACGCGACAGCCACACTGGCGCTTTGCCGATGTTGACCCGACGGAATGCCATGAAAGGAAAGTCCTTCGTGGCAAGCGATGTGTCAGTCAATTTCTGCAATACTTCGCGTGAGCGCGGGCCGGCAACGGTGAGACCAACCATCGAGAGTGAAAGTGTCTCGAAGCGAATTGAGCTGTTCTCGGGAAGGTGTGCGAGGAACCAACGAGGGTGGTGTACTTCTGCGGCCTGCGAACCGAAGAGGAAGAACTCTTCCTCGCCAATTCGTGATACCGAGAACTCGCCAACGATCTTGCCTTCTGGGTTGAGCATTGCGGTAAGCGATGTTCTGCCGATCTTTGGCAATGCGTTGGTGAAGAGGTGCTGCAACCATGCGGCCGAACCCTCGCCACTGACTTTGTACTTGGCAAAGTTCGATGCTTCGGAAAAGCCAACGCGCTCACGTACTGCGCGTGATTCTTCGCCCACGTTTTTGAATGCATTGGAACGATAGAACGTGATCTCTTCAGTTGGCTCAAGACCTTTGTCCTGGAACCACAGTGGGTGCTCGAGACCAAAGCCCGCGCCCATAACAGCGTTGTGCGAGAGCAAGCGGTCGTAGATAGGTGTTGTGTGCAGTGGTCGTGCTGCTGCAAGCTCTTCGTTCGGGAAGGTGATGCGGAATCGACGAGAATAGTTTTCGCGCACCTTCGCGTTGGTGTATTCCAGCGTTGCGAAGTCGCCGTAGCGGGCAACGTCCATGCCCCAGATGTCTGCGCCAGGGTCTCCGTGCACCATCCAGTTGGCAAGCGAAAGCCCAACGCCTCCACCTTGCGACAAGCCGGCCATAACCGCACACGCCGACCACATACCGCGCATGCCCTTGATTGGCCCCACGAGTGGGTTGCCGTCTGGCGAGAATGTGAATGGGCCGTTGACGAACTTCTTAATTCCTGCACGTCCCACAGCGGGGAAGTGTGCAAAGCCGCGCTCGAGCTCTGGAGCAATGCGCTCCAAATCGTGTGGCAGCAACTGGAATACGAAGTCCCATGGTGTTTCTTTTGGCGCCCACGGACGATTGTTCTGTTCGTAGGTTCCAAGCAAGATGCTCTGTCCCTCTTGGCGAGCGTAAATTTCTCCCGCGAAGTCGATCATGTGCGGAAGCTCGCGGCCGGTTTCTTTGTTGTACGCGATTACTTCTTCCATCGGCTCGGTCATCAGGTAGTGGTGTTCCATCGCCAACACTGGCAATTCAATACCGCACATGCGGCCCACTTCGCGCGCCCACAAGCCACCTGCGTTCACAACATGCTCTGCGTGAATGGTGTGGTCTTTGTCGGTAATGACGTCCCATGTTCCATCTAGACGCTGGCTGAGGCCGGTCACCCACGTCTCGGTGTACACCTCGGCTCCACGGTTGCGAGCACAAATTGCGTAAGCGTGTGTTACGCCGTATGGGTCTACCGAACCTTCGTCTTCGTCGTACAGCGCACCTACGAAATATTTCTCTTCAAGTAGGGGATTGAGTTCTTTTGCTTCTTTCATCGACAGCATTTCCATGTGCATGCCGAGGTAGCGACCACGGGCTTGCGCCATCTTCAACCAGTCGAGACGCTCTGGTGTGTCGGCGAGTTGCAAGCCACCAGGCAAGTGAATGCCGCAATTCTGGCCAGACTCCTTCTCGATCTCTTTGTACAAATTGACGGTGTATTGCTGCAAGCGAGCAACGTTTGGGTCGCCATTGAGCGTGTGCATACCGCCGGCGGCGTGCCATGTGGAACCAGCAGTCAATTGTTTGCGCTCGAGCAGGACAACGTCGGTCCAGCCGGCCTTGGTGAGGTGATACAGCACGGAGGCGCCAACAACACCGCCACCGATAACCACTACGCGTGCAGAAGTTTTCATAAGTTCAATTTCCTTCTCTAGTAGTTAAAAGTCTGTTGCCACGCCGCCCTCGGCAACGCGTCGTTTGCGGAATGCATCAAGTTCTTCATAAGTTGCTGCGTCCATTTCTGGGCGCTGATACTCCTCAAGAAAGATTTGTGCCAACTCTTTTGCCTTTTGATCGGCAGTTGGCTTTCCGGCCTCTTCCCATGATTCGTAATTACGCCAATCGGAAATGAGCGGCTTGTAGAACGCATCACGGAAACGGTCTTGAGTGTGTTGAACGCCAAAGAAGTGGCCAGCTGGGCCAACCTCACCAATTGCTTCGTGTGCAAGCGTTGCCTCATCGACAACGATGGGTTCGAGATAGGCGGAAACCATCTGCAACAAGTCGGCGTCAAGCACAAATTTTTCGAGCGATGCATGAAGCCCGCCCTCCATCCAGCCTGCGCCGTGCATCAGCACATTGACGCCACCCTGAATCGCGCCCCAAAGCGAAAACACGCTTTCGTATGCGGCTTGCGCATCCAGCGCATTCGCTGCACACACATTGCTCGAACGGTATGGAACGTTGTACCTGCGGGCTAGTTGACCGCCAGCCATGGCTGTGCGCATGTACTCGGGGGTGCCAAACGCTGGTGCACCAGACTGCATGTCCACGTTGGAGGTGAAGCCACCGTAAGCAACAGGCGAACCGGGGCGAACAAGTTGTGTGAACACCATTCCGGCCAATGCTTCGGCATTTTGCTGCGAGAGCGCGCCGGCAAGCGTGATTGGCGCCATTGCACCGGCAAGTGTGAACGGCGTGAGGATGACGATCTGATTGCGAGCAGAAAACTCCATGATGCCTTGAAGCATCGGTGTGTCCAGTCGTAGCGGCGAGGACGAGTTGATAATGGTGAACACCGAAGGTTCTTTATCAAGTTGTTCCTGCGACACTTGGCGGGCAATGCGTGTCATCTCAAGCACGTCTTGGTTGCGTTGACGACCCAGGCTGTAGCAATGCAGTGCTTTGTCGGTCATTGTCAGCGTGTCGAAGGCGCATTCAATATGTCGAATCGAGGCATGTAAGTCGACGGGCTCGACTGGGTAGCCAGCGACGAAGTGAATGATGTTAAAAATCTGCGACAGCTTCAGGAGATCCTGGAAGTTCTGTCGGTTGCCTGCGTGGCGAGTGCCATCAAGCTCCATGAAGTTTGGTGGGCTGGCCACCGAACCGAATGCCATCCAGTTGCCACCGATGTTCAGGGTGTGCGCAGGGTTTCGTGCATGCAACTTAAATTCCGAAGGGCAAGTCTTGATGGTTTCCATCACCATCTCGGGGTCGAATCGCACGCGGTTGTCGGTGACCTTTGCGCCGTTCTTTGCCAACAGCTCGCGGGCTTCTGGCAGCAAGAAGTCGATTCCGTAATCGCTCAGAATGCGCAGCGACGCAGTGTGGATTGCCTCCAATTGGTCGTCGCTCACCACCTTGGTGGGCGGGTATTGCATTTGGGGCTGACGAAATGGTTTCTGCTCTGGCAATCGTGAGCGTGGGCCTGCGGCTTGGCGCTCACGTCCGCGACGACGCGGACCACCGGTTTCGATTTCGGTCACAAATACCCCTTGATGCTGCTGTTGTCAGCGCCCCGAAACTTCGGGGCACAAGGCAGAAATGCTACAGCGGCTAACGCCAGCGGGTCATATCGGCTTGGGTTAAACCCCGCGCCGGCGCCGAATTTCTGCTGAGACAGCGGGCACTACTTTGTGCAGGTCGCCAATCACGGCATAACCAGACTTGGTCACAATGTTGGCTTCTTGGTCGAGATTGATCGCCAAGATATTTTTGGAGGCCATTGCCCCTACCCAGTGCTGAATTGCCCCCGAAATACCGCAGGCAATGTAGATATCGGGTGCAATGCGCGTGCCAGTTTGCCCAACCTGGTCCGTGTGGTTGCGCCAACCGTTATTTGTTACCGCGCGAGAGCAACCGACAACCCCGCCAAGTAATGCGGCCAACTCTTCTAGCGGTGCAAATGCCTCGGCCGATCCAACACCTCGACCACCGCTCACGACAACTGAGGCGGTTGCAAGCGTCACTCCGGCAACACGCTCGACGCGGTCACGGACAATGGAATGCAGAACGGATGCGTCAAGTTGCACATCAATCACATTTGTTGTCGACGTTGTTGGTGCCTCTGTCGGTTCAACCGTGTGGTTTGCCAAAGTCACTATTTTGATCGGTGCATCAACTTCGGCTTGCTCGAGCAAAGAACCGCCCCAGCGGGCACGCACAACTTTCAGCGGTTGGGTTCCGTCGAACGACGAATCAAATTCGGTGCAGTTCATGGAGGCGGGCAGGTCGAGTCGGGCTGCTATCTGCGCAACAACTTCGTGACCGCGCTCGGTTCCGCTTCCCATCACCAGTTGCGGCGAAAGGGAAGTGATGATTTGTGCCGCAGCCTCACCCCATGCTTCTGGGCCAAAGTCGGTTAATGCGTCGTGATGCGCTTGGTGAACAACCGTTGCACCATATTGGGCAGCGACGGATCTAAGGGCATCGGCGTTAGCCCCGATGGTTAATGCTTCCATCGTCGTGTTCATTTGTTGCGCGAGGTTGCGTGCGGCAGTAAGCACGCCAAGTGATGCCGAAGTGAGCGTTCCGCGGTCGTGTTCGATAATGGCGAGAACGCTCATTTGAAAACTCCCAACTCTTCCAGCAAGTCAACGATCGCAGATGCTGCTTCAGGGCCTGTTCCAAGTATCTGCGTGTTGCTCGCTCGCTCGGGCGGGCGCTGCAACTGAATCATTTTGAGGCCACCAACGGATGCGGTTGTTTCACTGCGCGAGATATCAACCTTCTTCGAAGCCAAACGTCCCTTCATCGTGGGGTAGCGAGGCAAGTTGATGCCTTCTTTGACACCGACTGCTGCAGGCATAGGCAGAACGTATATGTCCTGGCCGGCATCGCTCTCGCGGCGAATCTTTGCAGATGCGCCGTCAATTTCAATTCCCTTTGCTCCGTTGACCATTGGTCGCGCAAGCTTTAGGGCCGCGCGCACGCCAACTTGGTAACCACACGAGTCGGCAGATTCATTTCCGAACAAGATCAAGTCGAATGATCCGTTTGCGCTTTCAAGTTCATTAACGACCGATGCGATCGCGCTTGCCGTGCGTTGAGGGTCCCAATCTTGCCCGTCTATCGGCACGAGCACAGCCTTCGCTGCGCCCACGCTCACGGCTGTACGAAGTTGTTCTTCTGCTTCGGCTGGTCCGAGCGTAAGCACGGTTACTTCGCCACCATGCTGTTCAACAAGTTGTACGGCAGCTTCAACTGCGCATTCCTCGTGAGGGCTTACGGTAAAGCCAAGAAATGCAGTGTCAACTTGCTGACCATCGTCGGTGATGTTGATGCGAGCACCCGGTGCGGGTACGCGCTTGACGCAAACAAGAATCTTCATGGTCGGATTTGTCGACTAGCTCTTCATCCGCGAATCGGTTGGGTCAAACAGCGGTTGGCTGCCTACTCGCGCAACTCGCACGGGGAACAACTCGTTCATGTACATCACGCGCAATTCGTTGCCTTCAACGGCATGCTCTGGTGTGAGATAAGCAAGTAGGAGATACTTGCCCAACGATGGCGCTGCGCCTGCTGTAGTCACTCGCGACACACGACCCTTGCTGTCTACGATGCGCTCTCCGTTCTTGGTAAGAATCGGTTCGTTGCCTCCAGTTGGGTAACGCTTGATGCCAGCTTTGCTGGTGTGGTCGATGATTTCGAGGGTGCACATAATGGCAGCTGGTTTTTCATCGCGAGCCTTGAGGTACTCGGCTTTGCCAATAAAGTCGGCAGACTTCACCTTGGCTCGGTTGAGCCCGGCCTCGACTGGGTTGTATTCGCTTTCTAGTTCTGCTCCCATCAAGCGGTAGCCCTTTTCGATGCGACCAGTCACTGCATAGACGCCCATTCCAACTGGAATGATTTCGAACTCTTCGCCGGCTTTTGCAATGGAGTCCCACATGCGAAGACCATGCTCCATCTTGGTGTAGACCTCCCAACCATTTTCTCCGACATATGAAATGCGGAACATTGTTGCGGGTACGCCATCGATAAGTACATCTCGTACCGATCCGTAAGGGAAGTTGGCCTGCGAAACATCAAACGGAACTAGCTTTCCTTCAGCGTTGATGTTCTGTGTTGCCTTAGCCATTGTCTTTTCTGCGTTTGGTCCCCATACGCCGATGGTGCACAGAGCGCCAGACATGTCGGTAAACACCACAGAGCCGTCTTGCGGCATGTACTTGGTGAACCAATACTTGTCGCGCCCACCATCGAATGCTCCGGTGATCACACGGAAATGCTCGTTGCCCAAACGCATGATGGTGAGGTCTCCGCGGAAGCCACCACCTGGTGTGAGGAGTGGGGTGTAAACGGAACGGCCAACAGGTACGTCTACGTTATTCACGCACATGTACTGCAAGAACTGAACAACACCAGGTCCTGTGAAATCGAATTCGTTGAATGCGGTGAGATCCACCATTCCAACCGACTCGCGCATTTGCAAGTGCTCTGCGTTGGTAATTGGCGACCACCAGCGACCGTCCCATTCGCTTTCACGCGGTTCGCACTGGTCCTTAAACTTGTCAACAAGTTTGGCATTGGATGCGAACCACTGTGGGCGTTCCCAGCCACGCGCATCAAAGAATGTTGCGCCGGCTGCTTCTTCGCGAGGGTAGAAGGGGCTTCGGCGCATGTCTCGTTGTGTTCCCCACTGCTCGCGAGGATGCACAATGCCGTACGTCTTGTTGAAGTGCTCATCGCAACGGGCATAAATGTGGTGATCGGTTTTTTCGTGCGGGTAAAAACGGCTGATGTCGGACGAGTGTGGGTCGCACAGGTGCGGATAGCCGTAAGTCATCCATTCGGCAACCAATTGCGCGATGCCTGGGCCTTCCTTGATCCAGACTGCAGCGGCCGACCACAAATTGCGAACCTCAACTGTTTCGCCGAGCACGGGCATGGCATCTGGGGTGAGTGAGAGCAAACCGTTGATGGCGTATTTGATTTCGGCGTCGCCGAGCATTTCCATCAATTCGATTGCCTGTTCCATCTGCGGGTCGAAGTCATCTTGCGTTAAAGGCAACTCAGTTGGCGAAAGTGCAGATGCCTCGTTGGATGGGATGTCGTCTGGGTGCATGAAGATTGCGCGGTGCGCATAGGAGCCGACTTCCATCGATCCCGTTGATTGGCGCTCGTAGCAGAAGGTGTCCATGTCGCGAATAATTGGGAACGCAACTTCGGCGTTGGTCTTTTGCAGCACGTCGATCGGGCCGACGTCGGCCATCTGGTGCACTGCTGGCGTGAGTGGGATATTGGCGCCGGCCATTTGTGCAATGCGTGGGCTCCATACGCCGCAAGCAACAACTACATACTCAGCCTCAATGCGTCCTTTGTTGGTGACTACGGCTTTGATCGTTCCATTCACCACTTCAAGGTCGAGTACTTCTGTGTTGGCGAATACTTTGGCGTGGCCGGCCTTAACTGCGCTCTCACGCATCAGGGTTCCTGTTTGCAGCGAGTCAACAACCGACACGCTTGGTGTGTAGAAGCCGCCAAGCAGAATTTTCTCGTTAACAAATGGAACGAGTTCTTTGATTTCTGCTGGGGTAAGCAGCTTGGAATCAATTCCCCAAGCTTTTGCCGAGGTCATACGGCGGTTGAACTCTTCAAGTCGCTCGGGTGTGCGTGCAACTTCGATGCCGCCGCATGTTCCGTTCATTCCCATGTCGATGTACTGCTTCTGCGAAGCAAGAGTGAGCAGTGCCATTTCTTTGTTGTGGTCGGTTGGGAAAATAAAGTTGGATGCGTGACCAGTGGAACCACCGGGGTTGGGGAGTGGTCCCTTGTCGATGAGCACCATGTCGGTCCATCCAAGTTTTGAGAGGTGCCCTACGAGGCAATTGCCGACGATGCCAGCGCCGATGACCACACACTTTGCGCGACTTGGAAATTCACTCACGAGTTACCCCCGAAACGAGAGCCCCGATGCACCTGCGTCGGGGCGATATTTATTTGGACCTTGACAATTTGGTAGTATATCAGCGCTATATCAGCTGCAAAAATCGAGGATATGATCTCTGGCGTGAGTATTTCGCTAAGTGAGCAGGCCTATCTCAAGATCCGCGACAAAATCGTGCGCCTTGAAATGGCGCCGGGTGATGTCATCCGCGAGGACGCGCTTCAAGCCGAATTAGGCATTGGCCGAACACCTATCCGAGAGGCATTGCAGCGATTGGCGCGCGATCAATTCGTCACCGTCATTCCACGACGGGGCATGTTGGTTTCCGGCATAGACGTGATGGAACTTTCCATGCTGTACGAGACAAGGGCGATTTTGGAACCATACGCAATGCGTCTGGCTGCGGCGCGAGGCAAGCAGGAACATTGGGTTGCAATGGCCGACAACTTGCAGAACGCTCGTCGACCCGGCGTATCCAACGACGAGCTTATGAGCATCGACCGCAAGTGTCACGAAATTGTTTGGGACGCCGCGGGCAACCGTTTTCTTACCGACACACTCGACATGATGTATGCGCAAAGCGATAGGTTGTGGCACCTCTACATTGCCGATGTCGCCGACATGCGCCATGCAGTTGAAGAGCACACAGAGATGTATCAAGCTCTTGCAGCTGGTGATGGCGACAAGGCCGCAGCGCTAGCGGAAGCACATGTGCGTGCGTTTGACGAGGAAATGAATTTAGCGGTGAGAAAGAACTTGGCTTCACCGCTCGTTTCGTAATCACGCTTACTGCGTGCTGATGCTCGCTCTAAATTCGCCTTCGCGCATCTTTTCTAGGATCTCTTTTGGCGGCTCATTCAGACGTTGTAAAGTAACGCCGACAATTTCTTCGGTGCACGGAAATTGGTGAGGGTACGGGCCAACGGGGGAGCCGGTATCCATGCCCACGTCAAAAGTTTCTCCGCTCATCGAAAAAACTAGGGGCACTGTGCGATCAATTCGTACCGAGTGGCCATCACCATCATCAACAGTAAGCACGGCTGTGCCACCTGCACCGAAGCCACCGTCGTAAACGAATGCAAGGCGAATTTCGTGTGGCCCCATCGAAAGTGGTGCCGGGTGTTGCACTGCGCTGTGTTCATGACCAAACCAGTTGTAATGAAATGTTGGCCGAGATTGTTCGTCGATGTACAGCGACCAGCCGGCCATGTTTCCGCCCTGACATGCAAGGACACCCTGCGGCGTCGAAGTCTGCACAACGATCGAAGCGGTGATTTGGTACGAGCAGTTTTTTAGATTGATGACAGAGCTTTCCGGCATGCGCACGTGGGCGGCGGTGTATGTCATGAACGAAAAACCATCGAGGGAATGGGGCACAGCAAACTCTCCATGTCGCGGCGAACCTGGGTCGCGCAATGGGTACACGCCGTATTCGGTTGCGTGTTGGTGGAACAGCTGTTGCAATTCGGCAAGTTTGTCGGGGTGGGTTAGCGCCAAGTCCACTGCCTGCGAGAAATCCTTTTCTATGTTGTACAACTCCCACTTTTCTTGTGGCCCATCAAATTCAAGACCCTGCAACCTGATCCATGGCAGTCGCCCGTGGAAGCATGAAGCAATCCAGCCCTCGCTGTACATCGCCCTGTTGCCAAGTATTTCGAAGTACTGCTCGGTGTGCGTGCTTGCCGCGGCTTTGTCATTGAGCGAATACAGCATTGAGGTTCCATGGATAGGCATCTGTTCAATGCCGTTGACGCTGAGTGGCGGCACTATTCCTGCAGCCTCATAAATGGTCGGCGCAATGTCGGTGACATGGTGGAACTGGGTGCGTAGTCCGCCGCGTTCGGAAATCTTCTTCGGCCAAGAAATTGCCATTGCATTGCGAGTGCCACCAAAGTGCGAGGCAACCTGTTTCATCCACTGGAAAGGGGAGTCGAGAGCCCATGCCCAGCCAACATTGAAATGGTTTTCGCATTTTGCCGTGCCGAAATCATCCATGTGCTCAAGCAGCCACTCTGGGTCTTCTGGGACACCATTTTGAAATGACGGTGCGCTCCATGCGCCGTGAACGGTTCCCTCTGCAGAAGCCCCGTTGTCACCAGTGATGTAGATGACCAGCGTGTTCTCCGCAATTCCTAAGGTCTCAAGTTGATCGATGACTCTCGCAATTTGTGCGTCGGTGTGCTCCAGGAACCCGGCAAAGGTTTCCATCAGTCGGCTTGCAACGGGGCGATAGCGCTCGGGGTAGTCGTCCCACGATGGAACCTGTTCGGGGCGTCCAGTTAAAGCGGTGTCGGGTGGGATCACACCAAGTTGTAATTGGCATTGATAGATCTGTTCTCGCAGGGAATCCCAACCGTTGTCAAACGCGCCTTTGTATTTTTCAATCCATTGTCGAGGCACATGGTGTGGCGCGTGCACCGCAGGCGTGGAGAAGTACATAAAGAATGGTCTGTTTGGCGTGCTTGCGTGTTGCCGTTGCATCCAAGTGATTGCCTGATCCGCAAGATCTTCAGTGAGGTG
>CAMDJX010000001.1 GCA_945900735.1 Acidimicrobium ferrooxidans DSM 10331 | reverse complement strand
CTACGTTTCACCGAAAGGAACTCGGTCAGATCCATGCGCTCGGACAACACTTGTGCAGATCGTTCTGCAACCAACAGCGTTTGCATCCGTTCGCCAATGGAAGCCTCAATCAATTCGACACAGCCATTGATGGATTGCCCCGCAGCTTTACGCTCTTCTGGGTCGGTAATCTTCCCTAATTGGGCTCTCAGCTGCGCGATTTCCGACTTTTTTCCAAAGATTTCGGTCTGCAGTACTTTGAGCGACGAGGCGTCAACGACATTTGCAACTGCCTTTAGCGCAGACTGTTGGACTTCAGAAATCTTCGTAGACAACGGCGAGGCAGACATTTCAATGATTAACGCTAGTCGCTCTACCTATTGAAATTGGGCTAACTATTGCTTTCGCGCTGCCGAGCGGCCTCGAAACAAACCAGGGTGCAAGCCATTGCGACGTTGAGACTTTCACTCCTACCCCGATGAGGAATTGTGAGCCAAGCATCGACGGATGCGTTGTCGTCCAAGCCATGAGCCTCGTTGCCAACCAAAAGTGCGATCTTCCCCGTCAAATCTGAAGCGGTGAATTCAATGCTGCCATCCTGATCATGGGAAGAAGTGCCAAAGACTTTGAAACCGTTGTCTCTGATTTCCTCTACGGAAACATCTTCGATTATCGGAACGTGAAACATCGCTCCTGCCGAGGCTCGAACAACTTTGGGATTGAACGCCTCAACCGTTCCCGGTGTGAGCACTACAGCAGACACGCCCGCTGCCTCAGCAGATCGAAGAATGGTCCCCAAATTGCCTGGATCACTGATCCGATCGGCAATGACGACCCACTGGGCATTCTTCACCGCGGCAAGACCGCTGCTGCGGCGTTCGGCGATCGCAATGACTGGCTGAGGTGAAGTGGTGCTGGCGACCCGCTCCATGACTCCGTTCTCGAGATCAAACGTTCGAGCATCGGTGCCAAGCACTGCAAGACCACCTGGAGCAATGAACTGCTCTTCTATTTTCCAACCTGCGCTGATTGCCTCGGCAATAAGCACGTGCCCTTCGATAACAAAACATTCTTCCTCAATACGAGCACTGCGGCGCCCTAACAGGCGCCGCAGTCGTTGTACTCGTGGGTGTGTGAAACCAAGTCGAGCGTCGCTCAGACGAGTGCTCCCTTTGCGGTTTCAACAATCTTTGCGAACGCAGCTGCATCGTGCACAGCGAGGTCGGCCAATATCTTGCGGTCAACCGTTACCCCTGCTTTCGTCAAGCCGGCGATAAGACGGCTGTACGAGAAGTCGTTTTGGCGGCATCCAGCATTGATGCGCTGAATCCAGAGGCTACGAAACTCGCCCTTCTTGGCGCGACGGTCACGGAATGCGTATTGACCCGAGTGCAATACCTGCTCGTTTGCGGAGCGGAAGGTACGGCTACGGTCTCCGTAGTAACCCTTTGCCTTTTCGAGAATCGCTTTATGCTTTTTTCTTGCATGTACTGCGCGTTTTACACGTGCCATGTCAACATCCTTTCAAATAGTTGTTTGTCGTAATCAGAGTGATTTGATGGTTTAACGCAGGCCCAGGCATCGCTTGATGCGCTTTACGTCTCCCGAGTGAACATCTACGTTTCCGTCGAGACGACGGGTGCGTGTTGATGCTTTGTGCTCGAACAAGTGCTGACGCATCGACTGTTGACGACGCAGTTTTCCAGTTCCTGTGAACTTAAAGCGCTTAGCAGCTGTCTTTGAAGTTTTCATCTTTGGCATTTTTTGCTCCTCTTATCTAGTTGAGTTATTCGGCCACTGGGGCTTCAGACACTTCCGCCACCGGTGGGGTGACGATCTCGGGAGCCGGTTGAGGGGCTACCTTCTGTGTCGGTTGCTGAGTAGTCGGTTTCTTTGTTGTCTTCTTCTCTGGTGAAAGCACCATCGTCATGTTTCGACCTTCAAGCCGCGCCATAGTGTCGACGCGGGCAATCGGCCCAAGTTGTTCGATAACTGCATCCAAAATTTTTCGGCCTAGCTCGGGGTGAGCAACTTCGCGACCACGGAACTGCAATGTCACCTTCACTTTGTGTCCCTCACCGAGAAACTCGTGCATGTGACGTACCTTGGTATCAAAATCGCCTTTGCCAATCTTTGGACGGAATTTAACTTCCTTCATCGTGATCTGAACAGTCTTTTTGCGTGATTCCTTGAGACGTTGCGACTCTTCGTAACGGAACTTTCCGTAGTCCATGATTCGACATACGGGCGGATCTGCCTGGGCTGCAACTTCTACTAAATCAAGCTCTGCAACGCGCGCTCTTTCAAGTGCGTCTGCAATGCTCACGACTCCAACTTGTGAACCGTCGGCATCTACGAGGCGAACTTCGCGGGAGCGAATTCGCTCGTTGTAACGAGGCTCGTTGATTGGCGGTGCTATGGCTTTACTTTCTTGTGCAAGCGGCTTGGCCTCCTGTGTGTGGAGTCGAACCTCTAGGAAAGTTTCGCGGGCGCGCAGACGGGCCACGACGCGCAGGAGCGCATACGAGACCCAAACGCACTAGCCAGCCAAACCGCTCCAGAAGGAACGACGATGTACTGAGAATTTGTGGTTAGGTGGGGGAAACGAGTTCCCCACTTGGGCTATTAGCGTAGCGCAGGTGAATCAAGATCCAACCCAACAACCAACAGAGATTGACCCCGAATCCGAAGAGGCGCTTGCCGCACTTGCCGAAACAAGACAGCGAATTGCCGAAGTTCCAGCCAGCATCGTTGTAGTCAATCATGTAATGGGTTTGTACGAATTGGCCGCGATTCACCTCTCTGCAGAGCCACCAAGGCTGGAAGAAGCAGCCCTTGCAATCGACGCAGTTGCCTGCATCGTTGAGGGCCTGGGAACTCGTTTGGGCGATGAACACAAGACATTGCACGATGCTCTTGCCAATATCAGGCTCGCCTTTGTTCAGATCAAAGGCATTATTGACAATGCTGTGCCGCTTATTAACTAGAGCTTGACGATTCGGCTCGCCTCGAGCAAGCCGAAACGCTTCACGGGGACGAAAGAAACAGAAGCTCCGACATCAATCTCACGGCTTTCATCTGTGATCTCGGCGCAATGAAAGACGTAGCGAACATCTGCCGACTCGACCACTCCCAAGCCTCGGTGATGATCAAACTCGGCGACCGTGCCGAACAATTGACTATTGCTGTCGCTCATCGAATCGCTCCCCCGCATTTATACGCGCACCGTTAAACCAACTCGACGCCTTTGATCTGGGCTTGCCTTCAAGTTGGACAGTTTGCAAATGAATTACACCTTGACCACAGCCAACCATCACCTTGCCGTTGACGAGTTGGATTTCTCCGGCGGCCAGCGACACACCCGAAACAAGTTCTGCAGCCAACACCTTTAAGCGCCTTCCCTTAACGAATGAAAAAGCACCTCCTACGCGAATCTGTCGACACGCTTGCTCTGCAGATCCCATGAAACTTAATCGGACATCGGATGACGTGATCTTTCTCGCAACAACAGGTTCACCCACTTGTGGACGCGTACTTGCAATTCCGTTAAAACAAACTTCTAGCAGTAAGGGCTCTGCCAATGCTTCAAGCCTGGAACGAAGCTCTGTAAGTGTCTCGGTTAAAGAAATGCTTGTTGTCGCCTGTGCGATGATGTTTCCAGCATCTAACTGTTGAGCAACCTGAATTAATGAAACACCCGTTTCACGATCGCCCTCCAAAATGGCACGTTCGACCGGCGCGGCTCCTCGCCACCGAGGTAGCAGTGAGTAATGCATGTTGACCATTGGCAAGATAGCCAACGCTTCATCGGAAAAAATATGGCCAAAGGCAACAACTACCCCGAGTGTTTCGGGTTGCTTTCTGGCCAGTTCAATCGCGTCGGAGACTTGATGCGAAATTGGAATA
Organism: Acidimicrobium ferrooxidans DSM 10331; assembly: GCA_945900735.1. Classification (GTDB taxonomy): domain Bacteria; phylum Actinomycetota; class Acidimicrobiia; order Acidimicrobiales; family Ilumatobacteraceae; genus UBA3006. The sequence goes on along the minus strand of CAMDJX010000001.1, from coordinate 77,731 downwards.
CCCAACTCAACCGCAACGGCTTTGACAGGGCTCGGCGAGACTTCGCTACCCCGGCCGCGACGTTTATCTTCACCCGTAACAACCAGCGCTACAGAAACGCCTGAGGCGACCAACGATCGAAAAGGGCCGACAGCAACGTCGGGAGTTCCAAAAAAGATTATTTGCCGAGGGCGCGTGATCGGTAGAGGCGCGAGCATTGCTACGTTAAGCGAACGTGTACGGGCTCGCTATTTTTGGGGCTCTTCTCATGCTTTTGGTATTCGTTAAGCGCGATCTTGCGCTGTTCCGGCAACATTCTGTCGAACATCAAGACGCCCTGTAGATGGTCTATCTCGTGCTGGAAAAGTCGAGCAAGAAGTTCATCTGCTTCAACTTCTATTTCGTCACCCTCCAGAGTCAGCCCTCGGACAAGCACTTCTTTGGGGCGCAACATTTCGACAAACAGGCCCGGGATCGACAAACAACCTTCGTCGTACACCCATTCACCGGATGACTCAACGATGGTTGGATTCAAAATCACTTGCGGATCGTCATCCACGTCATAGACAAAAATCTGTTTCTGTACACCGATTTGTGGACCGGCAAGCCCAAGACCAGGTGCTTCGTACATGATGTGCAGCATGTTTTCGGCCAACGAAACGAGTTTGCCGTCGATGTTGGTAACCGTCGCGGCCAAAGTCTTGAGCACCGGGTCCCCATAAACGCGAATGGTTGAAGCGTCTGGCTGGCCACCGCTGATGCCAAAATCTGGAGGGGTCATACCTTTACTGCTCATCGCGTGTAAGGCTAGCGAGGCTATGAGTGACGAGCAGTACTTTACGAGTAAACCCAACTCTGTTTCAGATGAGCGCACAAGCACCCTCGTTGTTGCTGGTCAAAACCTACAACTGGTAACCGACCGTGGAGTTTTCGCAAAAAAGGGTGTAGATCAAGGTACGCAAATTTTGCTCGATGCTGCTCCGCGACCGCCCTCGGAGGGAACATTCCTCGACCTTGGTTGCGGATCCGGAGCCATTGCGTTGGCACTTGCTTCTTATTCTCCGCATGCTTCGATTATGGCCGTCGACATCAATGCTCGAGCTCTGCAACTTGTAAGCGAAAACGCGCGTCGCAACGATCTAAGAAACATCACAGCATTGTTCCCACAATCGGTTCCAGCAGATTTGCAATTCGATTTGATCTGGTCGAACCCACCTATTCGCATTGGCAAACAGGCACTACATGACCTTTTAGATACATGGTTGAACAGGCTTAGCCCCACGGGCCAGGCATGGCTGGTAGTGAACCGCAATCTGGGTTCGGATTCTCTTGCGGTGTGGTTGATGAGCAAAGGGTTCGAAGTTGCTCGGCTTACAAGTAAGCGTGGATTCAGAGTGCTGAAAGTAACGAGAGGACGCGACTAGACGCGCGGCGGATCTACAACCAACTTGTATCGAGCGCTCTTGGAAAGGCCCATCGCGTCGAGCGCACCCGAGAGGATTTGCCAGGTGTCGGATCGGATGAGGTAAGCGCCTTGATTATCGGTGCTTACGGAAATGCCCATTTGATTTTCTATAAAGGCCACCACCTCTGGCGCCGCTACACCCGAAACTTGCGCGAGGCTGCTGAACGGGGGCATTTTCATGGCCGAACGAGACGCAATCTCGCTTGCGATGTACGAATCGATACTTCTCTCGGATACTGCCTGTAACAAAGGGTGCTGGGCATTGAATGTCTGCACCAGGACCCTTCCATCCTTGCTGCTACGCGAAACCAGTCGAGCAGCCCCAATCAGCAATGTTGCTGAAATTTCCGAAGCTCGATAACGGGGAGCAGAGAGTTCTAGATCGATGTCGAGAAAGATAACCGAATCAACATCTTTTAGGCGATGAAGAAGCGACTCCGTGCCGATGAATAGCATTTTCGACGTGTCGACAGTGTCTTTTGATTGCCCCGATATCAAGACCACATCGTCAATTTTTCGTCCAGCTGCAAGTGCAATTTCTTCTCGTAAGCGCGAAATTCCTGGCTTGATTACGGCGAACTTGCCAGCTCCACATGAAAGACAAACCTGCGGGCGGGACTCTTTGCAACGTCCGCACTCGAAAACAGCTTCCGAAGTGATGTTCATGGCACCGTGACACGACGAACAACGAGCCAAACTCTTACAAGCAGCGCAGGCAACAAGCCTTGCACGCCCCTTTGCGTTATGGATAAGGGCAACTCTTCTTGAGTGATCTCGAATTTCGGCGACCAGTGCGCTCGACACAAGAGAGTTTGGCCATTCATCGTCAACTGACCGATCGACGATACGTATTGATGGCCATTCGGAGAGCTCGCGTTGATCGTCTGAAACAATTTGCTGGCCAATGGCCCAATGTGCTGCCGTGACGCTTGGAATCGGAGAGCACAAAACACACGAAATCTGTTGTTGCCGCGCGCGCATTATTGCCACATCTCGGGCGTGCCATGTCGGAGTGCGCTCTTCCTGAAGCGAATCGTCATGCTCGTCGATGACGACAATGGCGCACAGGTTGGGAACCCTTGCAAAAACCGCGCTACGAGCGCCAATGACAACGTCCACGCCACCAGCAGCGTTCGCCCACTCATCGGGAACCAGCGCAACTGATAGTCCCTGTCGTTTGAGCGCCGCCGCCAACAACCTTGCGCGAGTAACCGTTGGAATGACGACCAGTGTTGGTCCATTTACTGCTGCTCCAAGCACCGTGGCGAGTGGCGAAACGGTAGGACCACGTCTTACGAGCACATTGGATCGAGATTTAACGCACTGAGCGACCAAATTGTCTGCCCCCTGAGCAAACACCATTCGATCTTTGGCGCGTCGGCTGGACGGAAATGTCTGAACAAGAGTCGCCGGTGTGGCAGTCACATAAAGCGAACGGATGCGACCCTGCCAACGGGATTTAACTTCCGCGAACAACCGAATGACATCCGCATCAGGGCCGCGACCCTGAATCTTTACAATCGATAAAAGGCGCGAGATATCAATGTTGGAGAAATCGTCTTCCGACTCACCGATCGACCCAACCCACGCGGAAACCGTTCGCCCGTGAAGAACTATGCGAACACGATCGCCAACCGCCAACTCCGTAACCATGCTCTCGGGCACGACATAGTCGAACACTTTGTCGATGCCAGTGACATCGGGGACGACCCGCGCAATAGTTGTCAGAGTTTGACTGCGGCCTTAAATTCCTTGAGGCGAGACAATGTCTCCCAAGTGAATTCTGGAAGCTCGCGACCGAAGTGACCGTACGCCGCCGTTTTGCGATAGATCGGACGCTTCAAGTCCAAGTCACGCACAATGGCTGCCGGACGCAAGTCGAATACCGATCGAACGGCCTTCTCGATTTCGATCTCGTCAACCGTGTTCGTTCCAAATGTTTCGACCAAAATGCTGATTGGTTGAGCCATGCCAATTGCGTATGCAACTTGCACCTCGCATCGCGATGCAGCACCGGATGCGACCACATGCTTAGCAACCCATCTTGCCGCGTAAGCAGCAGAGCGGTCTACCTTTGATGGATCTTTACCGCTAAATGCGCCACCACCATGACGACCCATACCACCGTAGGTATCAACAATGATCTTGCGACCAGTTAGGCCGGTGTCGGCGTGTGGTCCACCCTTGACGAAGTCACCAGTCGGGTTGACGTGAACGGCGTAATCGTCATTTGCAAACTGCGCGGGGATGACCGGACGAATGACCTGCTCAATTAAATCTGGACGAATCACTGTGTCTCGAGGTTGCCCGTCGGCGTGTTGCGTCGAGATCAACACGGTGGAAAGACGAACTGGTCTTCCATTCTCGTATTCGAATGTCACCTGAGTTTTTCCATCTGGACGCAAGTATGGAACTGCGCCCGACTTTCGAACTTCGGCAAGCTTTTCGGCCATGCGGTGAGCGAGCCAAATCGGCAATGGCATCAATTCGGCTGTCTCGTCACATGCGTAACCAAACATCATTCCTTGGTCGCCGGCGCCCTGGCTGTTGAGCTTGTCCTCGCCACTCTTTCCCGCGCGAACTTCCTCGCTCTTATCCACGCCTTGCGCAATGTGGGAGCTCTGTTCGTCGATTGAAACGATGACTCCGCAGGTATTGCCGTCAAAGCCGTACAGCGCATTGTCGTAACCAATGTCCTTGATTACTTCGCGGGCCAACTTCGGAATGTCGACGTAGGCAGAAGTGGTGATTTCTCCTGCAACAACACACAAACCAGTAGTGAGGAGTGTTTCGCAGGCGACTCGACCTTGCGGATCTTCGGCCAAGATTGCGTCCAGGACGGCATCCGAAACTTGATCGGCCATCTTGTCTGGGTGTCCTTCGGTAACGCTCTCCGAAGTGAAAGTAAAATTTCTCACGAGTACTCCTCTAGTGGTGATACGACGATCAGACACTAGTAGAAAGTGCTACTCGGCGTCGGCAACAACCTCGCCAGTTGGCAGATCGGTGGCTTCGAATGACTCCACTACTGCGTCGGCAGCAACATCAAGGAGGGCGGCGTCGGCGTCGGCCTCTGGCTCCTCGTAGGCCCTCATTGGCACGCTAAGAATTTTGTCGGCAGCAATTTCTTCGAAGCTGATCGAAAGAGGCTTGCGCGAGGTGGAGCTGACCTGTGGCGGGACCATGGTGCCGAGGCCTTCGCCCAACTGGTTGAAATACGAATTGATCTCGCGTGCACGACGGGCCGACAAGGTCACGAGACTGAACTTTGACAACGTGCGCTTCATCAGGCTCTCGAGCGGTGGGTTCATCATGGTGTCTTCAGTGGCCACGTGGGGTTCCTTTCACTTCATAAAGATTGATGGAGGCGAACTCCAAGGCATATCACTCTAGCGCGGGATTCGGGCGCAGAAACGAGAGATTTAGGCGCGTTTGGCTCGAACAGCATTGATTAATTCGAGCATCTCGTCAATCGTCGCGCTCAAGTCATCATTGATCAAGACAAAATCCGCAATCGCCTTGCCAATGGGTTCCTCATCTTCGGCTTTTTGCAGTCGCTGCTCAACCTTTTGTTCCACGTCACCCCTGCCTTGAAGGCGGGCGCGCTGCTCTTCTCGCGTTGGTGGCAACACGAATAACAGCACGGCATCGGGATGCATTTTCTTCACTTGACTTGCACCATCAACTTCAATTTCAAGAACGATGTCCCGACCGATTGGGGCCTCGGGATTTGGGGTTCCATACATATTGCCGATGAACTCTGTCCATTCAAGAAAACCGTTATTCGCTATTCGCTGTTGAAACTGTTCACGAGTGACAAACACATAGGCATCTTCTGCCTCGCCCGGCCTTCGTTCGCGAGTAGTCCAAGAACGACTAAGCCACAAACGATCGTCGCGTCGTACGAGAGCTTCAACAATTGTGCTCTTGCCAACACCACCAGGCCCTGAGACAACGATGATCAGCGAACTCATGATTGAGTAACTTGCTCGATAATCGAGGAACGTTGCTCTGGCGTGAGATCACCGACGTGAGATCGCTCCGATAATGCCATGTCAGCAAGAATTCTGCGAGCCCTGACTTTCCCGACAGTTGGGATACGTTCAATGAGTTTCACCACGTATACGTAGGTGTTGGATAGCGGCGCAGCCTCATCGCCAGCTACGTCAAACACTGTTTGAATCGTTACACGGCCGGTAGAAACGTCGTCGCACAACCTCGCTATTTCATCTCGCAATTCGGTCAGTGAAGGCGTCGACATTGCCTAAGTTTATCGCTATTTCGATGCCAGTCCGCCTTTGTGAGCGGCGTTGACAACCTCATTCCAATTATTGACACCACGCTTCCGTGCCCATTGACGCATTTCACGATCGATACGCATCGCTGCGCGCGGATCTGCAAACGTGGCAGTGCCGATTTGGATACATGATGCACCAGCCATCATCATTTCGATTGCATCCACACCCCTTGAAATTCCGCCTACCCCGATGATCGGCAGTCGAGGCAATCGACTGCGTACATCGAAGATCGTCCGAACTGCGATCGGATGAATGCCACTACCCGAAAGGCCCCCTCCACCATTTCCAAGTGCAGGCAAACCTGTCTCAACATCAATGGCCAGACCCAAAGCAGTGTTGATTAACGTCACCGCTTGACAGCCCGCTTCCTCGACCGCCGCGGCAACATCGACAACGCGATCGGTATTGGGACTGAGTTTCGCCCACAACGGCACTTTGGCCACCGAACACGCCTTTACTATCTCGGCTGAAAGACTCTCATCGTGAGCGAAGATTCCATGTGGAGTATTTGCAGCTTTGTTGCTTGAACCAATGTTTGGGCACGAAAGATTGATCTCAATTGCAGCGAGATCTGTTGAAACACCCGACAAGAGTGCCGCCGCCGATTGGTAATCGTCGATGCTAAATCCCCAGATACTTGCAACAATCGTTGCTCCTACTTTTTTCAATCGCGGCAAGTCATGCTCGATCCAATGCGCGACTCCCAAGCCCTGCAATCCAACCGCATTCAACATGCCCGTGTTTGTTGGGCGAAGACGTGGCGCCTTGTTGCCCGCCCACTCGAAGGCCGACATCGATTTGACGACGACTGCCCCTATTTCGCTGAGCGGGAAATACGGTTCAAGTTCATCAGCGTGTCCAGCCGTTCCCGATGCCAATAGAACCGGCGACTTGAACACCACGTCGTTTATTCGAGCCGAGTGATCGAAGTGTTTTTGCCCTCTCACCGTTGGTGGTACTCCTGAAGTGACCGAACTTCCAATGGATGCTCCTGTTGTTCGGCCAAACCTTGAACTGCGGCCAATGCAGCATTTATCGTGGTGACCGACGAAACGTGCCAAATGTTGGCGGCCTTTCGAATGGCCTCACCATCGGAGTGAGCACCACGACCCCTAGGCGTATTGATCACAAATGCAATCTCACCCCGCGAAATGAGATCAACTGCATCATCGCGTACAGCAGATGCAGTGTTTTGTTCGGAAACTTTTCCGACAACTCGGTCTACTGGGTATCCAAAACGTTCTAGATATTGCGCTGTTCCCGATGTAGCGACGATCCCAAGATTCAATTGACGCAGACGTTTAGCAACAACCAAACCACTTGGCTTGTCCTTATCGTTCAGCGAGAGAAATACCATTCCGGCTAGAGGCAACCGTGTGCCGGCCGCAGTTTCGGCTTTTATGAAGGCCCGACCAAATGTTGAATCGATGCCCATGACTTCACCGGTGCTTCGCATTTCAGGCCCGAGCGCTGTATCGACTTCTGGGAAGCGGTTAAACGGAAGCACGGCTTCCTTCACGGAAACGTGACCGTTGTTCACTGGAGCACGCAATACTCCTTCGATTCGAAGATCGGAAAGACTTGCGCCGAGCATCACACGACTAGCAACCTTCGCCAACGAGACGCCAGTTGCCTTCGCGACGAACGGAACTGTACGACTGGCGCGAGGATTGGCTTCAATCACGTACACCGCGTTGCCAGCAACGGCAAATTGCACGTTGATGAGACCAATAACGCCAAGCGCCTGGGCAATCACTCGCGTGTACGACTCGACGGCCTCGATTACCCAGGGTTCGAGAGTTGGAGGTGGAATCGCGCAAGCAGAATCACCCGAGTGAACGCCTGCCTCTTCCACGTGCTCCATCACTCCACCGATGAGCACCTCACCTTGCGAATCTCGAATAGCGTCGACATCTATTTCCGTTGCATCATCGAGGAACCTGTCGATAAGCACCGGACGCTCGGATGACAATCCCCCTTCTCGCCCAAGGCTTCCCGCGGCTGCGATCTCGGCCATTGCACGCTGCAGATGAGCATCATCATGCACGATCTGCATAGCTCGGCCGCCTAGTACATAGCTTGGGCGAACAAGCACCGGATAACCGACTTCTCGAGCAACAACTAGTGCTTCATCAAAAGTCAATGCTGTTCCACCCGGAGGTTGGGCTATCCCGAGCGACGTGCACAATGCACTCCACTTTTCGCGGTCTTCGGCAAGGTCAATTGATGACGGGTGTGTACCCGCAATGAGTTCGGCGGGAATCAAATTGGCAAGTTTTAACGGTGTTTGTCCGCCGAGACTAACGATCACACGCGGTGGTATCTCAGACGCTCGACTTTCGGCTTCAATAACATTCATGACATCTTCACGGGTGAGCGGCTCGAAATACAAGCGATCAGACGTGTCGTAGTCGGTAGAGACGGTCTCCGGATTGCAGTTGACCATCACTGTTTCGTAGCCAGCTTCCCGCAAAGCAAAACTCGCGTGCACGCAGCAGTAATCAAATTCGATTCCTTGGCCAATACGGTTGGGCCCGCTACCCAAGATGATGACTCGCGGCTTACTTGAAGCCCGGACCTCATTCTCATCTTCGTACGACGAGTAGTGGTATGGGGTCTCGGCGGCAAACTCTGCGCTGCAAGTGTCCACTGCCTTGTAGGTAGGTATGACTCCGGCCTTAAGGCGAGCGGCTCGGACATCGTCTTCTGTTGTGGACCAGAGGTATGCCAATTGGGCATCAGCAAACCCAAGTCGTTTCGCTCGTCTCCAGTCGCGAACGGTCATATTTTCTGTCGTCAATGCAGACAGATAGAAACGCTCCTCAATGATGATCATCATTTGATCAAGGAACCAAAGATCGATCATGCAGGCCTGGTACACCCGCTCGACAGAAATTCCGCGTTGGAGACACACACCAACTTGGAACAACCTCTCGGGCGTGGGAATCGCAATCATTTTCAACATCGCTTCGTCAGCCATGCAGTCATAAGCAGTCTCAGACAGATCGCAATTGAGACCCATATGTCCGTTCTCTGAAGACCGGAGTGCCTTCTGAAGACTTTCGGGGAATGTGCGCCCGATCGCCATGGCTTCGCCAACACTCTGCATCTGCGTCCCCAACACACCTGAAGTACCGGGAAACTTCTCGAATGCCCACCGGGGCACCTTTGTCACGACGTAGTCAATAGTTGGCTCAAAACTTGCCGGGGTCATCTTGGTGATGTCATTAGAGATTTCGTCGAGCGTGTAACCGACAGCGAGTTTTGCAGCAATTTTTGCAATTGGAAAGCCGGTTGCCTTAGATGCCAACGCAGATGACCTGGAAACTCGTGGATTCATCTCGATTACAACTTGATCGCCATTCTTCGGGTTAACCGCGAATTGAACATTGGACCCGCCCGTTTCGACGCCGACTCTTCGAATACAAGCAAAGGCGGCGTCACGCATCATTTGATACTCGACATCCGAAAGTGTCATCGCAGGCGCGACTGTTATCGAATCACCGGTGTGCACACCCATCGGGTCTACGTTCTCGATAGAGCAGATGATGACGCAGTTGTCGGCCTTATCGCGCATTACCTCTAATTCGAATTCTTTCCAGCCAGCAATTGATTCTTCGATCAGAATTTCTCCGATGGGGCTGGCAGCGATGCCATTAGCCGCGAGTCGAGTGAATTCTTCAGGAGTGTGGGCGATGCCCGTGCCGCGACCGCCCAAAATGTATGCGGGCCGAATGATGATCGGCAAGCCAATCTCGAGACACACTTTTTCTGCTTCTTGCATGTTGTGGGCAACACCACTTCGAGGCACCTTGAGACCGATCTCAATCATTGCCAACTTGAATTTTTCTCTGTCTTCGGCCGTGGCAATCGCCTCGGCGTTCGCACCAATCAACTCTGGTGTTCCGGGTACACCCACTTTCCCTATCGCGAACAACTCCATTGCAAGGTTTAGTGCAGTTTGCCCTCCAAGCGTTGGCAGCACTGCATCAGGTTTTTCGCGGTCGATGATGGCGCTCAATACCTCGACAGTCAGCGGTTCGATATAAGTTCGGTCGGCAAAATCTGGATCGGTCATGATCGTTGCCGGGTTCGAGTTGGCCAAAATTACTCGGTAACCCTCTTCGCGCAGAACGCGACACGCCTGCGTTCCCGAATAATCAAATTCACATGCCTGACCTATGACAATTGGACCAGAGCCAATGATCAGAATCGTTTTAAGATCACTACGACGAGGCATTATCTCTCCTCCATCATCGTTTTGAATTCAGCAAAAAGGTATCGGCTGTCGTGTGGCCCTGGCCCTGCCTCGGGGTGATATTGCACACTGAACGCGTTGGCGCCAATCACCTTCATTCCTTCGTTGGTGTTGTCGTTGAGATTCGTGTGAGTGATTTGCGAGATACCTGCAAGAGATTCTGGGTCGACACAGAAATTGTGATTTTGACTTGTGATCTCCACTGCGCCTGTAGAGAGTTTTCGCACCGGATGGTTCGCTCCGTGATGACCGAAAGGAAGCTTGAACGTTTTCCCCCCAAGTGCAAGCGTGAGCAGTTGGTGTCCTAAACAGATACCGAATACAGGAGTACCGCTGCTGACGAGCGCTGAAATCACCTCGGGTGCTCCGGTTACTGCTTCTGGATCGCCAGGACCGTTAGAGAGAAACACACCGTCTGGAGACAGTCTGGTTATCTCATCGAACGACGTAGAGGCTGGAACAACTGTCACCGTTGCAATTTCACTCAAACAACGGAGGATGGTTGATTTAATTCCATAATCAATGGCAACAACCTTGTGATGCCCCCTTCCCACCACATACGGCTTGGCTGTTGTTACCTGCGTAACCAGATTGACGCCGCTCGTGCCGAGTTCGGTTTGCGCTGCGCTCAACAGCACATTTACCATCGAACTTCCGAACGCGCCACTCATTGCACCCGTGTCACGAAGGATTCGCGTGAGACGGCGGGTATCGACGCCCGCTATGCCGCTTACATTGAGGCGTATTAAATAGTCGTTGAGATCTTCGACGCTTCGCCAGTTGCTCCTGCGTCTAGTCATTTCACGAACAATCACGCCTCTGGCGAACACGCCACGACTTTCATCATCGGCTGGTGCCGTTCCGTAATTACCTATGTGGGGCGTCGTGAACGTAACGATCTGTCCGGCGTATGACGGATCGGAAATGACCTCTTGGTACCCCGTCATTGCAGTGTGAAAAACAACTTCACCACTAGAAACGCCCTGTTTGCAATCGGCGCCGATCAATTCGCCCTCAAAGATTGAGCCATCAGACAGCACCAGTGCCCCTTCACGAATTGTCACTTGAGCGCCTCACCATCACGTACAACTAGATTTCCGTTAAACATTGTGTGTACTACTTTGCCACGCAATTGGCGCCCTACAAAGGGAGTATTGGTGCTCTTGCTCGCCAAGGTTTGCGGGTTGACCATCCAAGACGCATTGAGATCCACAAAACATAAGTTTGCAGCAACTCCCACCCGCGGCAAGTTACCTTGTCTATCTGCAATTCCTGCAATCCTCGCTGGTGCGACCGACATCACATTTGCGATAGCCAGTGGGTCTAAGTCGAGCGCGGCGCACGTGACGCCCAACGCAGTCTCGAGACCAAGCATGCCCGGAGGCGCCTGATCGAGCGGCAATTCCTTATCCCGGCGGGAATGCGGGGCATGATCTGTTGCGATGGCGTCGATCGTTCCATCCAATACACCAGCTTTCAGCGCATCAATGTCGGAAATTGTGCGCAATGGAGGATTGACTTTGAACGTTGCATCAAAACCTCTGAGCACTTCGGCCGTCAATGACAAGTGATGAGGTGTCACTTCCGCAGTGACTGGAAGACCATCGCGCTTTGCTTGACGAACCAGATCGACGCTTCCAGCAGTAGAAAGGTGAAGAAAATGGATCCTTGCACCTGTGAGACGCGCCAATTCAATGTCGCGGTGGACCATGAGCTCCTCCGCTAGCGACGGCCAGCCAGGAACGCCCAGATCCGATGAACAACCACATTCGTGCATCACCGCGCCCTGAGTGAGCGCAGAAACCTCGCAATGCTGACCCAGCACCACGTTCAATTGCTTGGAATACTCCATTGCTCTTCGCATGAGCAAAGGATCCTGCACCCCAGAGCCATCGTCGGTAAACAGATGGACTCCCGCCTTCGCGAGCTCGGCCATCGGAGCGAGAGCCTTTCCTTGTCTTCCAACCGTGATGCAACCACTTGGAATAACTTCCAACAATCCGGCACGTTGACCCTGCAGTCGAACAAACTCAATCGTCGGAACGTTGTCCTGCGCTGGATCTGTGTTTGGCATTGCAATCACTGCCGTGTAGCCACCCTTTGCACCAGCACGACTACCCGTCTCTATCGTCTCGGTGTCTTCCCTACCTGGCTCACGCAGATGCGCATGCAGGTCTACGAACCCTGGAAAAACTACGAGTCCAGAAATATCGATGACTTCGTCGGCCGAAAGACCCGAACCGATCTCCGCGATCTTGCCGCCGTCTACCAACAAATCGGCAGAGACCACACCATCTTTCGTAACGATGCTCCCACCACGAAATGCGACACTCATTGAGCTGTCTCCTTTGCAAGACGTTCTATTGCATTTTCACGATCATCATTAAATGTGAGCGCAGTGAACAAAACTGCCATACGCACCGACACCCCGTTTGCTACCTGGCGATGAATCAACGACTGCGAAAGCAACGAAGGATCGACTTGCATTTCAACTCCGCGATTCATGGGGCCGGGATGCATGATTCGTGATGCACTCGGCAAGATAGCCACACGTTTTTCTGTGAGTCCAAACCGATTTCCATATTCCGACAGATTCGGGATGAGACCCTGATCCATACGTTCGCTTTGCAAACGGAGCATGTACAAAATGTCGGTCTCACGGATGACATCGTCGATTTCCGTTGAGACAGTGACTGGCCAATGATCAATATCCGGCGGAAGAAGTGTGTTCGGCGCGACAAGTATCACTTTCGCGCCAAGCATTGCGAACGCTTCAACATTGCTGCGAGCGACCCGGCTATGTCGGATGTCGCCGACGATCGAGATAGTTAATCCTTCGAAGGAAATAGTCCCAAGTGATTCCGCAATCGTGAAGCAATCAACGAGAGCCTGGGTTGGGTGCTGGTGAGCCCCATCCCCTGCATTGATGATGGACGCATCGGTCCATTGTTCAATTTGCCACGGAATACCCGACGACTTGTGACGAACAACGAATGCGTCAACCCCCATGTCCGAAATGGTTTCGATCGTGTCGCGAAGGCTTTCACCCTTATTCACGCTCGAATTGGAAACGCTGAAATTCATCGTCTCAGCCGAAAGCCTTTTTGCTGCGGTTTCGAAGCTCAATCGAGTGCGAGTTGAGTCCTCAAGGAACAGGCTCACCACTGTCTTTCCGCGCAAAGCCGGAACTTTCGGAATAGGTCGAGAGTTAATCTCTGCCATTTGTTTGGCGCGATCAATAATGGCCAAAACACCCGACTTCCCAATCTCGGAAATACTGCGAATGTGCTTCATGTGGTCGCTCCGGAAGTAACGGTCACGCCATCTACTGCCACAAGCACTTCATCCGAATTCTTGGTCGGAAGATTCTTGCCCACGAAATCGGGTCTGATCGGAAGCTCACGGTGCCCCCGGTCCACCAATACCGCTAATTGAACACACTTTGGCCGACCAAAATTATTCAAACCCTCAAGTGCTGCCCGAACGGTCCTACCAGTAAACAAAACGTCATCGACCAATACGACAGTCGTATCCGTTATGTCGCAAGGAATATCACTCACGGCCACCTGGCTCGCCGGCCTCAAATCGATATCGTCACGGTGCATCGAAACATCAAGCAAACCAAGCGGCACAACGAGTTCTGGTTCGATGTCTGCAATCTTTGAGGCCAAGGCTTGCGCGATCCAAACCCCTCCGCGCTGCAATCCAACAATCACGAGGTTGGCAGAACCATGATTCTTTTCGACTATTTCGTGGGCGATACGACTTAAAGCACGCTGCACATCGGGGCCAGTCATGACAGCAACGCTCGATGTTGGTACTGCGCTCACATTAATCCCTTCGTCTGAGCCTCACGGGGCTCAATTAACGACCTGCGAAAATATAGCAGGGCTAGAGCCGCTTGTAGACAATCCACCAGGCGTTAGAACCGACCACCATGAACTCCGAGGATTCCTTCGACCAAACTTCGCTTGCCTCCTCATCTAACACTGCAGGAAGCATGACGAATTCAACTTCATCGGCAAAAGGCAACCGGTCTCCTTTGGCAAACACATCAGGCCCGTAGAGCGATCTTTGGAACGGATTGGGGAACGAGTAAATGCGTTCCCTGCGCGCAAGTTGGGCGGTCAGCGGGTGGTACGCACTCACCACCGCATTATCCGGAATTGTTAAAAATAGTTCGTGGGCAGCAACAACCGCCGGGTTCGATGCAGACCATTGCCCAACCGAGCTTCGGGCGGCCGGAAGTGGAGACAGCCAATACCCGAATGCAAGTGAACAGACTGCAACGGCTGCAATCACGCGCTTACGAGTATGGAATGGCAGGCGCGAAACTCCGTATGCAGTTCCAAACATCAAACTGGGCACAACGACCAACGAATAGTGGTATCCGATTTGATGCTGATACCAAAAAGTGCTGAGCAGGTTCGCCCCAATTACTCCAATACTTGTGAGAGCGACGCTTGGCGCAATTACGAATGCCAACGCCGTAGGTGTAAGCAATTGAAATAGATACGTTGGACGCTCATCACTGATCAAGTATTTCCACAGTTCCTGCGGCTGACGAAACGCCACTCGGAACAAACCAGAGAATCCACCAAAGGGAATACGCCAAGAGTTTCGAAACGCGATGCCAGTGAACGATCGCATCACTACGAAAAACATAAGCAACATCGTCCCCAGCGAGATGAGGATCGTCCACAAGCCCCTTCGAGCATCACGCCGCAGCGCCACCCAAAGCCCAATTGGAAGAATGATCAAGCCAACATCCTCTTTAACGAGGAGGGCAAGAGCAACCGACACCCAATACCAATTCCACCTCTTTTCCAACGCCGACCACCACACAATTCCCATCAGAACTCCCAAAAAGGCATCCGGATGAAAATTTTCAACGTTGGTTAGTCCGACAGCCGGGTGCAACAAATAGGCGCCAGCCATTACGAAGCCCATCGCGTCGCTGTTTAGCGCACGTCGGGAGTACGCGTACAGAGGGAACGCGCCAATACCTAACGCAAACGATTGGATGATGAACAGCACAGATGTTGAGGATGTCAACCAGTACACGGGCACTACGAAGAGCAGAATAAACGACGAATGGTCGCCGAAAAGATTGCGACCCATCAACGTTACGAATGGCGAATTACCCCGAGAAAGCAACCAAATGCCTTGATCGTAAAGACCAAAGTCGTAAGCAGAACTACCCAACCCTCGGTGGACCCCGACTGTTAGCCAAGAAAAATACAGTGAATAAATGCCGACCAGAATGACTACCGCAATTGACCACAGATTTTTAGGTCGCCTCACAGCGGGCACACTACTGCTGGTTTGCTCTTACGTCTTTTGCAATAGCCGAAAGAACTCCGTTGATGAATCGGCCAGACTCCTCTGTTGAAAAACGCTTGGCTAGTTCTACGGCCTCGTTGATAACTACTGCACGAGGAACACTCCAACGGTGAACAAGTTCAAAAGTGGCGATTCGCAAAATAATGAGATCGATGATCGGCATCCGTGCAAGCGTCCAACCTATGAGATTCTGTTCAATAAATCCGTCTAACGCTGACTGATGTTCATCAACACCAGCGACGATGTCGACTGCCATATCATCGACCGGAAGAACTTGAGCCTGCACAACAGTTTGACCCGCGCTTGTCTTTGCTTGCGCCTCGTACAACACGTGAAGGGCTCGTTCGCGTGCGGACGACCTGGCGTCGTGAGAAAGTGTAAATGGCGAACGCGGTGAGGAAGTCATCAAACCCGCGTAATGTAATCGCCGGTTCGGGTGTCAACTTTTACACGATCGCCAATGTTGACAAACAAAGGCACCTGTATCACTTTTCCAGTTTGCAACGTGGCCGGTTTACGTGCGCCCGAGACGCGGTCGCCCTGAACGCCCGGCTCTGTCTGCGCAATCTCGAGCTCGACGGATGGAGGAATTTCGACACTGACAATTTCGTCGTTATGAGTAGCAATGATTGCGACAGCATTTTCGATCAAATAATCGGCAGCTTCGCCAAGCGCAACAGGCTTGACAGAGATTTGATCAAACGTCGATGTATCCATGAACACATAGTCATCGCCATCCATATACAGAAACTGCATGTCATTCTTTTCCAAGATTGCTTGCTCGACGCGAATACCTGCGTTGAACGTGCGATCGAGCATGTTGCCCGTCTTCAAATTTCGTAGGCGGGTTCTTACGAATGCACCACCCTTACCAGGCTTAACGTGCTGAAATTCGACAACCGTGTAAAGGGTCCCATCAAGATTCAGTGAGATGCCATTTTTCAGGTCGTTAGTGGTGATCGCAGGCACAAATGCTCTTTCTGACTATGGGTGAAGACATGGCAGCCAGTGGACTCAACGAGGACTAAATCCTCAATTCGAACACCGCCGAGACCTACACGATAGAGCCCAGGCTCCACCGTTACTACTTCCCCGACCTGCAACGGCTCATTGGCGTTTTTTCGCAACCAGGGCATTTCATGAATTTGTAAACCGACACCGTGCCCCGTTCCATGACTAAATTCATGCCCGAGCCCGTATTGACCGAACAAGTCGCGACAGGCTCCATCGATTTCACTTGCAATAACACCGGCCTTCACAGCACGCACCCCAAGGGCTTGTGCCTCCTTGACCAATTGGTGCATACGCACAAGCTCTGCGTCGCAATCACCCAACAGATACGTCCGCGTCATGTCCGAGTGATATCCATCCACTAGTGCACCGACATCAATAACCACGCTTTGGCCCTCACGCAAAAGAGCAAATGTGGGGCGATGATGCGGCAGTGCAGAATTGACTCCTGTAGCAACAATGGTTTCATAGCTTGGGCCATCCGCGCCGAAGCGCCTCATCAACATTTCCAGTTCATCGCGTACATCTCGCTCGGTGACATCGGATGTAAGCGCCGATGTCAACAGCGGCTCGACGTGCGCTAGCGCGCGATCCGCAATCTCCGAGGCTGCGGAGATACGTTGCTGCTCCGGCACGGACTTGATTCTGCGCAAATGTTGAATTACCCCATCAACACCAATTAATTCGCTGGTAATCGACGCTGAATATTGTTGAAGCTGGCGCACTGTTAACTCATTTGGGTCGTAGCCACATTTCGACGAACCTCGTACTGCGTCAGAGATGCTCTCCAAAGTGTCGACACTGTCCTTGGCCAAAACGACATCTACGTTGGCTCCAGCATTGGAGAGCTGCTCCGAAGCTTGATGCACGTATCTTCCATCCGTGATGAGCGTGCTTGATCCGGCCCTAACGACCATCACACCAGTGGAACCAGAAAACCCGGTCAACCAACGAATGTCGTTCAATGAGGTGACGAGAAGAGCATCAATCCCAAAGCGCTCCGATGCGGCGGTGAAAGCTCGGCCACACCGCCCAGAAACATCTACCGGGGCAAGTGAACTCACTGTAAAGACCAACCGCTAGGAAAGGTGGCTTGCAACGGCGCGAATTGCCAACCCGTACCCACTGGCACCAAAGCCGGAGATAGTGCCGATTGCAACCGGAGCAACGACGCTTGTATGGCGCCACGACTCACGCTTTTGCGGATTAGATAGATGAAGTTCGACTACCGGCCCGTCAAATGCACTTAGCGCATCATGAATGCTCCATGCGTAATGGGTGAATGCGCCAGGGTTAATGACAATTGCGGAATGCACACCGCGAGCTGCATGTATTGCTTCCACTAAGTCCGACGAACTGTTGGACTGCATGGCGACTATTTCGAAACCAAGATCCTTTGCGGCAGATTGTGCATTGGACACGTGGATGGCCAGTGTCTCAGAGCCATAGATGTGGGGTTCACGCTGCCCGAGCAAATTGAGATTCGGCCCGTTGAGCAACAAAATACTTCGAGACTTTGACATGGTTCTACAGTACTTCCATTGTTGTAAGCGTTTGGTGAACGATTTGCGGGTCGATACCTGCAACAGTTTCAACTCCTTGCGGACCATCCAACACAAATGTCAGACCATCCACAGCCTTTTTGTCCTTTGCCATCAGACTCAATAGACGATCAAACGAGCAGTCCTTCGGGATGGCCGTCTGCAAACCGTATGTCTGACCGACAATGCCGAGGTGATAATCAACCCTCTCCTGATTGATCCGACCTAGGGAATGCGCCAACCTTGCGGCAAATACGAGACCAATTGCAACAGACTCACCATGCGCAAGTGCAAATTTGGTTTCGATTTCGATGGCGTGGCCGAGCGTGTGTCCATAGTTGAGCAACGCCCTCATGCCACCTTCACGTTCGTCGGAACCAACAATGTTTGCCTTGATCTGCACACAACGCGCAACGCGATCATCAAGCTCTAGCGATACCAAATCGTCGCCTGTGAGGAAGTGATATTTTGCCATTTCGCCATGACCGCAGCGAAGTTCTTTGTTTGGTAGGGACGACAAGAAGGAAGTGTCGCAGATAACTGCTTTAGGTTGCCAAAACGCGCCGACCAAATTTTTGCCCGCGGCGAGATTGACGCCAGTCTTTCCACCTATGGCTGCGTCAACCATTCCGACAAGTGAAGTGGAAACATGAATTACATCTGTGCCTCGATGCCATGA
Source organism: Acidimicrobium ferrooxidans DSM 10331 (assembly GCA_945900735.1). Taxonomy (GTDB): domain Bacteria; phylum Actinomycetota; class Acidimicrobiia; order Acidimicrobiales; family Ilumatobacteraceae; genus UBA3006. Next base: position 59,157 of record CAMDJX010000001.1, on the reverse strand, counting down.
TGCCGCAGCGAACCCTGCGATATCGGTGACCAAACCACCTCCCACTCCAATGATCAAATCATTACGGGTGATGCCCCACTGAGCGAACGATTCACACAACTCTTGAATGGTTTGAAGCGACTTAAATTCTTCGCCTTGGCCGATATATGCCGTCTCGCAATGCAGACCGGCAGCTGCAACGATGTCGGAAACTCGACTCTCAATGCCATGCTGCGTAATGATCACCGCACGCTTAGCTTTCTTCGGTAAATAGCCAGCAAGCGAAGAAACGGCGCCATTCCCAACCACTACATCGTACGAACGCTCAGCCAATTGAACTTTCACAATTTGTGGGCTCATGATTTCACCTCTGTCGTAATAGCGGTAGTCACCTTAAGTACAACATCTGCTACCGAGAGTTTTTTCGTGTCGATACGAATAGTTGCTACTTCCTCGTATAGATCAAAACGATCCTTCGCCATCTTCGTCAGTGCACCCAGGGCATCGCCGTCTAGCAAAGGACGCTTCGAAACATTGCCGGTTCGTCGCAATAAATCCTCAACGGGGGCATCCAACCAAACAACGCAACTGGCCTTTTCTTTTATTACTTTTCGGTTGATAGGACTGAGAACAATTCCTCCGCCCGTTGAGATAACGATGTCATTACCTAAAAGCGCGCTGCTAAAGGCTTCAGTGAGCGCAGACACTTCGGCATCACGAAACGCTGCCTCTCCGTCTTGCGCAAAAATGTCGCGCACAGAGCGACCAGTACGCTGCGCAATGAGGTCGTCGGTATCGACGAATTGGGCGCCGATGCATCGAGCAACCTTCGCACCAACAGACGACTTGCCGGAGCCCATCAAGCCCACAAGGACAACTGCTTTTACGCTGGACTGTTTAAGGTCCGAGATCACTTCAGTGAAGCGGCGAACGACCGCGCGTTTCGCACGAATTCTTCTACTGAGTCGCCACCAAATTTTCGTTGCGCTTCGTCGGCTAATACAAGGGCCACCATTGTCTCGGCGACAACACCCATAGCGGGGACCGCAGTGACGTCCGTTCGCTCCTTGAAACTTTTGGTCTCTTCTTTTGTGATCGTGTCGACTGTTTTCAGTGTCGGTTTGTTCAAGGTCGCCAGCGGCTTCATAGCGGCGCGAACAACCAACAATTCGCCCGTGGTCATGCCACCTTCAGTACCGCCAGCAAGTGTCGTTTCTCGACGGTAATCCCCAGTCGCCGAATCAAAAGTGATCGCGTCGTGGGCCTGACTTCCTCGCCTGCCAGCGACTTCGAATCCATCACCGATCTCGACACCCTTCACCGCCTGAATGCTCATCAACGCTTGGGCGAGAAGGCCATCCAGTTTCCTATCCCAGTGCACGTAGCTACCCAAACCAACGGGCAGACCATAAGCCAAGACTTCGACGATGCCTCCGAGCGAATCGCCGTCTTTCGCCGCAGCTTCAATTTCTGCAATCATCGCGGCTTCCGCATCGCTGTTGAAGCATCGAACTGGAGAGTCGTCCACTTTTTGCAAGTCAGCGATTGTTGGGCGAGCCGAAGACAAAGATTTTGCCGAACCCATTTGAGTTACGTGGGAGAGAATGTCTACGTTGATCGTTGAAAGGAATATTTTTGCGAGTGCGCCAGCAGCTACGCGAGCTGCGGTCTCTCGAGCACTGGCACGCTCCAACACGTCGCGTGCATCAGAAAGACCATACTTCTGCATACCCGACAGATCGGCGTGACCAGGGCGTGGCTGAGTAAGAGGCTTTTTGGTCTTTCCAGGGGCTGGAGACATTTCCTCATGCCAAACATCGCTTCTAAACCACTCGGTGTTCTTAATCTTAATCGCTACGGGGGAACCGAGTGTACGGCCATGGCGAATGCCGCCCAGAAGCTCTATCTCGTCAACTTCGAAACGTTGACGAGGACCACGCCCGTAACCGAGGCGACGCCTTCCTAATTCAATTTGAATTTGCTCGGCCGTGACATTGAGCCCGGCAGGCAGACCCTCAACGATGACCACGAGAGCTTGTCCGTGGCTTTCGCCCGCGGTGAGGTAACGCAACATGCGTACAGGCTACCGCTCGCCAATAGCCGACCTTGGTCTATTTATTGCCGTTCAAACGAGAACGCCTGCTCAATTCGCCGAGCGCTGCGTTTCTCATTACGCCTACATCGGGCATTCTGGCGAACCAAGCCAGCTGCTGCAATGCGGCCTGCTGAGCCAACATTTCCAGTCCGTCAACCACTGTGGCACCCGCCTGTCGAGCAAAGTGCAGGAAAACTGTTTCCAATGGAAAATACACCACATCAAGCACCGTGAGTTTTGCATGCAAATGGTATGGGGAAATCGGACTCTCTTGATTCCCCATTCCGACCGAAGTTGCATTTATCAAAATCGATGAAGAAGCAATGTCGCCCGTGTTTCCAACCCGCGCCTGTTCGACGAGAGATGCTGCACTCTGTGCATTTTCTTCCGACCGATTGACTATTGCTATGTCGCTGGCTCCACTTCGTGTAAGGGAAAGCACAATGCTTCTAGCCGTTGCGCCCGCGCCCAAAACAACGCAACTTGCCCCCTGTATAACTGCACCATGATGCATCAAGGCTGCACAGGCTCCGTCGCCGTCTGTATTGGTACCGATCATCTGTCCGTCTGTCTCAAACATGACGGTATTGACCGATTGAGATTCCAGTGCCCGATCGTCACACCGATCCATTAGGGAATATGCAAGCTCTTTGTATGGCATCGTTACGGATAAACCTCGCAACCCTGCAGTTCGAGCGTCGTTAAGCATCTCGGAGAACTTCTCGACTGCCACATCGACCGCAACATACGTTGAGTCCAGATTCTGATGTTGAAAAACTGCATTATGCATTGCAGGAGAGAGGCTCTGCGTGGTTGGATACCCAACGACCGCCGCCTTAATACTCTTATCGTTACCGAACATGTTCATGGGAGTAAACCTGCAGCTTTTGCAGTCGCAACATTTGCTTCGTGTTGGGTAAGAGTTGCAGCGAACGCATGCCCACCGTCCGCGTCGGACAACACGTAATACAGGTAGCGACAAGGTGATGGTGCGCCGTTACAGATCGGGTCACCGCTTGACGGATTTGGCGCTGGATGAAGTGCAGCATCTATTGCTGCCCTACCAGGGCTTGCAATCGGTGTCGGGGGCAAACCTTTGTAGAGATACGTGTTGTATGGGCTGTCTAAAGCTTTCAAATCACTGAAGGTTGCGTCGGCAGGCGCGTTGTAATACAGCGTTGCGTCAATTTGAAGCTTCATACCGATTTCAAGTCGGTTGTAAATCACTCGCGCAATCTTTGCCCTGTCGGCACCTAGTTTTGCTTCTCGTTCAATCATCGATGCAACGATAAGTGCTTTGTATGGGCTCACCCCTACCAGTTTCTGAGAATCGTCAAGCCCTACTTGTCTGGCAACGCGTTCAAGCAAAGCAACCATTCGCTGAACAACTTGGGCCTCATTTTCATCACCGGAAACTTGGTACGTGTCAGGGAAAAGCAAACCCTCCAACGTGCTCACCGCTGGCGGCCGATACTGAGACACAATGCTGGGATCGTTGGCCGATGCAACAAATTGCTCCGCACTGAGTCGCTTGGTTTTATCTGCTAACCGTTCGGCCATTTGCGTAATGACGAAGCCTTCAGGAAACGTGACTTTGGTAAATGTTGCAGATGGCGGAATCTTTAGTCGCGCCATGATGTCGCCCATATGCGACATTGGCGTTATCTGGTAATAACCGGGAACGAGATCTACCCCACCCTTTCGGGCGACGTACCATCGAAAAACTGGAGCATTAGAAATGAAACCTTCGTCACGCAAGCGCCCGCTTATTGAGGCGATGCTGTCACCTTCATTGACAGTAAATGTTTCTTCGATACCCGAACCACCCGAAGGGTTAACTTCGTGTAGATACCAAAGACCGACTATTCCGAATAGCAATGAAACTGCGACAACGATGAGCACGGCCAAACCAAGTGGCCTGGAAAGGTGGCGAAGCTCGGGCTTAACAAAATCGGTCTCGACGTCTGGCCTTGCCGCAAGTGCTGAAGGCTGATCCCATGGGTCGTCGCGCCAAGATTCAGCGACTTCGGACTGTACTTTCTTTCTCCTCAGGAGTGGGTCAATCATTGTGATTGACCTTGCAGATTTTGAATCTTGCGGCGATCCAACCAACCTTGAAGAATCACCGTTGCGGCAATTTTGTCAATTATCTTTCTACGTTCCTGGGCATTGAGGTTATTCTGCATCAGTAGTTCGTCTGCGGTAACAGTTGATTTACGCTCGTCGAATGTCACTACAGATACACCCACGACTTGGGAAATCTGTTCCACTTCGGAGAGCACAAGTTGTGCGGCTTGCAACATTTGTCCATTCATGCTGACTGGAAGACCAACCACCACGACTTCAGCCTCGTATTCTTCGACTATTGATTTGATTGCAAGATGATCAACAGAACGAGAACCTCCGCGCTGAATAACCGAATGAGGAGAGGCGAGAGTGCCACTGGCGTCGCTCGTCGAAATTCCGATTCTTTTGCTTCCTAAGTCAACTCCGACTGCTCGCATGCTAAGTCGAAAGCACCTTCGCAACGGCAGAGCGAGCAAGCTCCAAAGCGGCATCGATCGCGGAAGGGTCCTTGCCACCAGCAGTGGCGATATCGCCCTTGCCTCCGCCACCGCCACCAACTGCTTTCGCTGCATCACGAATAAGGTCCCCTGCCGAAACCGACACCGCCGACGCAACAGTCGAAACAAGAGCAACGCCGCCTGTATCGGTTACGCCGCCCAATACAACAATCTTGATTGCCGAATTCTGACGGATTGCTAGGGCCAGTTCTCGAAGATCATTTGGAGTAACGCCGTCAACACGGGAGACGACTACTCCACCCTGTGCTGAAGCAGCCATTTCCGATGCGCGAGAAGTTGCTTGCGCCGATCTCAAAGACTTAAGTTCATCCCCGAGCGCCTTACTTTCATCAATTTTCCGTTGGATTGCTGAAACAAGGTCGGCTGGCTGGGCGCCGAGCAAAGAAGCAGCCGCCGAAAGCGTGCGATGGTGCGAGAGAACATATTCGACCGCATTTGTGCCAGTAACCGCTTCGATGCGTCTGAGATTTGAGCCAATCGAGGATTCGCTCACCACTTTGACCAAGCCGATATCGCCTAGGGCGCTCACATGAGTACCACCGCAAAGCTCTACGGATACTCCAGCTTCAAGAACTCGGACGATGTCGCCATACTTATCGCCGAAGAATGCAATTGCTCCTGCTGCAGTTGCTTCGTCCTTCGACGTTTCATAAGCACGAACGTCGCTATTGCCAATCAATTGCTCGTTCGTCAATCGCTCGATTTGCTCAATCTCATCCGCACTGACGGGCGCGTAATGGCTGAAATCGAATCGCAGACGTTCGGGTGAAACATGTGAACCCGCCTGTTTGACATGTTCGCCAAGTACTTGGCGCAACGCCCAGTGCAGCATGTGAGTGGCGGTGTGATTGCGACGAGTTGCTTCGCGAGCAACAACGTTTATTGAAGCCTTCGCGCTCTGCCCAACTTCGATCGAACCATTTACGAAAGAGCACGTGTGCCGACGTAGGCCTGGAAGAGCAAATGTCGTGTCGAGTACGTGAACCTCACCGCTCTCCGTACGAATGGTGCCCGTATCTCCCACCTGTCCGCCGCTCTCGGCATAGAAGGGTGAAACATCGAGGAAAATCTCGACTACATCGGGCCCTGCCTCTGCGTTTCGCAACACTGCCAGAACAGTTGCTTCGCATTGATTGCTGACATACCCCACAAAATTGGTTGTGCCAAACTGCTCCATCACTTCGCGGTAAGAATCCACCGTTGCGGCGCTTACTGATGAACCCTTTCGCGCGCTTTTGGCACGGTCGCGTTGCTCTTGCATCTCTTTACCGAAACCCGCAACATCAACCAAGACGTCTCTTTCGCCAGCGATCTCTTGGGTTAACTCGATCGGAAACCCATAGGTGTCGTGCAAGGTGAAGGCAGTGGATCCGCTCATCTTCTTTGCGCCTGTAGCAAGCTCACCTTCCAAGATATTGAGCCCAGTCTTCAGTGTTTGTCTGAAACGTTCCTCTTCACGCGAAAGAACATTGACAATAAAATCCCTATTGGTCAACAGATCGGGATACGCACCAGACATAACCGAAATGGCAGTTTCTGCAAGCGTTGGCATGACCAATTTCTCGGTACCCAGGAGATAGGCGTGGCGAACAGCGCGCCTGATGATACGACGCAGCACATAGCCGCGGTTCTCGTTGGAGGGGAAAACACCGTCGTTGACCAACATCATTGACGAACGTGCATGTTCTGCAAGAACCCGAAGACTGAAGCTTTCGCGGTCGTTGTAATCTCCGATTTTGTACTTTTTCGAAGTAAGCGACTGCGCGCTTTCGATCATCGGGAAGAGCACGTCTGTTTCCCATACGGAATCGGTTCCCTGCATGAGTGCAAGTATCCGTTCCAACCCGGCGCCAGTATCGATGGACGGCTTCGGAAGCGGCGTGCGGCTTCCATCTTTTGCCTGGTTGTATTGCATGAATACCAAGTTCCAAAACTCCATATAGCGATCGCCGTGGGGATCGTGAAGTGGGCCACCTTCTGGACCAAAGGCTGGACCGCGATCAATGTGAATTTCGGAACACGGACCACATGGCCCCGAGTCACCCATTTGCCAGAAATTATCTTCGTCGCCAAGCCGCTGGATGCGATCCATCGGTACGCCTACAACATCGTGCCAAATCTGTTCGGCCTCGTCATCGCTTTCGTGAACCGTGATCCACAGTCGATCGCCATCGAAACCAAAGACCTCGGTAACTAACTCCCATGCCCATGGAATGGCATCACTTTTGAAATAGTCACCAAAACTAAAATTGCCCATCATCTCGAAGAAAACGAGATGACGTTTGGTGCGCCCTACTTCGTCGAGGTCGTTATGTTTGCCACCTGCACGCGTACATTTCTGCACGGTAACTGCACGTTTAAACGGCGCCGCCTCATCACCGACGAAATATGGTTTGAATGGCACCATCCCCGCAACCGTGAACAACACTGTTGGATCATGAGGAATCAGACTTGCAGACGGAACTACCGTGTGCGCCTTAGACGCAAAAAAACCCTCAAAGGCCTTGCGCAGATCGTTTGCGCTTGAGATCGCAGAGCGAATTCCAGACATTGACCTCAGTCTAGTTATCTGGAATTGAGTGATCCCGCTTTATTTATCGGGAGTTTGGGTCCTGATTAAGCAACACATCTGATTCTGACTTAGATACTTCAACGTCATCTGCTCGTAGGTTGCGGACAATTTCAATACCTTGATTTACCAATTTGACCGCTCCATCAAAGATGTCCGACGCGATCTGCGCTGGAGTCAATTGATCCGCAGCATCACGAGCTTTTTCTTTGACATATCGAAGACCAAAAATCCCAGCTACAGCACCCAGAACAAACCAGAAAAGTCGTTTCATCATGACCTACATCCCTCTTTCATCTCGGCAACAACGGGTTAACCCCGAAAATAGGGTGAACGCCTCATTGCGCGTCCTTCAGTTTGCGCAGGAAGGTAGTCATGTTCCACCTTTATTGCGTCCGAACCCACGTTATGCGGAGACTGATAGCCAACGCCATGCCCCAATTCACTTGCTCCCGAGTAGTGGGAGTCGCGGAGATGTGCAGGCACTTCCACGTCGGCGCCACTTCTTACGTCTTCACGTGCAGTCCATATGGCCTGCGCAACGCTGTTGCTCTTCGGCGCGCGCGCCAGATAAACCGCCCCCTGCGCGAGGTTGAGCTGGGCCTCCGGAAGACCCACGGCATGAAGAGCTTGGGCTGCAGCGACTGCAACGACAAGTGCCTGCGGGTCGGCCATGCCAATGTCCTCACTTGCAAAAATGATCATTCTTCGTGCAATGAATGATGGATCATCCCCCGACTCGAGCAGCCGAGCCAGCCAAAAAACTGAAGCGTCCACATTGCTTGCTCGCATGCACTTTATGAATGCCGATATCACGTCATAGTGATCATCGCGACCGTACTTCAATGCACTCGTACCTAACGCTGCCTCGACATGTTTAATCGCAACACGATCGGGCCGGGCTAAAGCACATGCAACTTCCAAGGCAGTCAGGCTTTGTCTACCGTCCCCTCCGGATCTCTGAGCTAACAATGCAAGCGCATCATCTTCGATTGTCACACCCTCTGCCTCTACGCCGCGCAGCAACAACATGGTGACGTCTTCGACAGTCAATGGTTCGAGCCTAAATAAAGTTGATCGACTGCGAAGAGGTGCGTTTACTTCGAAGAAAGGGTTCTCAGTCGTTGCTCCGATCAACGTAATGACTCCGTTTTCTACCGATGGAAGAAGCGCGTCCTGCTGCGAAGTTGAGAAACGATGGATCTCGTCGACAAACACAATTGTCGACCGGCCGAGTTGCCCTAAACGCTCGGTTGCTCGCTCTATTGCTTCGCGCACATCTTTTACGCCTGATGTGACTGCCGATAGCCGCTCGAATGCGCGGTTCGTTGTCGACGCCACAACTTCGGCCAAAGTCGTCTTGCCAGTCCCCGGCGGACCCCACAAAATGACCGAAGACAATCGATCGGCTTCAATCAAGATTCGCAACGGAGCTCCTGCTGCAACTAAGTGTTGTTGACCAACAATCTCATCCAATGACCGCGGCCGAAGCCGCGCAGCCAGTGGAGACTGCGAACGTAATCGATCTGCTACCGCAGAAGAGAAAAGATCATCGGCGTGATTCACACCGTCTACCCGAACTAGCTCTTTGCCGGTGGCGGCAAAAGACGAATACCCAATTCGTTCAGCTGTGCCGGGTTAACTGGCGTCGGAGCGTTAGTCATTGGGTCGCTCCCCGACTGCGTCTTTGGAAAGGCAATTACTTCTCGAATATTTTCTTCTCCAGCCAAAATCGCTACTAGCCGATCGGTTCCGAATGCAAAACCGCCATGGGGAGGGGCTCCATATTTAAATGGCTGCAAAAAGAAACCAAACCGCTTGTCTGCATCTTCATCAGAAATACCAAGTTGCCTGAATACTCTTCGCTGCATCTCAGGATCGTGAATACGAATGGAGCCCGAACCCAGCTCCCAACCGTTGAGTACAAGGTCGTAGGCAAGAGCGCGAACGCTCATGGGATCGGATTCGAGTCGCTCAATATCATCCGGATGCGGCTGGCAAAACGGGTGATGTCCTGGCTGCGGTTTCCCCGTAGTGGCGTTAACTCCAACGAATAAGGGGAAATCAATCACCCACACGTACTTGTAGGGACCTTCGTGCACGGGAGGTCGAGCAAGATCGTTGCGCAGGGTGCCGAGCACCTCGCAGGTTGTCGCCCACTCATCGGCAACAAGCAAGAGCAAGTCGCCGTTTTGAGCACCCATCGATGAAACCAATGACGCCCTCTCGGCATCAGACAAGAACTTGGCTACAGGTGAATCAAGCGCAAGCCCTTCTCCAACCTTCATCCAAACTAGGCCTTTTGCTCCGATTTGTTTAGCACGATCAGTTAGTGCATCAAGTTTGTTGCGGCCGTAGGCAGCCTGTTCTGGGTACAGCGTCGCATCGACCCGGATTCCTTTGATGCAAGCAGCTGATGAGAACGCTTTGAACTCGGTAGACGAAAATACGGCAGTGAGTTCTACAAGTTCCATACCAAATCGCATATCGGGCTTGTCCACCCCGAACCTATTCATTGCATCGCGCCAGGTTATTTGCTCGATGGTTGGTGGGGTTTCGCCAAGTACAGCTTCGGCGGCAGCGACTACCGCCTTGCTAATGGCCGCCAGAACATCGTCTTTGGTAACGAAACTCATCTCGGCGTCTAGCTGCATGAATTCGTATTGCCTATCGGCACGCAAGTCTTCATCGCGCAAGCAACGCGCTATTTGGTAATAACGATCGATGCCAGCAACCATAAGTAACTGCTTCCAGAGCTGCGGTGACTGCGGAAGTGCGTAGAAGGATCCAGGTTCCTTGCGCGAAGGAACGAGAAATTCACGAGCGCCCTCTGGCGTACTTGGCATGAGGAAAGGTGTCTCTACTTCTACAAACTGCTGCGCTTCCATCGCGCCGCGAATGGCGGAGTTGACTTTGGATCTGATTCGGAGGTTGCGTTGCATCCGCTCGCGTCGAATGTCTAAGTAGCGATACTTCAATCGAACGTTTTCGTCCACATCGTCGGCACGGGCGTCAATCGGAAAAGGAGGTGGTTCCGCGGCATTGAGCACGGTGATGGTGCAATCTGAAAGCTCGATCTCTCCTGTGGACAAATTCTTGTTAACGGTGCCATCTGGTCTGGGTTGAACTTTGCCAGTGATTTGGACTACCCATTCGCTTCGCACATCGACGGCGTTATCAACCACACATTGCACGATTCCCGAATAGTCACGAACATCGAGGAAGGCAAGATGTTCGCCGTGCTCGCGACGACGAGCAACCCAACCACATACCGTTACCGTCGATCCGACATCGGATGCGCGCAAATTTGCGCAGAGATGGGTTCGTAACGATGTGGACTCGATGCTGCGGTTCTGTTGAGTAGGCATGAGCCTAAGAGCCTAGTTTCTGGAGTTCCAATCGAATCGTTTCCAACACATTGGACTTTGGGCAACTGAACTGCTGTCCATCGCCCATCGGACGAATGACAACCGTTCCTTGCTCTACCTCGTCAGATCCGATGATCACCGCAATGGCGGCACCCCTGCGATCGGCCGCCTTCATCTGAGCCTTCATACTGCGATGATCAAACGCGCGATCGACTGAGACACCATTTGACCTGAGCAAAAGACACAACTCTGCGGCATGGATGCCACCCGTTGTGTCAACAACAAAAACCGAAACGCTGGTGTTAGGCGCGGCAAAAACATTCTCGGCATCGCAAGCAAGCAGCGTTCGGTCGAGACCGATTGCAAAGCCAATACCGGCCGTGGCTGGGCCACCCAACTGCTCCACCAGACCGTCGTAGCGTCCGCCCCCGCCAATCGCAGTATGTGCCGCAGTGAGTGCGGTGCTAACAAACTCGAATGTTGTGCGGCGGTAGTAGTCGAGGCCACGTACCAACCGATCCGACAATGTGTACTTAATGTTCATCGCATCAAGGGCCGACAGGACTGCCTGGAAATGCTCTGCCGCACCATCGCTTAGATAGTCGCGGATTGTCGGAGCCCCACCGATGATTGCTTGATCTTCGGGGCGCTTAGAGTCCAGCACCCGAAGAGGATTCTTTTCGAGTGTTATTCGTGATTCGGCACTCAGCAGCGACAAATTTTCGGTGAAGTACAAACGAAGTGCCTCTGTGTACTTATCGCGATCGCCTTCATCGCCAAGCGTGTTGATGAACAGCTGCACCTGTTGGAGCCCAAGTTCTTGGTAGAAGTTGCTTGCAAGCGATATGACCTCGGCGTCGAGCATTGGGTCGTCAACGCCAAGGGCCTCTATGCCAACTTGATCAAATTGTCGATAGCGACCTTGCTGAGGCTTCTCGTAACGGAAATTGGGCCCGGCGTACCAAACCTTCCAAGGGGTAGTTGGCCTGTGCTCCACAAAAGCACGGCAGACGCTGGCCGTTTGTTCGGGACGCAGCGCAATTCGCCGACCGCCCTTATCTTCGAAGTCGTACATTTCCTTAGTGACAACTTCGGTCGAATCTCCCAGACGCAAGAACACACCAAGTTCTTCGAACATCGGCGGAATTATGTACTGATATCCAGCACGCTCTACAACTTCGGCGAATGTTGCTTGAAAAAGGCGCCAACGGGAAGAGTCTGGAGACAGGATGTCTCTTGTCCCAGGGCTTGAGGCAAATGAACTCACACAGGAAGATTAGACGCTGGATGCTCGCCTGACATCACACGATATGCGTCGTAGACAGAATCGATCCGCTTAATCGTTCGCAATACCGACTGCAGGTGGCTTGGGTCTGCGAATTCGAACTCGAAGCGCATTTTGGCCACTCGATCCTGTCCGGTTTGAGTTGTACAAGCAACGATATTGACATGTTCTTCGCTGAGGGCATTGGCCACATCCCTCAATAGACGCGAACGGTCTAAAGCCACTACCTCAACTGCCGCCACAAAGGTGGCTCCTCTCAGGTTGCCGCTCCACTCCACGTCAACGACGCGACCGACATTGCTGGATATGGCCATGATCGCAGTTGAGCAATCGGACCGATGAACATTGACACTGCGATCGGCGACAATAAATCCGATGATCTCATCGCCAGGAACAGGCGTGCAACACTTCGACAAACGAACGATGCTCTGGTCAAGCCCCTCAACGTGGATTCCTGCCTGCTGGTTGCTGACCAACCCAGCCGAATCGAAACGCATTCCTACCGAAAGTTGTTCACCAAACGCGCCGTCGCCAAACGCCCTCGATAAACGATTTGCGAATGTATCTGCAGCGACATGCCCTTCGCCAATTGCCAAGTACAACGCCGCAGCTTCCGAATAGTTCATAGCCGACATCTCAAGATTGAAAGCTTCGGACTCTAGAACTTGCTGAACGGGCATGCCCAGGTGGCGAATCTGCTCCACCAGATCGTCTCGCCCGGTCTCGACCAAGTCCTCCAAGCGTTCACGCGAGAACCACTGTTTGATCTTGCTCTTCGCCTTGGGGGAAACTACCGAGTTGATCCACTCCTCCATCGGGCCGGGCTCGTCGGCTGTAGATGTAAGCACTTCGCAGGTATCGCCCGAATTAAGTATTGAATCGAGAGGAACCAACCGACCATTGACGCGGGCGCCGATGCAGGAGTGACCGACCTCGGTGTGCACTGCGTAGGCAAAATCGACAGGGGTCGCATTGACCGGGAGCGAGACCACTCTTCCTTTCGGTGTAAACACGAACAATTCGTCCTGATCGAGATCGGTCTTGAGGCTCTCCAAGAATTGTCTTGGATCGGAGACTTCGTCTTGCCAGTCGATGATTCGATTGAGCCAGTCGATATCCGTGCTCGCGATGCCGTCCTTGTAGGACCAATGAGACGCAACACCCCACTCCGCACGCTGGTGCATATCGCGCGATCGGATCTGCACTTCTATCGGCTTGCCACCCGGACCAATCACCGTCGTGTGCAACGACTGATACAGATTAAATTTAGGCATTGCGATGTAATCCTTAAACCTGCCAACTACAGGTTTCCAATGCCCGTGGATGCAACCTAAGGCCGAATAACAATCTTTGACCGAATCAACAATGATTCGCACGGCCATGAGATCGAAAATTTCATCAAAGTCGCGTCCCTTTTGCACCATCTTCTCGTACAAACTCCAAAGGTGTTTGCCGCGTGCCGTCAGTTCCGCCTTGATATTTACTTCATTCAGCCAACCATCAACCTGACCAAGTGCTTTCGCCAGATACACGTCGCGCTCGGGTGCGCGGGTAGAAACCAAATAATCCAATTCTGCGTATCGCTTTGGATACAGCGCCGCGAACGAAAGATCTTCCAGCTGCTGCTTCATTTCTTGCATGCCCAAGCGATGCGCGAGCGGAGCGTAAATATCGAGCGTTTCTTGCGCGACTCGCCGTTGCTTGTCTATTGGCGCCGATGCGATAGTGCGCATGTTGTGTAGACGATCGGCAAGCTTGATGATAAGAACCCTTAAGTCGCGAGCCATTGCAACAAGCATCTTTCGCATGGTTGCTGCCTGTTGAGCTTCGCGCGAATCAAATTGCAAGCGTTCGAGTTTTGTTAAACCGTCAACGATTCCCGCAATCTCGGCTCCAAAGTTGCTCTCGACATCAGCAAGTGTTATCTCGGTGTCCTCGACGGCGTCGTGCAACAGTGCTGCAACTAAAGAAACCTCGTCTAGACCGATTTCTGCAACGATCCGGGCAACAGCCAGAGGGTGGCTGACGTACAATTCGCCACTCATTCGCGACTGATGTTTGTGAGCAGAGCTAGCCATCTCGTAAGCGGCATTAACCTGCGCAATCGATGCCTTCGGATGATTCTGTTTAAAGGCGCTAAGAAGCGGCAGCAACTCTTGATTGACGGCGGACTGATTGCGCCGCCACGGCAAAACCCTCGAAGTTGTGCTCATTTAGAGCCTCTCATAACTAAAAGTGTACGGGAACGTTTGTTGACTAACGGCGACGCTTTTTACGTGGTCGGGGCGGATGCGTAAGGGCCGAACTTGCAAGAACAAGTTCGCGCTCGGAATCTTCAGTGGTGGTAGCGACGACACGCTGAACCGTCTTCTTGCCAGAGCCTGCAATACGCGCCATTTCGACCCCCGTATGGACCTCATCGGCCAAAGACGCATATTTGGATTCACGCGTCTTAAATACCGCCAACAGCGGTGTGGCAACAAAAATCGACGAGTAAGCACCAAGCAAAAGGCCAACCAACAAAGCAATAGCAAATTCTTCCAAAGCAACGGCGCCCAACACCCAGGATCCAAGCACAAGCAAAGAAAGTACCGGGAGCACCGCAGCGAGCGATGTGTTGATTGAACGCATCAAAACCTGGTTCATGGAAACGTTTGTGATGTCGGCATACGAAACCCTTGAGGCTGAATACTTTGCGGTGTTGTCGTGAACCTTGTCGAACACCACGATTGTGTCGTACAGGGAAAAACCGAGAATGGTTAAAAACGCAATGACCGTTGCTGGTGTTACCGCAAGCCCCGTTACAGAATACAAACCGACGCTGATCAGCACGTCGTGGGCCATCGCTAAAATTGCTGAAAGTGCCATCTTCCATTCAAAGCGCCACGCAATGAATATTGAGACCAGAACGAAGAAGATAAGAAGAGCTCGCACGGCCTTTTCGGTGATGCTGCGACCCCAAGACGAACTGACGGACGAAACGCTGACATCTTGGACGTCAACAATGGCTTTTGCAGCGAGCTCGCCCTGAACAGCCGACTTCGTGGCGTCACTTTGCTCTGCGACTTGCACGCGAATGCGCGGCCCATCCGAACCATTCAGCGATTGGACCTTTGCATCTGCTGTGTCGATCTTGTTCGATTCGAGAATTGTGGTCACGTCTTCGATGGTGATTGAAGCAGCGGGAACCTCCCAGGCAACTCCACCCTCAAAGTCGATGCCTAGGTTCAGGCCTCTGGTAAATAACGACAACATCGTTACCACGATGAGAAACAGCGACAAGCCAAAACCCCACCAGCGTCGCCCTACGAAGTTGAAGGTTGTCTCGCCTCGGTATAGGCGTGAGAGCACACCGCTCATTGAGTAACCCCTTCCGGCAGCTTGACTCCCAAGATCTTTCGACCATTCAATAACCGTGTTCGTGCGAGCAACAGAACCGACGGTCTTGTGAAGAAATACGCGACGATCACGTCACACAACGTTGATAGACCAAGGAAAAACGCAAAGCCGCGAACCGAACCGACGGTTAGCCACCAAAGCGTGAGAGCACCCAGGAACGAAACCGTGTCGGCAGCCAAAATTGTGCGCCATGCCGATGCGAAGCTTCGTTGCGCAGAACCACGCAAGGTTTTGCCTTGCTGCAATTCGTCTTTCATCTTTTCAAAGAAAACTACGTAAGAGTCGACCGTAACGCCGATTGAAACAATGATTCCTGCTACACCGGAAAGGGTGAGTGCGAGGCCATTGGTCTTTGACAGGAATGCAACGACGCTCCACAACAACGAAAATGAAATGGTGAGACCGCCGAGAATGACAATCGTCAGTAGGCGGTAGTAGAAGAAGAAAAACAGCACGACGAGCAGAACACCAACAAGGCCAGAGATGACCGCGGCGCGAAGCGAGTCCTTACCTAGCGTTGGTGAGACGGTCTGGACCGTGGCAACCACGAACTTGACGGGAACAGCGCCGAACTCGAGGATCTTTGCTAAGTCGCGTGCTTCACCTTCAGTGAAATCGCCGGAAATTTGAACAGTGCCACCAGAGAATATGGCCTCCTGAACAACTGGCGCCGAGATTACTTTTCCGTCGAGGACAATCGCAATCTGCCCAGTAGGGCAAACTGCGTCTCGATTGAAGCACTTCGTTGTTAGGGCATTCCAAAGATCAGCGCCAGTTGGGCCGTCTTGCAATCCAACATTGACGACCCAATTACCGTTGTTTATCTCGGCAGTGGCGTCGTTCGTGAACACCAGGCCATCGGCACCAGCTGGGCCAACGAGAAAACCGCCGCCTTTTCCGTCGGTAAGAACAGCGTTAGCCGAAGGATCGTTTGGGTCATCCGAAACCTGAATGTTTTGTCCAGTTGTATCCGATGAAGCAGGAACCGTCGTAGTTGCAGCGCCACGCACGCGTGCACTGCCCGGCCCGCTGGCCGCACCTGGCAGCGTCGAATCTGAAGGAAGAGTTGTTTGACCAGGCAACGTTGATGTAGCCGCCGTGTCGAGCGCACCGGCCTGTAAAACCGGACGAAGCAGCACTTGGCCTTGGCGGCCAATGATGTCTAACGCTCGTTGTTGATCATCAACACCAGGCAAGTTGACAACAACTGTGTCTCCTTGGCGAATGATCTCTGGCTCGGCAACACCGATGGAGTCGACGCGTGATCGAATGATGTTGATCGCAACGTCCAGTGCAATCTCGTCATATTCACCTTCTGGTTGCAATGTGATTGAGGCGCCACCCTGCAAGTCGAGACCCAATGAGGGAACGTTGCCTGCAACCAAATTGGCAGCGAACAAACCGAAAACGATGACTACTACCCCGACGAGGGAAATGACTAAACGGCGAACCATGAATTAGATAACGACGCAATCGCGCTCGTTATTTTTTGTCTTCCGAATTATCCGAGCCTTGCGAATTTGTTGAAACTCGGCTGGAAACCGCGCTCTTCAAAACCCGCACTTCGGTGTCCTTGGCAATTTCGACCCAAAAGTAATTGTCTTCGACCGACGAGATCCAGCCGTACAGGCCAGATGCCATTACGATCTCGTCGCCCTCTTGCAAGCTGGTCTGCAGATTGCGGGTTTCTTTCTGACGCTTGCGTTGTGGACGAAGTAAAAGAAAGTACATCGCAGCAAAAATTGCAACCAATGGAAGCATTCCAAGAATGGAACCTCCACTGTTTTTCGTTTCGGCGGCGGACAAAAGGTTCAGTGCGTTAAACATAAGGTGTCACTCTATACGCAACGGCAGTGCCAGCTACTAGCCCCAGATAGCCAATGTTGATTGCCTGAATTCTGCAAAACGTGCCTCAACTATGGCTTCTCTCATGGACGTCATAAAATTGAGCGTCCACGCAATGTTGTGAATCGAGACCAATCGCGAGGCAGTTGGCTCGCCCACCTGAAACAGGTGACGGATGTAACCACGGGTGTGGCGTCTGCAGACCATGCATCCACATGCCGAATCGATCGGATCTTCACTCAGGGTAAATTCAGAGCGTTTGAGATTGACTCTGCCAACTGACGTAAGTGCGGTGCCATGACGACCAAGCCTGGTTTGCAACACGCAGTCGAATTGGTCGACACCAAGGTTCACCGCCTCAACCAAAGATGCTGGATCGCCTACGCCCATCAAGTATCGAGGCCTGTCCGTCGGAAGATGAGCGAGCGCTGCCGCTAACGCCGGAATCATCTGTTCCCGTGTTTCACCAACCGACAGTCCCCCGATTCCGTAACCATCAAAATCAAGATCAGCCGTTCGCTTTGCGCTTTCTTCTCGCATGTTCACGTCAATGCCACCTTGAACGATGCCGAATAAAGATTGGTCGGTTCGTTTGTGATGTACCTGTGCCCTCTTTGCCCAAGCCGAAGTGCGCTCAAGTGCCAATCGCACGACCGATGTCTCGGAAGGCAAAGGAGGACATACATCAAGCACCATCTGAATGTCCGCCCCGAGTAACTGCTGCGTGTCTACAGCCCCCTCCGGCGTATAGCGATGAGAAGATCCGTCATACGTTGAACGAAAAGTGACACCGTCATCGTCGACAGATGGATTGAGTGAGAAAACTTGGAACCCTCCAGAGTCGGTGAGAGTGAGCCCACCCCATCCTGCGAATTTACCGAGCCCGCCCAAGGTTGAAACAGTTTCGGCCCCCGGTCGAAGCATTAAGTGATAAGTATTTCCCAACACAATTTGCGCACCAAGATCTTCGTAATCGGATGCACTGAGGTATTTGATTGCGCCGCGAGTGCCAACTGGCATGAAGGTTGGTGTGGTGTACTGCCCTCGGTGCGTGGAGGCTGTGCCGGCACGCGCCAAACCATCGGTTGCTTCAGTTTCAAACCGAACAGGGAACATCAGTTATACGGTATCTGTATGTCGATGCAACAGCATTGCATCACCGAATGAAAGCATTCGATACTTCTTATCCATTGCGTGTTGATATAACGATCGCCATCGTTTGCCTATAAAACTTTCAATCATCAAAAGCAATGTTGTTTTCGGCATGTGGAAATTAGTCATCATGACGTCAACCAACTTCCACTGGTAACCAGGGGTGATGTACAGCGTTGTATTCCCCGATAGCAACCCCGTTGTTGCGGCACTTTCCAATGCCCGTGTTGCGGTCGTGCCAACTGCGACTATTCGACCCCCGCTCGCACGCGCCTCGACGCAGATGGTTAAAACCTCTTGTGACACGGAGTACGCCTCGCTGTGGATGAGGTGTTTGAGAGGATCATCTTCAGAAATCGGCTTGAATGTGTCCAGCCCGACTACAAGTTCTACCTCGAGTATGCGCACACCCAAATCGCGGATCCGCTGCAAGAGTTCGTGCGTAAAGTGCAGGCCAGCTGTTGGCGCCGCAGCAGATCGCTGATCGTGCGAGAAGACTGTTTGGTAACGCTCAGAATCTTGAAGTGTCTCAGTTATATATGGGGGCAAAGGGACTTCGCCGACCCTCAACAGCTCTGCCAACACATTTGAGGCGAGCAGTTTGATTGCAAATGTGTCGCCGTGAATAGTTCGCTCGCCGACTTCAACGCTCATTTCGGATTGGTTAACTGACAAGATCTCGCCATCGTGCAACTTTCCGCCCGGTTTAATCATTGCCTCCCATGCGCAAGAGTCATTGTTGATTTGATTAAGGAGCAGTATCTCCACAGCACCGCCCGTTGAACGGCGCGCGCGCAACCGCGCCGGCAACACACGTGTGTGATTGAGCACAATTACGTCATATGGCATCAAAAAGTCGCACAAATCATGAACGTGTTGGTCGAGAGGCAGCTGCGCACCTTGATCCACAAGCAGCCGAGCCGAATCTCGTGGTTCGATGGGCGTCTGCGCAATGAGTTTGATCGGCAATTGGTAATCGATGTCGGACAATTGCATGATCTAAATGTACGAGCAGGTTAAGAAAACAGTTGTGAATCTTGTTCTGGTCGGGGAAGACCAAGATGATCCCATGCAGCGGGCATCGCTATTCGGCCCCTGGGCGTTCTTGCAAGCAAGCCCTGCTGAATAAGGAAAGGTTCATATACATCTTCAATGGTTTCGGTTTGTTCGCTGACGCTGATTGCCAACGTCGAAAGCCCAACCGGACCTCCGTTGAATTGTTGGCAAAGCGCGCCCAGTACCGCTCGGTCTACCTTGTCGAGACCAAGTTTGTCTACGCCGAAAACGACGAGTGCTTCATTGGCTGTTTGCTGAGAGATCGTTCCGTCCTTACGCACTTCTGCAAAATCGCGAACTCTGCGCAACAAACGATTGGCGATACGTGGTGTGCCGCGTGATCGTCGGGCAATTTCTCCTGCTCCCTGCGCATCGATGTCCACCTGCAAAATAGATGCTGCTCGCTGAACAATGAGCTGGAGTTCTTCGTCATCATAGAAATCAAGCCTGGCTACGAGACCAAAACGATCTCGAAGAGGACCAGTAATCATGCCGGTACGGGTGGTTGCACCAATCAGCGTAAATCTTGGAAGCGTGAGACGGATAGACGATGCAGAAGGACCTTTGCCAACAACAATGTCGATCTGAAAATCTTCCATAGCTGGGTACAAGATCTCTTCGACGCTGCGAGATAACCGATGTATTTCATCGATGAACAACACGTCATTCGGTTCTAGTTTTGTGAGGATTGCAGCTAAATCGCCAGCACGTTCGAGCGCAGGGCCCGACGTGACATGAATATGTGCACCCATTTCAATTGCGACGATGGTTGCCATTGTCGTCTTGCCAAGCCCCGGCGGCCCAGCCAACAACAAGTGATCGGCTGCTTGACCCCGCCGCCTGGCGGCCTCGAGCACAATGTTGAGATGTTCCTTCAGTTCTCGTTGACCGACAAACTCGGCGAGAGTTCGTGGTCTTAAACCACCATCTTCTGTGGCATCCAACTCTTCACCTGAGCGAATTTCTGGATCAACATATTCTTCACGCACGGCGGGCCCCCAGCTGGTTGAGTGCATTGCGCAACATATTCTCGGCAGAGTCGGTTGCAGATTGTTCGCGCAGTACTTCCCTTATTTCTTCGCTCGAATAACCCAAACCTGTAAGGGCCTCACGGACATCCACTACTGCCGAGTGCCCAGCTGCTCCAGTTGACTCAGGTGTGTCGATGTGCGGCAAATTGAGTCGGTCTTTCAATTCAACGAGAAGACGCTCGGCCGTTTTGCGGCCCACACCCGGAACCATCGTGAGTGCTGCAAGATCGTTCGTAGCGACAATATCGATGAGTACGCGCGGAGAATGTGTGGCAAGTATCGACATCGCCATTGACGGCCCAATGCCATGCGTCGCGATGAGTATCTCGAAACTGCGGCGCTCGTCTCGCTCGAGAAACGCAAATAATGTTTGTGCGTCTTCGCGAATGTGGTGGTGGACATAGACAAAGGCTGCACTAGTTGGTTCTAGCTCGGCGAGCGTACGTGGTGTGACATGAATGAGGTAGCCAACCCCGCCGACTTCGAGCAATACCGTTCCGTCGTTATTGCGCTCAACAACTTTTCCACGAAGCGAACCGATCATGAACGGGCTCCCACTGAGGCTCGCGCAATTGATTGGCGGATTGGAGAAACAGCGAGATGACAAAGCGCAAGTGCTGCCGCATCGGCAGCATCGGGAGGCTGAGGCAAGGACCGAAGCTTCAACTGACGCTGCACCATTTGTTGCACTTGCAGTTTGTTTGCGGTACCCGAACCCGTGACTGCACTCTTCACTTGGCTTGGTGTGTACTGCACTACGTGGATACCGCGACGCGCAGCCATAGCGAGCACCAATCCACTGGCCTGACCGACGCCCATTGCCGTTCGAACATTGTTCTGGAAGAAGACCTGCTCGACAGCAACTGCTTGCGGCGTTACTTCGTCCATCAGAATTTCGAAGTCGGCTTGCAACGTGGCCAATCGAACCGGCAAATCGTCAGACACAGCGGTGGTCATTACACCCATCTGGAGAAGTTTGGGCACACGAGATTGGCCAACTTCAATTGCCGCATAACCGCATCGAGTGAGGCCTGGATCGACCCCTAGAACGACGAACCCCGACTGGCTTTGAGTATCCGGCTTTGGGGCGAACATATGTTCATCTTAGTTGCTCGGCTGTGGAGGTTTAGGCTTTCTTCGCCAACTCCACGGCGGCAACTAGCTCGGAAACTGGCCTGAAGGTTATGCCAGCCAATGCCCTGTGGACATAGGAAACTACGCCCTTGGCGTCGATCACAAAGACGCTGCGCCGCGGAAAGCCAAGTGGGCCCACCACCCCGTATGCGCTGGCGACGGCCTTGTCGGTATCGGCGAGCAACGGGAAACCGAACCCGTGCTTCTGGGAGAAGTTGTCGTGGCTGGAAACGTCCTGTGCAGATATGCCAACAACTTGGGCTCCAACTTCGGTGAACTGCGAAAGTTCATCGTTGTAGCAATTCAGCTGCTTCGTGCACACTGGCGTGTTGTCGCCTGGATAAAACACCAATACGAGAGGAGCACCTGCAAATTGTTCGAGTGTGTACGACGCGCCGCCAGTTCCAGGAAGTACGAATGAAGGGGCCTTGTCGCCAACTTTGATGCTCATGATGCAACCTCGTTCAAAATCTCGTCGGAAATGTCAAAATTGGAATATACATCTTGTACGTCATCATTCTCTTCGAGATCATCCATGATCTTCAAAATAGCCTTGGCGTCAGCAATATCTGTTACCGCAACCGACATTGAGGAGACCATTGTGCTCTCAGCTGAAACAACTGTCATTCCTGCTTGTTCGAGAGAAGCCTTCAAATCGAACAGAGTATGCGGATCGCACAGCACACGCCAGTGTTCGCCGTCATCAACGACATCTTCTGCACCGTGATCCAGCGAAACCATCATCACGTCTTCCTCGGTTTTATTCTTCCCCACGAGCACAACACCGCGCCGTGAAAATTGCCAACCAACTGCTCCTGGTTCGGCCATGGCGCCACCCGACTTGCTGAAGGCAAGACGTACATCGGAAGCTGTTCGATTGCGATTGTCTGTAAGTGCATCAACTAGAAGCGCAACACCACCTGGTGCGTAACCCTCATAGGTGATGCTTTCGTATGCGCTACCAGTTTGAACACCAGCACCGCGCTTGATCGCGCGATCGATTGCATCGTTAGTCATTTGTGCGGACTTGGCTTTGAGCACGACGGTGCGAAGTGATGCGTTTGATGATGGGTCTGGGCCGCCACCCTCGCGAACCGCAACCTCCAACTGGCGCGAAAGTTTTGCAAATGTCTTACCGCGGGCTTTGTCCGCCTTGCCTTTTTTGTGCTTGATGGTTGCCCATTTGGAATGACCGGACATAACTGATCCTCTCTACAGCATTTCTAAAAACATTGCATGAACTCGACTATCGACGCCAAGTTCCGGATGGAACGCTGCAACCATAACCGAATTCTGTTTTACAAGAATTGGGCTATCGGCAAGGCTGGCAAGGACGCTTACGCCGCTACCGCAGCGAACCACCTGCGGAGCGCGAATAAACGAAGCATGAAAAGGTTCGTGCAAGCCTTCTACGTTGATATCGGTTTCGAAGCTATCTATCTGACGCCCATAGGCATTTCGCTGAACGTCTATGTCAATCACACCGAATGATCGTTGATCGTGTCGTCCGTCTATGACTGCCGTTGACAGCATGATCATTCCTGCACAGGTACCGAACGCCGGCATACCTTCGGAAAGTCGTGCCTGAATAGGTTCAAACATTTCAGATGTCCGCAATAGATGAGACATCGCGGTTGATTCGCCACCTGGGAAAACCAGAGCGTCAACCAAACCGAGATCTTCTTCGTTTCTCACTTGGATTGTTTGCTGACCAAGCGACTCGAAAGCAATTTGATGCGCAAAAAAAGCACCCTGTAACGCTAAGACACCAACCGTTCGACCCACCGCGGGGCCTCTTGTCATCTACCAGCCACGCTCGGCGTAGCGCTCGTTGATCTGGTCCATGCCAATGCCTGTCATCGGTGCGCCCAGGTTACGGCTCACTCTGGCGAGTACTTTCGCGTCGCGGAAGTGAGCAGTTGCTTCAACGATCGCCTTCGCGCGTGGCGCTGGATCATCGCTCTTGAAGATGCCCGATCCGACGAAAACTGCTTCGGCACCAAGTTGCATTGCGAGAGCCGCATCGGCTGGTGTTGCGATGCCTCCTGCGCAGAATAGAGGAACTTGCAGTTTGCCGGTTTGCTGTATCTCTTGAACGAGCGGCAACGGTGCGCCCAGTTTCTTTGCCCAATCAAATAATTCGGCATTGTCGGCTTGAGTGATTTTGCGAATATCTCCCAAAATGTTGCGCAAGTGTCGAACGGCTTCTACAACGTTGCCGGTTCCTGCTTCGCCTTTCGAGCGAATAAGTGCTGCGCCTTCGCTGATACGCCTGAGCGCCTCGCCCAAGTTTGTGGCACCACACACGAAGGGCGGAGTGAATGCGAACTTATCGATGTGATGAGTTTCGTCGGCTGGGGTAAGTACTTCGGATTCGTCGATGAAGTCGACGCCGAGCGCTTCAAGAATTTGTGCTTCGACAAAATGACCAATGCGCGCTTTTGCCATTACGGGGATGGAGACAACTGCCTTAATGCCTTCGATCATCTCTGGGTCGCTCATGCGGGCGACTCCACCATCGCGACGAATGTCTGCCGGAACGCGTTCGAGAGCCATTACCGCTATCGCACCAGCATCCTCGGCAATTTTTGCTTGTAGAGGTGTTACAACGTCCATGATCACTCCGCCTTTGAGCATTTCTGCCAAACCGCGTTTGATATTCATGGAACCCGTTGCGCCGGATGCTGCGTTTTTCGTCATGCTTTTAGCGTACCGACCGAAAATGTCTCGCCCTATAAGCGAGCCACGGATTATCTCTGATTAAAGGAACTTGACGTCGTCGGGGCTTGTGCCGACTGGCACGATTGCTGTCTTGGTTGCGCGGGCCACTTCCACAAAGGTTTGACCCGGGGTCAATTTGATTTCCGCGCCTGCAGAGTCCTTCAAGGTAAACGGTTCTAGGCGTGTCTTACGCGACCATGTGCCCTCGTAGACCACTCCATTTGTGAAAACAAACGCCTTGCCGCCACCCAATGTTTTTGAGGTGGGGCTGTAGTTATTGCTGTATTCAACCTCGAGCACAACAACGTTTGGCACCGCCAATGGAATGTCTTCAGTGTCTACAACTGGGGTGCCGTCCTGAATTCGTAGGAATTCTTTGGTCGTCTTATCCCAATCCCACTGGACTTTGACGCCGTCCATTGAAACCTTTACACCCGCAACATCTTTTGAGGTTGACGCATTGGCATCGCTAGCCGAGCGGTAGGCAAACTGCTGCTGCGGTGCCGACGCGCCCTCCGGAGCCAGCGTCCACAGTTTGGTTGTTTCTGCAATCAGGTTGTGTGGTGCAGAACGTTCGCTGTCGCGCGCAAAACCGCCATCTTTATTTGCAACTGTGTAGCTCAAGTCGACGAGGTCGGAGTCTTTGATGGCTGCCGAGACCTTTTCGTTACCACCGCTCCAAACGAATAGCGGCTTGTTCAACGAACCCACAAGGTTGATGTCTTGGAAACGACCACTGCGAATTGGGCCGACGGGGTCGGAACCTTCGCTATGAAATACCGCCGCGTAGCGGGTGAGCTTTTCGACGTTTTCTTCAAAAATAATGTCGGCTTGGTTAATGCCCAACTGCGGGCGAGCCGATGGGTGATTATCGATCTTCACCACCATTGCCGGACGGTCAAGCGTGGATGCGTCTTGGTTTGGCAGCCCCGTGAGTGGGTCGACGACTACACCGACTGTGGTTTCGGTTACTTCGGTATCGACAGGACCGCTGGACTCGCTAGAAGAAGACGAACCGCTACATGCCGCAAGCACTGCGAGCGCTGAAATTGAAAGGCCTACTGCAATGATGCGACGTGACTTCATGGTGTTTACATCTCCCTGAGCAATGCAATTCGCTCGGCAAGTGGTGGGTGGGTATTGAAAAGTTTATGCCACATACCCAACCTGCCCGCGTCTTTCACACCTGACATCGGCTGCTCGATCCACAGATGAGCCGTAGCCATGCTGGCGGAATGAGTAACCGTGTTATCCGCTTGAAGTTTTTCCAGTGCCGAGATCAATCCGGGCGGATATCTTGTCATGCGGACGGCAGATACATCCGCCAAGGTTTCGCGACGTCGACTCACTGCCGCCTGCATCACTTTGGCAAGGATCGGAGCAAGCAATAACAGCACCAATCCAATTAAAGCCAGAGGGTTGTTGCGGTCGTTGCGGTCGCCACTGCGGGCCACTCGCCCACCGTTCCACCACATCATTCGCAAAGTTAAATCTGTGACAATTGCGATGGTTCCAACAAGCGTCACGGCCAACGTTGAAACCAAAATGTCATAGTTCTTGATGTGCGATAACTCGTGCGCAACCACACCCTCAAGCTCGACACGATTCATGACATGAAGCAAACCGGTGGTTACTGCAATAGCGGCGTTCTTTGGATTACGTCCAGTTGCAAAAGCGTTCGGTGCATCGTCTTGAATGATGTACACCTTTGGTTTTGGCAAGCCTCCTGCGATGCACAGACCCTCTACAAGGTTGTGCAGGCGTCGATACTCCTGCTCATCTGCTGGGTGTGCCCGGCTGACAGCAAGCGCGATTTTGTCGGATTTCCAGTATGAACTGAACGCCATCACTGCGGCGATCACGAGTGCTATCAGTGTTCCGGTTGTGCCGTTGCCGATCAGTGAACCAACTGACACGCCGACGAGCAGCGTTATCACTACGAAACCAAAGAGCAAAAAAAATGTTCGACGCTTGTTTGCCGCGATTAAATCGTTCATCGGGAGTCCTTAAAACTTGACTTCGGGGACACTGCGGGCCGCTTCTTCGGCAGCGAAGAATTCGCGTTCAGAGAACTTAAACACAGATGCAACGAAAACGGCTGGAAATTTCTGGATTGCCGTGTTGTAGGTTTCAACTGCATCGCCATAGAACTGTCGCGCATAGGCAATGCGACTTTCCGTGTTCGATAATTCATCTTGCAAAGACACGAAGCCTTGATTCGCCTTCAAATCCGGGTAGGCCTCGGACAATGCAAACAACTGGCGTAATGCCGAACTAACCGCATTGTCCGCAGCAGCTTGTTCATGTGGAGAGGCACCGGTGGACATCGCGGAATTTCGGGCCGAAATCACTGCCTCGAGAGCAGTCTTTTCGTGGGCGGCATAACCCTTGACCGTTTCCACCAGGTTGGGGATCAGATCGAGCCTTCGCTTCAGCTGGACATCAATTTGCGACCAAGCGTTGTCAACCTCATTGCGTCGACGCACCAATTGGTTGTAGATACCACCAACGATCAAGGCTATGACAGCAACAACAACGACCACAATGACCAGGTTCATGCGCTCAGTCTATGTCAGCAAATGTGTTGGTTACGGGCGGCTAGACCAAGGCCTGCGAAGCAGCCGATCGGGGAACATGGAGACGAAACGGTTTGGTCGAACTTGTAGTTCGTTGGATGCTTCGGATTCAAGCAACGTTCGATAGATATCGACATACTTTTCGGCGAGAAGACTCATTGAGAATTGCTCTGCCCGCAGATGACCATGTTTAATCAACTCGGCGCGCAACTGGCCATCGATAATCACTTTGTTGATGGCGTCTGCAAGATGTTGCACGTCGCCGGGTGGAACCAATAGCGAATCCTTTTCATTTGTGGCAACGTTGACATAGCCATCAATGCCGCTGGCTACAAGTGCAGCACCAGCTGCCATTGCCTCCAACAACACGATCCCAAATGATTCGCCGCGAAGTGAAGGCGCGCAAAATACTGTGCACTGTGCGAGACGATCCAACTTGTCTTCTTCCGATATTCGACCGAGCCACTCAATTCTCAGGTCGTTTCGGAAGCGTTCCTTAAGTGCGTCGATGCTCTCACCGTCAGAGGCAACCCAAAGCCGAACATTGGCCGGCAACTCCGACATTGCTTCAAGCAAAACTTCTAGGCCCTTGCGTGGCTCATGGCGCCCAACAAAAAACACAGTTGGCTCGACACTTCGTTCCACTGCCGGACGTCGGTAACGCTCTGTCTCGATGCCGTTAAACAAAACGGTGTAATCACCGCCGAGATAGCGGTGTGCCAGCTCTTTTGCAGAATCCGACACCGCAACACGCGTACTGAGTTGGTCTGCTGCCCACCGCGCAGTTTTATTCAGTACGCGATAGGAACTGGAGTCTCCCGCGGCATGGAACGTTCCCACCGTCGGTGCTAACTGCAGCAGTAATGCAGTCGCAGTTGGCCCGGGTGCAATTGGTTCGTGTAAATGAATGATGTCAAAGGCTTCGTCGTTCAGCGCACGAATGGTGCGCAACGCCGCAGATGGATCCGGCGCAAGCGGAGCAACCGAACCATTGGCTGCTGTTGGCAGACTCTTGCCTAACGGCGTAACGAACGGTTCGGGTGGTGGGCCATCGCAGGGAGCAAGCACACGCACCTCGTGTCCGATACGGCGCAGCTCGCGTGCCAAGCCCATCACTTGTGCCTGCACGCCGCCTGGAATAGAAACGCTGTAAGGGCTGACCATAGCGACCCTCAGCATGTTCACGTTGTATACGGTAGACGGCGAAGGAGTTTCACCACACCATGAATTCATACTCGCTCCCAGCAATCTCAATCGTTGCTACCCCAACGAAACGGTCCGCTATTTTGCAGCTTGCCCAAGAGTCCGAGTCCCGCGGTTTTGCGGGGCTTGCGTGCCCAAGCCTCGGCGCAACGCTGGGGTTGTGCACTTCGCTCGCCCACGCCACTTCCACCATTAGGTTCTGGACTTCGATTCAACCTGTGTACTACAACCACCCCGTCGAGATGTCCAACACCGCAGCACACATTCACGAGATATCTGGTGGCCGCTTTGGGATTGGACTGGGCGTGAGCCACGCTCCAGTTGTCCAACGACTTGGAGTCACAACCGGCAAGCCTCTCTCTGACATGTCTGACTACGTTGCAGCGATGCGCCAAAATTCGAGATTTAGTGGAGAGCTTCCCCCCGTCTACCTTGCGGCGTTGCGCGACAAGATGTTGGCATTGTCTGTCGATATTGCGGAAGGAGCCATTTGGGCGAATGCTTCGCTGTCTGATATCTCACGGCAAGTTGGCTTGGTTCCAAACGAACGCAGATCCGACTTTTTCATGGCGAACATGATTCCAACGGTGATCAGCGACGACGAAGAGGCCGCGCTTGCGATCCACAAAAAGACATTAACTGGCTATATCTCCTTGCCCAATTACCGTAATTACTGGCGCCAGGCAGGTTACGAAGATGAAATGAACGCAGCAGAAATCATTTTAGAAACTGTTCCAAAGGAAGAACTTGCGCAATCACTGCAAAAAGTTATGAGCGATCGATGGCTGCGCGACTGTACGGCATCGGGAAGCGCAGCAGCAGTGCGCGAGCAACTCGCAAAATGGTCAGACAAGGGAGTGCTGCCAATTGCAGTGATGTCATCGACGAGCGGTGGCCAAGCAAAAGCAATTACTGAGCTGTTTGACGCTTACCGCTGATCGTTCAATAACTCGGCAGCGAGCAACTTCACCTTTTGCTCTATTTCGTCTCGTACGCCGCGCACCATTTCTAAACCTTGACCGGCTGGATCAGTAAGCGGCCAGTCAATGTATTTTTTGCCTGGGATGAAAGGACATTCGTCGCCGCAACCCATGGTGACGACCACGTCGACTGATTCCAAAAGCTCCATCGTCCATCGCTGGGGAACATACTGAGAAACGTCAATACCCTTTTCATGCATCGCTTCCACCGCTGCGGGATTTAAGGAACTGGCTGGCTCAGACCCACCAGAAAAAACGGCGATATCAGAAATTTGGCGCATGAACCCTGCGGCCATTTGTGAACGTCCAGCATTATGCACGCAAAGAAACAAGACGCCGGGTTTACGGATACCCATTACTTCGTCTCCGAATCAAACAGCCAGCGAATGATGAAGTAACCGACGAAGGCGCCGATGATCTGCATCGATATAAATGCTGGCACGCTGCTCGGGTCAATACCAGCAAACGAATTACTCAATGAGCGAGCAATACTCACAGCAGGATTCGCAAGGCTCGTGGAAGATGTAAAGAAGTAGGCACCTGTAATCCATGCGGCAACGGTGAACGGAACCAAGTTTGATCGGTTTGCACGAATTGTTCCCCAAATCACGAGCAGCAGTCCAACGGTTGCTACGACTTCGGAAATGTAGATGTTTGATCCGTCGCGCACCTTCGTTGATAACTCCACCACTGGATGTTCGAACATGACGTTTGCAGTCATAGCGCCCAGGCAACCGCCAACTGTTTGTGCAATTGCATACAAGGCTGTTTGTTTCCAAGTCACCTCACCGAGCAGCGCACCGACGATTCCAACAGCCGGATTAAATGAGGCTCCGCTTACTGGGGCAAAGATGAGGATTAATGCGACAAGTGCTCCTCCAGTGGCCACTGCATTGCAGAGCAGTTGCAACGCAACATCGTCTGTCAGGTTCGTGGCCATGATTCCGGAACCTATGACCGCAACAATGAGCAAGCCAGTTCCTAACGCTTCAGCGGCTAAGCGACGGATCACGAGCAGCAATCTCCACCTGGAGCGGCAGCGATGTTTGCTCGGAAAGTAGGCGCATCTGCGAGGACTGTGTAGTACTCCCATGGCGCACCATCGGGGCTTGTCATCCAGACTTTGTCCTGAACCGCGTAACAACACGTTTCGCTTTTTTCGATCTTCTCCACCAATCCGAGATCCGAGAATTGATCGATTGCCTGCTCCACCAACTGCGGACTCTCCAACTCCACACCAAGATGATTGAGGTGTTGGTATTCGGATACGCCATCTGATTTGGTCTCGATAAGCACTAATTTGAGCGGCGGCTCGGCGATGGCGAAGTTTGCGTAGCCCTCTCTCACCTTTGCGGGCTGAGTTCCAAACATCTTGGAATAGAAAGCAATTGAATCCTGCAGATTTTGAACATTCAGCGCCAGTTGAACTCGCGACATCTTGGCCTCCATTGGTATATATTGATGAGTATCAATATACAACAAACTTCTTCTCGCAGTCGGATCCCAAAGGACATCAATTGCTGTTCGCCGCTGAGCGACGAGCGATTGTCCAAACCCAACACCGAGCATCTTGCTGCTGGGTTTGCAGCGCTCTCCGACCCCATCCGACTTAAGGTTTTCAACATCATCGCCTCTTCGCCGACGAAAGAAGTGTGCGCCTGCAACCTCGTCAAACCAGTTGGAAGATCCCAGCCGACCGTCAGCCATCACCTGAAGGTTCTACGCGAAGCAGGGTTGATCACCAGCACGAAACGTGGAACCTGGGTTTGGTATCGCATCAATACTGAACGACTGAGCGAATTACGAGATGTTCTGCGTTAAACAGTGAACGATGTGTTCATACCCAGATAGCCAGGGTCACTGGGCCAATTAGGTTGAAATAAGTGCCATTGTTCCGGCGCTCGACGAATCAACAATTCGATTTCCGTTGTCAATAACTGTGTGATTCGCGCAACATCGTCGCGCAACGAACCTTGCCGATCCACCGGTATCGGCGGTCGAACAACCGTGAAGTGGCCATCTACGCGTTTGGTGAAGTACGTAGCCAATGGAATGAGTGCAGCGCCTGTTCGGAGAGCAAAGAATGCTGGCCCGGCAGGCACCGTGGTTTGCTCACCGAAGAACTGCACTTGGACACCAGATCTCTCGCCCGCCCGAACAATGTCGCGATCGCACAGAAGTGACACGATCTTATTGCCCCTGAGTGCTTCATTAACTTTTAACCCTGCACTGTCGTCAAGCGGGATTATGTCAAACCCAACCCGTGTTCTCATCTCCAAGAACCACTCGAACAAATCATCATTGTCCAACTTCTCCACAACAGCCGTCAGACCGTAACCCCGATCGACCAGCCACCGACCAGACCATTCCCAGCCACCCAGATGAGGCAAAGCCAACACAGTTCCCTTGCCAGCACCCACAGCGTGCTCAATATGTTCAAAGCCTTCGATCTTGAATCCATCATCGATCTGTTGTCGTGAAAGAGTGGAGAGCCTAAATGTTTCGAGGTAATACCGTGCGTAACTTTGGAATGCCTCTTGCGCTGCTTGACGCAGGGCGAAGCCAGACAAAGAGGGGTTGATTCGACGAAGGTGGCGTTCGACAATCAAACGCCTTGATCGCATTGCAATTGAAAGGGGACCACTTAATGCAAATGCTGAGGCATGGGCAATTGGCCCAGGTGTCAATTTTGCGAACAACGAGGCGGCTCGATACCCCGCAACTGTGAACGCATCCTGATTTGAAGCAGGCTTGCCGTTCACGCTTACTGTGTGCGCCGACGTCGCTGAAAGCGTGCGCGATAGTCGTCACGACGGGCACGGCGAGATGCACGGCGCGAACGTCTTACAGCCATTTTCTCTGCGGTCACTGGGGCTACAGCGGCCTGACGCCAAACCTTGATGAACCTTTGCACTGCGGTGATGGTGACAAGCAGGAGCATTACCCACATGACCGCAAACAACAGCGACTCGAAAAGCAAACCGAAGCACACAAGAATGATGCGCTCCGCTCGTTCCATTAATCCACCTTTTGCATTCAGGCCAAGGGCCTCAGCTTTGGCGCGCTCATATGAGATGAGAAACGAAACGCCCATGACAGCGAACGGTAGGACCGCAGTTGTACCACCACGTGTATTTCCGAAATACCAAGCAATGCCACCGAACATCAGTGCATCGCTCACTCTGTCGATTACCGAATCAAAAAAAGCGCCGCGCTGACTAGCAGAATTGGACGCCTTTGCCAATGCGCCGTCCAGCAAATCGGGAAGCGCCGAGGCAATAACGAGCAACAAACCCAGTTGTAGGTATCCCGCGCCAATTGCTACCGAAGCGGCTGCGGCGACAACAAGGCCGAGGACGGTGAAATGATCTGGGGAGAGACCCGTTCGGCGAAGAGACTCGCCGACCGGACGCAATGCCTTTTCGAAGTGAACACGAAAGTTGCCGTCAAACATTGGCAATACCCTACCTTTAGACACCCCCAGGCTTGTTACACCTTGTCTGGGTTGGCCTCCACCAATTGCTCCACAATGCTGGCGTCAACGGCATCGACCAACACCAGTGCACGTTTTCGCGGCGGCTCCTCTGCGCTGTAACAGAAAACTCTCCATGTTGGACGACTGCGAAGACCGCGCCAAACCTGTTGCGCGGAAGCATGACCGACCGCAAAGTCGACTGCGCGAGATGCGCACACCAATGCCTCGGTTTCATTGACGGTCATCTTCCATGATGACGACCACACGAAGAGCGCAATAGCAGCCAAACAAATACCTGCAATTGCAAAACCATTATTTACTGTGCCCGAATTGGAATTGCGAGCGATTAGCCAAACACCAAGGCAAACCACTGAAAACGATGCGTAGATGAATGCAGGAATACGCCTTCGGCTGTTATCTGGAAACTGATATGGACCGACGAACGCGGATACGTCGAGATCGTGCGGCAACTGATCGCGAACTTCGTCGCTTGATGCTCCGTTGGTATTCATGTCTTTACACTGCCAGAGTTTTCCATCGCGCGCGAACTCGCTGTGCTGTGACGTCCAACGCTTCCGGCAAAATCTTTGTAGAGGCAATGGCAACCATAAAGTTGGAGTCTCCACCCCAGCGCGGCACTATGTGCACATGCAGGTGCTGCGCAACGCTGCCGCCCGCTGCTTGACCCAAATTGATTCCTACGTTCACACCCTGCGGCTTGTATTCCGCCTTCAACACCTGAACGCCTTTTGTAACGAGCGACCAAATCTCAGCATGTTCTTGGCTTGTAAGCAGTTCAAGGTCGGGAACCTCGCGGAACGGAATGACCAATAAGTGCCCAGGCGAATATGGAAACGCGTTGAGAATTACAAAACACGTTTCACCACGGTGGACAATAAAGGTTTCCTCGTCTGGCAGACCCGATGAAAGTATCTCGCTGAATACAGAAACATCGCTGGGCTTTGCATGAGAATCGCGCTGAACGTATTGGGCTCGCCAACCGTTCCATATTCTGTCCAACATGGTGAGTGCTCTAGCCCCGAAGGCCCGAAATGTTTGCAGCTGACTGAGTCTCGACCCGAAGCTGCTCAGCGAATGCAGAAAACTTTACGTCGCGAACTACTTCACCGCCGCGGGGATTGACACCGACTGTTTGGTGAGCAACATCATCATCGCCCACCACCAGCACGTACGGAATTCGCTCGAGTTTGGCGCTGCGAATACGTTTGCCAAGCTGCTCATCCGCGGTCGAGGTGTCGACCCTGAAACCCTCTGCAACTAGCTGATCGACCAGTGACTGCGCATAGGCCTCGTGCCCAGAAGTAACCGCGAGAACACGAACTTGAACTGGAGCAAGCCACGTTGGGAATGCGCCGCCGTAATGTTCGAGTAAAACTCCGAAGAATCGCTCCACCGAACCGAACAGGGCGCGGTGCAACATGATTGGACGATGCCGTGCGTTGTCGGCACCGATGTATTCGAGACCGAAGCGCTCGGGAAGATTGAAGTCGCATTGAATCGTGCTCAATTGCCACTTGCGGCCGATCGCGTCGCGCACATCGATATCGATCTTTGGACCATAGAAAGCAGCATCGCCTTCCTTAACCGAATACTGCACGCCATGGCGCTCTAGAGCTTCGCGCAGAGCAGTAGTCGCCTTGCCCCAAATTTCGTCGGTTCCTACTGATTTATCAGGATCGCGCGTGGAAAGTTTGAATTCGAAATCCTCAAAGCCGAACTGGCGCAGTACAGATAGAACGAAATCAAGAAGTGACGTAATCTCATCTGCCATTTGATCTTCTGTGCAGAAAATATGACTGTCGTCCTGAGTGAAACCACGAATGCGCAATAGACCATGCAGTGTTCCAGCTCGTTCATAGCGATAAACGGTGCCAAGCTCGAACAGTCGAAGCGGAAGCTCACGATAACTGCGTTGTCGATCGCGGTAAATGAGGCAGTGCATCGGACAATTCATCGGCTTGGGATAATACGTGCCGTTATCCATCTCCATTGGCGGATACATTCCGTCTTTATAGAAATGCAAGTGTCCAGATGTTTCGAATAACTCGGCGTTGGCGATATGCGGAGTAAAGACGAATTGATAGCCACCCGTCTGATGTCGATGGCGGCTGTAGTCCTCCATCAACTTGCGAATGATCGCGCCCTTAGGGTGCCAAACCGCCAATCCGCCGCCTAGTTCTTGCGGGAACGAAAGCAAATCCATTTCAACAGCAAGCTTTCGATGGTCACGCTTCTCCGCTTCTGCGAGTCGAGTGATGTGTTCGTCTAAAGCCGATTTTGACTCCCATGCCGTGCCGTAGATTCGCTGCAGCATTGGACCCTTTTCATTGCCCCGCCAATACGCGCCTGCAACCTTCATCAAAGCAAAGTGCCCGAGCGCCGACGTGGTCGCGACGTGCGGCCCACGACACAAATCCACGAATGTTTCGGTGTTGCGATACACGCTCACTACATCGCCGGCTTGGACTTCGCTGACATCTGTACCGTCGGCAGCGCCCGTCGTAACGCGTTCGATGATTTCGCACTTATAAGGCTGATCGACAAATAGTTTCAACGCGTCAGCGGAAGACATCTCGCTGCGCACAAAGGGTTGACCAGCTTTGATGATTTCACGCATCTTCGAATCAATTTTGGAGAGGTCATCATCGCTGAATGTCGCCGCGCCGGGTAAATCGAAGTCGTAGTAGAAGCCGTCTTCGATAGCAGGCCCAATAGAAAACTTTGCACCCGGGTATAACTGCAAAACGGCTTGTGCCAGCACATGCGCAGTCGAGTGCCGAAGTACGTGACGACCTGCATCCGAATCGGATGTGATAATTGCGACAACTGCCCCAGACGGAAGCTGTATGCCAAGGTCGGACTCGGCCCCATTGATTACGGTTGCGACCGCAGCCTTGGCCAAGCGCGAACCGATGCTTTTAGCCAGGTCAAGACCTGTCGAACCTTGAGGCAAGGTGCGCACCGAACCATCCGGTAAAGAAACATCAATAGTCGCGGCAGAGGCAGTCATCTTCGCTTAAGTCTAGTTTCTCTTACTACCGAATTTTGGAGCAATTAAACAGAGGTGAAATCACGTGAGCCGTCGGCAGGCTCGGCAATGTTGATTCTCTTGTTGGCATAAACGTTGCGGTACTCCTGCCCTGTAATGGATTGAATCTCGAACATCACTTCATCAATCATCTCGCGCATGATAAAGTGATCATCAGTTCGGGATGCATAACGCTCTGGAGAAATTGCCTTTCCAACTGTGATCGACACTCGCCCACCTGTTTTCGGGAGTCTTGCATCCGGGGGTTGAATCTCGCGGGTGCCAACCACACCAACCGGAAATATTGGGCACATCAATTTGAGAGCAAGTCGTGCGGCGCCCGTATGACCTTTGTACAACATGCCATCGCGACTTCGAGTCCCTTCGGGAAATATTCCGAATAGTTCACCACGTCGAAGCACGCCCTCAGCAGCTACCAGCGCCGTATTAGCTTTTTCTCCACCTTCACGGTCGACGGGAATCATCCCTAAGGCGGGAAACAAGAATTTGGTCTTCCAGGAATCCATATATTCACTTTTGCCGACAAAGGAAATGTTTCGTGGAGCGTGCACCATGATGAAGGCGGAGTCAAGAAAACTGACGTGGTTGGCACACAATATTGCTGGGCCGTCGGTTGGGATCTGGTCGAAACCGTTTAACTCAAACTTCCAAAGCGCACGTGAAAGCGGACGCACTACACGCCTCGCACGCGACTGCAACTGCGTCGCACCTCGATATACGTCGCGCGGCTGCCGATTGCTCATCATTACATCAATACACCCAATAGCGCCGCTGCATCTCCAACGTCAAAACCTCGTTGAGCCGCATCGTCAATCATCCGAACAGCCGCCGGTGTGTCCAGGTCGTCATCAAGCGCATCTCGAACATCTTCCAACACGGTACGACCGTTAGCCACCTTCGTCGCGGACCGTGTCGCGCGCCATTTACTGAGGCGTTCCTGGTTCCTGGTCATCAAACCTTCGTCCCATTCCCACTCGACTCGATAGTGGTGCTCAATCAACCCGAGTCGAATCGCCATCGGGTCGTTCTCGGTTCGCAACTTGTCTACAAAAACCAAATTGCCTCGACTTTTTGACATCTTGTGACCGTCCATCGACACCATCGCCACATGCATCCAGTGTTTAACAAACGGAGCTCCGGTCGCAGCTTCAGACTGTGCGCGCTCGCATTCGTGGTGAGGAAAGATCAGGTCGCTTCCACCACCATGAAGATCGATAGTCGTGCCAAGTTCTCGCAATGCAAGCGCCGAACACTCGATATGCCAACCCGGCCGACCAGCACCCCACATCGTGTCCCAACTTGGTTCATCAGAAGCCGACGGATGCCACAACACAAAGTCCAGTGGGTGGCGCTTGTTGGTGTCCTCCACATTGCCTCCGCGCTCACGAGCAAGGGCAATCATGGTTTCGCTGTCGTAATGCGAGATGTCACCAAAATTTGCCGACTTCGTAACATCGAAATAAACCGACCAACCGGCCTGATAAGCAAAGCCGCGGTCGATAACCATGCCGATAAACCCGCGAATATCGGGAATGGCAGATGACGCGCGTGGGGTGCTGTGCACTTTCAAGGCATTAAGGGCATCCATGTCGCGTTCGAAGCGTTCCTCCTCCCCAGCCGCTAAGTCGAGATAGTGCACACCTAGTTCGCGAGCCTTTGCAAACAGCGGGTCGTCAACATCGGTCACATTTCGAACACACTTAACTTGGTGCCCCATATCAATCAACCTGCGTTGCAACACGTCGTACGAGATAAACGTGAATGCATGACCCAAGTGGGTTGCATCGTAGGGAGTAATTCCACACGTGTACATCAACACTGTTGGCCCTGGTTCAAACGGAACAACGTTTTGCAGAGCGGTGTCGTACAGACGCATCATTCCGAGATTGTTGTCTTTCGTCCGTTACGCGGATCGATATCGGGGATGCCAGTAAGGCGAGGTGCAACTCTTGTCTTGTATCGAACGTTCAATTGCAAGAGAACTGCAGTAAATGCTTCGAGTGCCAACGCATTCGACAGTCGACCAGTGTTCAAGGGACGACAACCGGGTATTTGCTGCACCAGATCGCTCACTACTTCAATGGCTTCTGGAAAGTCGCTACAAATCAACACGTCGCTATCAACCTTGTGATCGAGGTTGCCCAACTCTTTTGCGGGTAAATGTTGCATCGCTGCAACGACCCGGCTGTGAGGTATCTCCGCTTGCACATGGGCCGCAATGCTTCCGCGCGGGGGCACAAGTGGTTGAAACTCTTTGCCGACCTTGACAAGAGCATTCGCCATCGTGATCACAACTTTGCCTCGCAAATCTTCGGCGAACTCGCCGACAATCGTGGCGGTCGAATCCCACGGCGTTGCAACAACCACGATTTCACAACCAACCGCGTCGGCGTTATCGCCCGCTGTCAATCGAAGTTGATGGTTCGGCCACAGAGCAACGAGCTCGGCAACCTTCTCAACCGAGCGATCCTTTGATCGAGACCCGATCACGACGTCGTGACCAGCTACCCCGAGACGTATAGCAAGGCCACTTCCGGCGGGCCCCGTACCTCCAATAATCCCAATGCGCATATAGCAAGCCTTACACAAACGGGTGTCGCCAACTACGGTCATAGCCATGGGAATTTTGACTGGGAAGAATATTGTCGTCACCGGAGTCCTCACCGATGCCTCGCTGGCCTTCGGGGTCGCGCAGTTGGCACAACGCGAGGGAGCCAACGTATTGCTCACTGGGGCGGGTCGGGGCATGTCAATAACCGAGCGGACAGCGCGGAAATTGGACACACCTGTACCTGTTGTCGAATTTGATGTCACAGTCGAAGAGCACGTGGAGTCGGCGCGGGCCGCCGCCCTGCAGCACCTTGGACGAGTCGACGGCGTCCTGCATTCGATTGGATTCGCTCCAGCAGTTTGCTTAGGCGACGACTTCATGGCGGCCAAATGGAATGACGTCGCCATCGCCATGCAGATTTCTGCTTATTCGTTGAAAACCCTCGCAGATGCGTTTGCGCCGTTGATGACTGCCGGTGGTTCGTTTGTTGGGCTTGATTTTGACAACACCGTTGCTTGGCCCGCATACAACTGGATGGGAGTCGCAAAGTCGGCGCTCGAATCAACGAGCCGATATTTGGCGAAAGAGTTGGGTGGGAAAAATATCCGATGCAATCTTGTGGCTGCGGGCCCAATAAAAACTATGGCCGCAAAATCAATCCCAGGATTTAAGACTTTCGAAGATGTTTGGGATGTTCGCTCTCCTTTGGGCTGGGATGTCAACGACTCGACCGCCGTTGCAAGAGCATGTGTGGCTCTGCTTTCAGACTGGTTCCCAGCCACTACCGCCGAAGTTGTTCATGTTGATGGCGGCTATCACGCAATGGGTGTCTAATTGAACCCTGTATCAACAGTTGTTCGACGCAATGTTGTTCGTGCTGTTGTCGCAAGCGCTATCTGTTTAGCGGTAGTAAATGTAGACACCACGTTCGCCGCTGCAAGCACATCGCCAACCGCCCCGTTCGCTGCTCAACAATGGGGTCTCAGTGCAATTGGCGCTCCACAAGTTTGGCAATTTACACAGGGCGCCGGAGTAACCGTGGCGGTTGTTGACAGCGGCAGCGGACCTCACCCCGACCTCACTACAAATTTGGATGCGGGCCGAACCTTCTTCTCTCTCATCGAAAGTGATGGGGCTTCCGACGTCGACCTAAAAGATGGTCATGGCACGCACGTTGCAGGCATCATTGGTGCAGTTGCGGATAACGGCATTGGCGTTGCCGGAGTGGCACCTAAAGCTCGAATCCTTCCGATTCACGTGCTCGATTCTGAAGGGTCTGGGGATTCGCGAGATGTTGCACGCGGCATCCGATTTGCAGCCGACAGTGGCGTGCGCGTCATCAATTTGTCTCTGGGCGGCTCGATTGAAAGCACCTCCCTTACAAGCGCCATTCAATATGCAGTGGACAAAGGCGTTCTGGTCGTCGCAGCATCGGGAAACGGATTTGCAGACGCAGCTCCTAAATGGCCCGCGGCATCCGATCTCACGCTTGCTGTCACATCGACCGATATCAACAACAACGTAGGGATCTTTGCTCAGCGCGGCGACTACATCGACATTGCCGCGCCAGGCGTAAACATCCTCTCTACAGCTCTTGGTGGATACAAGGCCTTAAATGGCACGAGCATGTCGGCCGCCTTCATCAGCGGCGCGGCGGCACTCCTCTTCTCCGCGCAGCCAACAATCACATCGACACAAGTGCGAGATATTTTGCTGCGCACAGCCACCGATTTGGGTGTTGCCGGTCGAGACGCAACTTTCGGTGCTGGACTAGTCAATCTTCCAGCTGCATTCGTCGAACTTTTCAAACTCTTCCCGTCGTCAGTGACTCCGACTTTCATCACTAGTGGACACATCGGAGATGTTGCGCTGGGAAGCGCCATGACCGCAGCTTCAAACACCAAAATGCAGTGGTACAGATGCAACGAACCAGGATTGGCGGCCACCAACAAGCCGGCCGATTGCGTTGAAATCAAGAATGCGGTTGCACCTAGTTACCAGACAACAGTGCGTGACTTACGCAAGTTTCTTCGATTCTCGGTCACACTCTCAACTGGAACATTTTTCTCCTCGACGAATGGAGCTGAATCGGGAGTTTGGGCCAAGACTTCATCAGTGACACCGGGTTCGAAGACACCCATCGATTTACTCATCGGAACGGCTTCAAAGGGCAAGCTATCGATTACTTCGTTAGACAAAAACTGTGTGGTCAAGCCGAAGACAATCGTGGCCTCTACTAACGCAACCTCCTGCAAGTTAAAGGTTTCGATTAAGGCTGCTGCACCGTTCCCAGCGCTCGGCTTCACGATGTTGCTTCCAGTCAACTAAACATTTCTTTCGCGCAAAGGAAACACTCATGACTAATCGTCTCGAAAATGAAACAAGCCCGTACCTGCGCCAGCACCGCGACAACCCTGTCGACTGGTATGCATGGGGCGAAGAGGCCTTCGATCAAGCCAAGCGTCGGAATGTTCCCGTCCTGCTATCCGTGGGTTACTCGGCTTGCCATTGGTGCCACGTCATGGCACATGAATGCTTTGAAGACGTGGAGACGGCAACGTTGATGAACACGCTTTTCGTCAACGTCAAGGTGGATCGCGAAGAGCGGCCCGATGTGGACGCCATCTACATGGATGCGGTGCAAGCAATGACGGGACGGGGCGGCTGGCCAATGACCGTTTTTCTTACCCCAGAGGGCAAGCCCTTCTATGGAGGAACGTACTTTCCCAAACCCTCGTTTTTGCAACTCATGAATGCCATCAACGATGCATGGAGAGACCGCCGCAGTGACATCGAGAGCAATGTTCTTGCCCTAATGGAATCACTTGAGCGAACGACCAAGATCGAGCAAGCCGCAGATCTTCCAAGTATTGATGTTTTCAGTGGCGCAGTTGCTCAACTTCGAAATAGTTTTGACCCGCATTGGGGCGGATTCGGCTCGGCTCCCAAGTTTCCAAGCACAATGAGCCTTGAACTACTGCTTCGAGAAGTACTCAATAGCGAATCCGATGAGATTCAGACAATCATCACGACAACGCTCGACGCGATGGCATCTGGCGGAATGTACGACCACATCGGGGGTGGATTCTCTCGGTACAGCGTCGATGAGAAATGGCTGGTTCCGCACTTTGAAAAAATGCTCTACGACCAAGCACTACTTGCAAGGATATATCTGCACGCGGGCATCGTCTTTGGAAGAAAGAACTGGCTCGATGTCGCGTCAGAAATTATTGACTATGTACTTCGAGATTTGCGACACCCAGAAGGAGGCTTCTTTAGCGCCGAAGACGCCGACTCTTTGGACGACAATGGACACAGCCACGAAGGACATTTCTATGTCTGGAGCAAACAACAAGTTAACGATGTGCTGCCTTCCCATTTGACCCAGCAAGCACTCGATTGGTACGAGATAACCGAAGAAGGAAACTTCGAGGGCTCAAACATTCCTTCCCGACTAAATCATCGCGGCGACATCACTCGCCCTGCGGATGTCGAACAAGCACGCAGAATTATGTTTGACCACCGCAATACCCGTGCGAGGCCAGGTCTCGACGACAAGGTGGTAACCGAGTGGAATGCAATGATGCTTTCAACGATTGCGGAGGCAGCATCGCTATTGGATCGTGCCGATTGGCTCGAGGCCGCACTGAAGAACGGTGAATTCCTCGTGAGCAATTTGCGCGACCAAAACGGTGTTTGGAAACGAAGCTGGCACGACAGCGGCGAGCCTAAGGCTCGTCATCATGCACTCGCAGCAGACATTGCCCACCTGATAGACGCGTTCACGCGTCTTTGCGAAGCGAGCGGACAAGCAAAATGGATGTCATATGCTCGAGAAACCGCCGACAGTCTCTTGGAGAATTATTGGGACGACGAACGCGGTGGAGTCTTTACAACGCCGAAAACCGGAGAAGCTCTCATCGTGCGTCAGAAAGACGTCATGGATAACGCCACACCGTCGGCGAATTCGACGTCCGCTAACGCCCTCTATCGCCTTGCTTCGCTCTCTGGCGAAGAAAGATACGCGCGTTACGCCGACAGTATTTTGCGCCTTCTTTCGCGTATCTCCACAAGTGCGCCAACCGCATTTAGCAATCTCCTCAACGCAGTTCATCTACGACACGTTGGTGTTACAGAAGTTGTGATCACAGGTTCACGAAACGATCTACTTCGAGAATTCAATAAGCGCTGGCTACCAACGGCGGTAATTGCATGGGGAGAAACCTACGACTCCCCACTCTTTGCCCACCGAAAACCAGACTTGGCCTATGTCTGCAAACAATATTCCTGTATGTCTCCAAGTAGTAACCCTGCAGAATTCGTCGAAGCATTGCGCGAGGCACTGAAGTAATTACTTCACCACTTGGAGTAGTGAATGATCTCGTCAGGATTCCGTCTTTGACGTTGAGCACTAGCACCAACTGCCGATTCCTCGACCGACGGCCAACCAATTGCTACTGCACCCAGTAGCTGCATATGTTCGGGAACTTCCAAACGGGCACGTAGCTCGCTTTCCCCGTTGAATACAGCGAAGAACAATGCACCTAAACCCAAATCGTGCGCAGCATGCAACAGTGTCATTACCGCGAACGAAGTATCAACTGTCCAGTATGGAGTAGGCCACGCATCCACACCAGCGCCAA
Organism: Acidimicrobium ferrooxidans DSM 10331; assembly: GCA_945900735.1. Taxonomy (GTDB): domain Bacteria; phylum Actinomycetota; class Acidimicrobiia; order Acidimicrobiales; family Ilumatobacteraceae; genus UBA3006. The sequence goes on along the minus strand of CAMDJX010000001.1, from coordinate 16,440 downwards.
GACCAGTTTGCTTTTTGTCTGGGAGGGAGTAACGCTCGACATATGCATTTGGATCGGCGAATGGAAGCGCGATAATCGGAGCATCCAGAAGCTTTTTGAAACGAAAGGCCTCTCGACGACTAGTTGGGAGTGTGTCATCCCAGAATTTTGGGACATCACTTCCTTGCAGGACAACCAAATGCCAGCCCTGAGTCTTGCCTGCTGAGGGAGCTCTCGAAGCAAGGTCTACCAATGAAGAGATGACCAATGGGTCTACGCTTTGCGCAGAGAATGCCCGAGTCATTCGCCGGCTTCGCACTACGTCGGCAAACTGCACCGTTACTCGCTATTGCTTATCGAGCTTGCCGAGTTTTGCCAGAACTTCGGCCATTGTCCAACCATGAACGATCAATGTTCCGCCCTTTGCCTTTGGCACTGGCTTGAACTGATCGGCGATGTCTTGGTGAACTTTCTCGGGCTTAGTTGACTCGTGGTCAAGAAAGCCACCGGTGCCGTTTGCTTTGACAACAAATGTCTGGTCGTCGTAAGCAGATTCGACACCGAAGCGCCGCGCCAAACGCTTGCCCCATGCGCGCTCTTCGCCCACAGCGCGATGCCCCGGCCTTGGAATGAGTTCAGTTAACGACTTAAATGCCTCAAGCGCGTCGGCGCTAGCAAACCTTGATCCAACAACTACGTCCTCATCGGGGAAAGCCATCAGCGCGCGGTGATAGGCCTCAGACATGAGCCCTTTGAGCACAGAATCACGCTTTCCAGTTCGTTTGATGCTCATCATGCCGAGCAAGACACACGGCGTGCCACCAATGCGCTCGAGCGTCGAGAATGTGAAACCATGCAATTTGCCATCAATATGAGCGCTGGTGAAAAGCACCCAGTCTTCTTTTGCCTTCGTTATGTGAGCGAGACCAAAGGCACCACCGAGGGCAGCTAATTCCTCTAATTCGATTTCTGTAAGGGACGCACAATCTCGTGTATCTACCTCAACTGACATATCTCTATTCTGCCAGCAAAAAAAGGCTTTCGGACAGGTACATCAGGCGATGTACGCAGCATCACCAAACGTTGCTCGCAACTGGCCAATAACTCGGTCCAGGTTGACATCGAACTCGCTACTGAGGCGAAGGGCTTTGTCGCCAGCGACATGAAGGAACACGGGCGAATTGCCTGGATGCTCGCTCAGTGTGGCCTTTAAGTCATCAATCATTGTCTCGGTAATAGCCTGCGCCGCAACCTTGATGTGTAGAGCCTCTTGAAGAACGCGAAGCCCCTCGAGCACCGTGACGTCCATAGCCATGAAACCAACCCGAGAGTCGTCTCGTCGATCTAGTCGTCCCTTCACTGAGACAATGATGTCGTCAACTAACTGATGCCCATATTTTTCGAGCGTCTTTGGAAACACCGTAACTTCAATTGATCCCTGCAAATCCTCGAGATCAAACGTGGCCATTTGGTCGCCCTTGCGTGTGTAGCGCCGTTTGAGATTATTGATGATCCCACCGATCACGACGAAGGCACCGTCCGCCGATTCGAGCGCATCTGGAATGGAACAATCTACTCTTCGTCGTAGTGCGCCTTCAATACCCATCAACGGGTGATCAGAAACGTACAAACCAAGCATCTCTTTTTCAAACTTCAACTGCTCCGCTTTATCAAATTGTAAATCAGGAATGACTTGTCGTTCCGAGAAACCTTCTGCTGTTTCTCCCAAATCACCGAACAAACTCATCACGCCCTGATCCCGTTCGCGACGCCTCGCCATTGTCGTGTCAATGACCGACTCGAACACGGCCAACAAACCCTTGCGCGGATGGCCCAAATTGTCGAACGCGCCCGCCTTGATCAGCGACTCGACCGCACGCTTGTTCAGCACCTGCTCAGGCACTCGTTCGGCGAAGTCATAAAAAGATTCAAATGGCCCATGTTCGTTTCGATACTGAACCACCAAACCAACTAGCGCTTCTCCGACGTTGCGAATACCGGAAAGCCCAAAGGCGATTTTGGTTACATCATCCACCACGACTGGTTCGAAGTTGACACCAGATTTGTTGATGTCTGGTGTGAGCACGGTGATGTTGCTCGTGCGTGCATCCGAGAGATACGTGGCCGCTTTTTCGTAGTTGGTTTTTACGCTTGTTAACAAACACGCCATGTACTCGACAGGAAAATGAGCCTTCAGATAAGCCGTCTGATAGGAAATGAGGCCATAGCCATATGCGTGGCTCTTCGCGAACGCATAATCGGCGAATTTGACAATGACATCGAAGAGCTCCTCACCCAATTTTTTGCCGTAACCAAGGCGATCGCAACCCGCTTCAAACGTCTCGCGCTGCTCCTCCATCAACTTGGGCACCTTCTTTGCGCAAGCCTTACGAAGGTTGTCAGCCTCTGCAAGCGAGTAGCCAGCAAATTTCTGGGCAACGCGCATGAGGCTTTCCTGGTAGATCATGAGCCCAAAAGTGTCGCCAAGGGTCTCTTCTGCATCGGGATGGAAATAGGTGTTCTTTTTGCGCTTATTTTTAAAGTCCGCGAAGTCGTTGTGCATATTTGCGCTCATCGGGCCAGGACGATAGAGAGCCAACACTGCAGAAAGGTCTTCGAAACGTTCCGGAATCAACGAACGTAGAAGCGCCCGCATCGGCGGTGATTCCAGCTGGAACACACCGATGGTGTCGCCACGCGAAAGAAGCGCATAAGTCGACTTGTCGTCCATAGGTATGTTGTCAATATCAAAATTGGGATCCCGTTTGGCTCGAATCATCTCATTTGCGTCCGACAAAACATCCAAGTTGCGAAGACCCAAGATGTCCATCTTGAGAAGCCCGAGTGCTTCCACGCCGTGCATTTCGTATTGCGTGACTACTGGCGCGTCCTCTGGCTTTTGACCCTGTTCCGGCTTGCGTTGGACTGGCAAGTATTCGGTGAGCGGCTCTTTCGTGATCACCATTGCAGCCGCATGGATTCCGACCGATCGCTTGAGACCCTCGAGTCCTCGAGCAACGTCCATGATCCGTTTGACGTCTTGGTCAACATCGCATAGATCACGAAGTTCGGCCGCAGCTTGAAAACCAGCACGGTGTTCTTTGTCAAGCTTGTCCTCTTCGAAACAATATTTCAAAGGAGTGTCACGGCCCATCACCACTGGCGGCATGAGCTTGGCAATCTTGTCGCCGAGGGCATACGGATAGCCCAAGACTCGAGCGGCATCGCGTACCGCGTTGCGTGACTTAATGGTGCCAAATGTAATGATTTGGGCAACATGATCGCGGCCATATTTGTCGGCTGCATATTTGATCATTTGATCGCGATAGCGCGAGTCAAAGTCCATGTCGATGTCGGGCATCGACACGCGGCTGGGATTCAAAAAACGTTCGAACAACAAATCGTATTTAATTGGGTCCATATTGGTTATTTGCAAACAGTAAGCAACGGCACAACCAGCGGCGGAACCACGGCCCGGGCCGACTCGAATGTTTTGTTCATGCGCATAACGAATCAAGTCCCACACGATGAGGAAATAGGAGCTGAACCCCATGTCTGAGATGACTTTGAGTTCGTAACCCAATCGTTCGACAACGGACGGCGGGATCGATGCGCCCCACCGCTTAGAAGCGCCTTCCATCGTTAAGTGCTTGAGATATGCAGTCTCGTCAGCGAAACCTGCGGGCAACTCAAAGTTAGGAAGAACTGGCTTCCCAAACTCGATCTCTACGTTTGCACGCTCGGCAATCCACAGCGTGTTGTCGCATGCTGTTGGCTGCTCACGAAAGAGGTAACGCATTTCGTGTGCCGATTTCAGATAATGCTCGGTGCCTTCAAACTTGAATCGGTTCGGATCTGCAATGGTGCATCCGGTTTGTACGCAGAGCAATGCGTCATGGGCTTCATGATCATGCTTATGCGTGTAGTGGGTGTCGTTGGTGGCCAACAGTGGCGCACCGATCTTTTTTGCAAGTTCTACAAGCTGCGGGTTGGTCTGGCGCTGTTCGGCAATGCCGTGATCTTGTAGTTCAATAAAGAAATTGTCTTTGCCGAATATCTCTTGCAATCTTCCCGCACACTGTTGCGCCCCAGCAACATCACCCTTCATCAGGCGCTGCAGCACGTGCCCGCCCAAGCAGCCGCTCGTTGCAATGAGCCCCTTGCTATGGCGTGCGAGAAGCTCCCAGTCCATTCGGGGCTGGTAGTAGTAGCCCTCCAAAAAAGCAAGGCTGGACAACTTGATCAAGTTTTTGTAACCGTCGTTGTTTTCGGCGAGCAACGTCAGGTGGTAATACACCTTCCCGCCAGTTTCGGTATCGCCACCAGAGTCGTCGATCTTCCCGCGACGACTAGGCCGCTCCGAGCGATGCTCGTGGGCCATGTAGGCCTCGGTGCCAATAATGGGCTTAATGCCGTGTTCATTACATTCGCGATAGAAGTCGAGAATTCCGTACATGTTGCCATGGTCGGTGATGCCGAGTGCTGGCATGCCCTCTTCGCTCGCCTTACCGACGAGTTCATTCAGACGTGAAGCGCCGTCCAACATGGAGAACTCCGTGTGCACGTGCAAATGGGTGAATGAATCCCCCAAGGCAAACTCCTTCAGGCTGGCGGAACGCCGACTTTAGCAGTGACCTGTTCGGTCAGGAGTGACTGCGAAGCGCCAACAGCGGCACATCAACTTCGGCCTCGGTAAGCGAACCATGGCGACAGATGAGTTGAAAAGGCCCGGTATCGCCGGCGTCTTCAAAACTGGTGTCCGTGAATGGAAGGAGCGCCACGTCCCCGAGCCGCTTTCTCGCCGCATCGGTAACGCGGGGGCCGAACCATCCCCCGTCGATTGCCTCATCGCGCGAAACAATCCACGCGACATCTCCATAGTGGGATTTTGCTGCCGCCAAAACATCTTCGGTTGCCCCACCTTTTGTGTGCAACCACCTAAAGCGACCTTCGCCTGATTGATAGGAAACCCCCGCTACAACATCTGAGTGCGGAACGATGGTGTTACTGCCCACATGTACTTGACCATGATCGGCAGTAACGACCAGCACCGAATCTGGGGTGAGTTGTTCGGCTATGTCGCCAATTAAACGATCCACTGTTCGAAGTTCTGCTTCGTAGAACTCGCCGAAACCACGCTCGTGTGCAATTTTGTCGACTCCGTCGTAATACGCATACACAAATTTTTGTCCTGCACGGAGCAATGACCCGACCGTTACAGCAATGCTGGATGCAGCTCGCCACCCGAACGAACGGGTTCCGCGCAGGTGTGCAGCCGTGAACGCAGTGTTATCAAACTCGGCTTTGCTCACCACTGGAACCGACGACCCCATAAACGGAGGCGTAGGTTGCACAATCTCGGGAGGAAACGAGGCACGTAAGTCACCCTTGTCGTCGGCCCATCTCAGCATTTGTACGACTTGACGGCCCATGTCCATCCGGTAGCCCATCATTCCGTGTTCGCCCGGCGCCAAGCCCGTGGTGATTGACGTGAGGGCAGTGACCGTTGTTGTAGGAGCAACGGTGGTTATGGCACCACCGACCATGGACGAAAGCGTCGGCACGAACTGCTTGTGTGCCTGCAATTGATGCCACCCTAAGCCGTCGACAACAAGGAGCACCACACTTCGTGCGGCTTCAACCGGGGCAGGCATCCATGTAGGGATTACACGTGTGCCTTGCGGGCCAAGAAGCGCGGGAATAATTGCCGACACATTCCCCCCCGCATAGAGAGGAAGCCTTGGTTGAACCATTGTTCTACACTACATCTGTGCGTGTTTCTACAAGAGGCGATTATGCGTGTCGAGCCTTGCTTTCACTGGCCTTACATGCTGACGAAACAGGACCTACGTCCGTTCGTGACATCGCTGCTCGCACTGCACTACCCCAACCATACTTAGAACAAATTTTGCTCGTGCTTAAAGGTGCCGGTCTTGTGAAATCTAAGCGTGGAGTCGGCGGCGGCTACGTGCTATCCCGCCCTCCCGAGGAGATTTTGCTTTCCGAAATCATTGCGGCAGCCGACGGGCCAATCACATTGGGCGACTTCGGACAACCGCACCAGGATGGTTCTTGCGACCACGAAGGTCACTGCGTTTTGCTAGCGATTTGGAATGTTGCTGGCGAGCACATGCGACATCACCTTGCCGACTATACGTTGGCGAAAATTGCAAGGGCTGCCCAGGGTTCCGACCCATGGCCCGAACTTCATCACTAGACTTCTACGAGCAACGCCCAACGATCTGATTCATATCATCTGGGATTGGCACCTCGAAACCCATCTCTTCTCCGGAATCAGGGTGAGCAAAACTCAATGCAGTTGCGTGCAACATTGGTCGAGAGCACGAAAGCGAACTTCGAGCGCCGCCATATGTTGCGTCGCCCACAACGGGATGCCCAATGGAGTCCAGGTGAACACGAATCTGATGAGTTCGCCCAGTCTCTAATTGGCATTCGATGAGTGCGCATGGCTGCGGTAAATCGAAGAGGCGAACTACGTCAAACTTCGTTCGAGCCGACTTACCATCCACCATTACTGCCATTTTCGTAGGGTCTCTGTGATCGCGACCAATCGGTGCATCAATGATGCCCTCCTGCACGCTTGGGTGACCCCACACCAAAGCAACATACTTTCGAGTGACATCACGACGAGAAAGCGCATCAACCAAAAAATCGTAAGCCTTTTGTGTACGAGCCATCACCATTAATCCGGTTGTTCCCGCATCTAAACGATGCACAACACCTGGCCTCAACGTGTCACCCACAGTGGCCATTTCGGGGAAAAGTGCAAGCGCACCGTTGACCATTGTTCCGACAGGGTTGCCCGCACCTGGGTGCACCACCATTCCGGGAGCCTTATTGATTACGGCTACATCCAAATCTTGATACACAATGTCGAGAGAAATCGTTGGATCTGGCTGCGGCAACTCTTTACGCGGCAATAACGACGTATCAATTGCTACTTGCTGACCTTCTCGAACCTTCACTTTGCCAGCGGTCGCAATCACACCATCAACTTGAACCCCGCCAACCGAAATAAGGGTTGCAGTCGACGCGCGGCTGATGTCGGAGATGAGCGAGACAACCCGATCTAATCGTTGTTCGTGTAACGCCGCGGGAATAAGTTCAATCAACATGTTTTGCCTCTGCTTGTACTGCGGATGGTTCACGCTTTTCCATGATCAGCGAGAGCATCATCAGTATCGCACCCGAAACGATCGCTACATCGGCGACATTGAACACAGGCCACCACTGGAGATCGATGAAATCAATGACCGCGCCTCGCATCCATCCAGACCCCCTAAACGCTCTGTCCAAAACGTTTCCAGCCGCACCACCAATGATCAGCCCTGCCGCAATACGGGAGGACCGAGTATCGGCACGCTTCAACGACAGCAACATGACCGCGATAATGATGAGTGCCAAAACCCCGATGACAGGCCCGACGCCGGTGCCCCGCGAAAACGCCATGCCCTGGTTATAGGTGAGCTTAAATCGCAACGAACCAACGAGGTCGGTAAATGATCCGTCGTTGTATTTGTTGAGCGCCCAGTGTTTTGTTATCTGATCAAGCACCGCCACAACAACTGCGATAGAAATGCTCAATCGACGAATTCGCCGACTATCGGTCATTAACGACCAATGCCACCGACGCGCTCTTGCACCGATTCGGTCGTCCACGGAATTGCTTTCAAGCGTTCGCGAGGAATTGGCATACCACTGTGTACCGAGTATCCGTACTCTCCCGATTTCAAACGCTCGAGTGCGGCATCAATTTCTTCGACTTCTTGTCGTGCCTGTGCGGACAACATCAAGTCGCGCTCGCGCTCGACAACCATGGTGTCGCCTTCGCCACCCTCTTCGTCAAACTGCACGTCTCCCATTTCGACGTCTTCAATCATCGCATTCGCCTCATCTTCTAACCGCACCGCCTGACGCGTAAGTAGCCCACGCTTCTCCAACAACATTTCCCGTTGGGATGTGAGGAACTTGAGATCAAACTCTTTTGTTGCTTGCAGACCGTCTACGAACTCGGTTTTGATAATTGGCGGACGTGGCGGTGGCTCTGGTTTCCTCTTGGCGCGAAGCGCTGCTTCTCGAGCTGCTTCTTTTTCTGCCAACGCCAACAAACGTGCAGCCTCTTTAGCCTCACGTGCTGCATTGCGTTCTGCCTCAAGAGCAGCTTTGGCAGCTAGTCGCTCCGCTTCGACGCGAGCTTTTTCCTTGGCCTTTTCCTTGGCCGCAAGAATCTTCTGTTTTTGAGCAATGATCTGTTGTTTCTTTCGCTCGGCAGCAAGTTTCTTTTTGGCAATCTCGGCCTCGCGCTTCGCCTTCTTCTTGGCGGCTTCGGCGGCCTTTTTGGCTGTTGCCAATTTCTGGGCCTCGATCTTTTTCCTGGCAGCTTCCTTCTTATTGGCGGCCAACTTCTTGGCCAATTCGGCCTTCTTTTTTGCCGCAGCTTTCAGGGCATCAGCCTTCTTCTTAGCAGCCAACTTCTTGGCCAACTCGGCCTTCTTCTTGGCTGCAGCTTTCTTCGCTGCAGGTACATTCTTCGGCGCCGACTTTTTCTTAGCTACCGGCTTCTTTTTAGCGATCTTCTTTTTTGATGTAGGCATCACACTCTCCCTGACTTGGCGCTTTACCGTAGTCGCTCAACCCCGACATAGATGGGAGTCCCGTCCAAATCGGTAACCCGTACCGCATTGGAGTCCATCATTGTGTGCTCCGCCAGCGTCTCCGTAGCGATGTACGACATGAATGGGGCAATCTGCTGGGCGAGATCTTCCGGAAGTCCAAGGGTAAGGGTGATCCTGTCGGACACCAAAAGCTTGGCTTCTCGGCGGGCTTGCTGCACTGCGCGTACCACGTCGCGAGCCGCCCCCTCAGCCAGAAGCGCAGGAGATAGCTGAATATCCAGCAGCACAATCCCCTGGCCATCCTGCAACGCAGCACTGGCAAGAGACTCTGCGTCGCCTACTGCAGCCATCAGTTTCAACTGGAATTCGTGCGGCTGCAATTCGACACCGCCAGCAACAATTGTTTCTCCAGTTTGCTTCCAATCGCCCTTCTTGACAGCGACAATTACCTTTTGTGTATTCGAACCAAGTCTCGGCCCGAGTGCGGCTGGAATAACTTGCAATTCGTGCCGCGCAACACCGGCAACGTCCGTGGACAGCACTACTTCCTGGACATTGACTTCGTCGGTAATGATGGAAACAAATGGTCGCAAACCTTCGGCTAGTGGTGATGCAACCGTCAACTTTGATAGCGGCAAACGAACCCGACGGGAGTGCACTTTGCGAAGCGAAAGGGTGCTGCTGCAAACATCTCGTACTTGGTCCATCACTGTTACCAAATCATTGTTGCAAGGGATCTCGTTAGGTGAGGGCCACGACTGCAAATGAACACTGCGTTCGCCAGTTAGGCCCCGAAATATCTTCTCGCTCGTAAGCGGCAACAGCGGAGCAATCACCCGTGTCAAAACTTGAAGCGTTGTGTGCAAGGTATCGATTGCTTCTTGATCACCCGCCCAAAAACGGTCACGGCTACGACGGATGTACCAGTTGGTCAGAGCATCGAGAAACGACCGCACTTGCTGGCATGCCTCGAACAGATCGTACGAGTCCATCAGCTTTGTTGTCTCTTCAACCAGATTGTGCAGTTTGGAAAAGATGTATACGTCCAAGACATTTGTCGACGAATAACTGATTGATCCAGTTTTTGCCTCGGCGTTTGCGTACAGCGAAAGGAAATACCAACTGTTCCAAAGCGGCAGCATCACTTGTCGAACGGTGTCACGAATGCCCTCCTCGGTGACGGCAAAGTCGGAACCACGCAAAATCGATGAAGACAAGAGATACCAGCGCATTGCATCAGCGCCGTAGGTGTCAAAAACATTCATTGGGTCTGGGTAGTTACGCAGACTCTTGGACATCTTGGCCCCATCCGCGCCGAGGACAATGCCATGGCTGACACAGGTGGAAAATGCGGGACGATCAAACAATGCCGTCGCCAAGACATGCAACGTGTAGAACCATCCGCGTGTTTGGCCAATGTATTCAACAATGAAATCGCCTGGGTTGTGCTTCTCAAACCATTCTTGGTTTTCGAACGGATAATGCACTTGAGCAAACGGCATGGAGCCGCTTTCAAACCAGCAATCCAACACTTCGGGCACCCGACGCATCATTGATTTGCCTGTTGGATCATCTGGGTTTGGCCGAACCAAGTCATCAACGATCGGGCGATGCAAATCAGCAACTTTGACACCAAAGTCGCGTTCTAATTCGGCCACGCTCCCGTACACATCAATGCGCGGATACGTCGGATCGTCGCTTCGCCAAACAGGAATTGGGGAACCCCAAAAGCGGTTGCGGCTAATTGTCCAATCACGAGCATTCTCAAGCCACTTACCGAAACTTCCCTGCTGCAAGTGTTCGGGCACCCATGTAATGGTGTTGTTGAGTTCGACCATTCGATCCTTGATCATGGTCACGTTGACGAACCAAGAACTTACGGCCTTATAAATGAGTGGCTTGCCCGTGCGCCAACAGTGGGGGTATGCGTGATCGTACGTTTCGTGACGCAACACCACTCCACGGTCTTTCAGAACACGAATAATCAATGGGTTTGCATCAAAAACTAGTTGCCCCTGGAAGTCGGGCACTTCACTAGTAAATTGTCCCCTGCTGTCGACCGGGACTACGAGCTCTATTCCATTTTCTTTACATACGCGTTGGTCGTCTTCACCGAAACCGGGAGCCATATGCACAACACCTGTTCCGTCTTCTGTGGTTACAAAATCACCCGACAATACCCGAAATGCATCCGCATGATCTGCGAAATACGGGAACAACGGCGTGTAGCGCATACCGACAAGTGTTGAACCCAATACTGATTCGAGAACCTCTGCGCCCTCCAGCTCTTTGGCATAGGCCTCTAGTCGAGCCTGTGCAATAACAAATATCTTGCCTTCATGCGACACGCGAACGTATTCAACATCGGGCGAAACGGCAAGGGCCAAGTTGCTTGGCAATGTCCAGGGCGTGGTTGTCCATGCCAAAAGCGAGTCACCATTTTCTAAGACAAACCCAACGGTCAAGGCTGGATCTTGCACCTGCTTGTACGCATCGTCCATGCGTGTTTCAGTGTTAGAAAGCGGCGTTTCAAGAGCCCATGAGTAGGGCAAAACGCGGAAGCCTTCATAAATAAGCCCCTTGTCCCAAAGGGTCTTGAATGCCCACATCACACTCTCCATGTAAGGCATATCAAGAGTCTTGTAATCGTTGGCGAAGTCGACCCAACGGGCTTGACGCGTTACGTAACGCTCCCAATCACTGGTGTATTGCAAAACCGAAACTTTGCAATAGTCATTGAATTTCTCAATTCCAAAATCTGTGATTGCTTGTGTACCCGAAATACCCAATTGTCTTTCAGCTTCGGCTTCTGCAGGCAAACCGTGACAATCCCAGCCAAATCGACGCTCTACACGCTTGCCACGCATGGTCTGATAGCGGGGCACGGCATCCTTGACGAAACCCGTCAGCAAGTGACCGTAGTGAGGAAGTCCGTTCGCAAATGGTGGCCCGTCGTAGAAGACGTACTCGTTTTCGCCGTTTGCGCCAGCCTCGTGTTGCGCGATAGATGCCTCAAACGTTTTGTCACTCGCCCAATATGCAAGCGTCTCGTTTTCAAGCGCCGGAAACTTTGGCTGCGGCTCTACCGATGGATACGTCACGGTGCGTCAGTGTACGGCTTTGGCACTCGGGGTGCAGGAACTAGCAGCCGAGAATGAATTGTTGAACGACGATATTGAGAAATAGCACAACAATGATCGGCGACAAATCGAGTGGACCAGCAAATGGCACCGCGCGCCGAACTGGCAGCAAGACAGGATCTGTTGCGCGAAAGACTAAGCGAATGATCTGACCAAAAGGGCCATTTGGGTTGGCTGGAAACCATGAACTAATTACCCGAATGATGATTAGCAACACATAAAAACTAACTAACTGGCAAAGCAACTCTCTGATCATGAGTGATGTCGTTTCGTTAGCCGCGTGTGACGCGGACTCCGGAAGGCTTAATTAAAAATGCACCTGGTGAAACTTTTTCGATCTGACCTTCGAGCCCATAGACAAGACCTGACACGAAATCGATGAGACGGCGCGCAGTTTCTTCATCGGCGCCGGAGATGTTCATGACAACAGGTTGACCGGACTTCAACAAGTCTGCAATATCTTTGGCTTGGTCGTAGCGAGTTGGGCGAACAGTCACTGCTTCGGCCGTTGAAACTGAAAGTGGACGCACCGTTGGCACCGAACGATTTGAGGAAGGACGCAGCTGCACGCTGGAGTCGTCACGGACTTGTGGCTGCCTTGCTCGCACCGCTCGTGGTTCTGGCATTGGCTCGTCGTACTCTTCTTCGTAATCGTCGTATTCTTGAGCGACGGGACGCGTAGAACGGCCTTGTGGGGCGCGAGATTGCCGCTGGCGCTCTGGGCGAACTTGCGCCACGGAAGCGTCGTAATCGTCATATGCATCATCTGGCCCGAGACCCAGGTAATCCATTGCTTTTCGAAACATTGACATCCCCGAAAGACTAGCCCAACACGCATATTCGTGCGCGTTATTCGTGTCTATCCCGTACGTTAGCGACTGCCAAAAATGGCCGAGCCGACGCGAACCAATGTCGAACCCTCTTCCACGGCAATCTCAAGGTCGTTTGTCATCCCCATGCTCAACCCATGGAGACCGAGATCGCTCGCCATGGATCGCAACAAACGGAAAGCCATCCGAGTTTTGACCGCATCACCGTCGGTTGGGCCCACCGTCATCAGGCCTTCCACAACTGCCCCAATCCTTGTCGCGTGGGCCACTAAGTCCGCCACAGAATCGGGCTCGCAACCACCCTTCCCAAGCTCATTTGTCGTGTTGACCTGCACATACATGCGGGCCGTTTCGTTAGGGCTTCGACGAATGATCTCATCGATAATCGAGGCCCGATCCACGGATTGCCACACGTCCACGATCCCGACCAGCGACTTCACTTTGTTACTTTGCAACTGTCCGATGAAGTGCACAGGCGGTCGAAGCTCGACTGGAACCTCTTGGGCTTTAGCTACAATCTCTTGTGCATAGTTTTCACCGATTCCGTCAGCGCCTGCTTCTCGAGCCGCATGCCACGAAGATTCGTCAAACGTCTTTGTCACCGCAACGAGCGATACATGCATACCGCCAGAATCAACAATGCGCTGACGCACTGTTGCAACACGCTGTGCTACCTCTGCGGCGTTCACGCCCGATTGAAAAGTGTTATTTCAAGAACGAAGGTACGTCGAGGCCGTCGCTGTCATCACGCAACGGATCTTCTCCGGAACCAAACAACTCTTTCAAACGGCTGCCCTTGTTTTCACCTGGACGCCCGTCGCCTGACCGTTGGTCACGAGCTGCAGCGCGCGAGCCCGATGACTCGGTTCGATCGAACCCTGCTGCGATGACCGTGACGCGAACTTCATCTTCAAGCTCATCGTCGATAACGGTTCCGAAAATGATGTTGGCGTCTTGATGCGCAACGCCATGAACGATTTCGGCAGCCGAGTTCAATTCGAACAAGCCCATGTCGGACGGGCCAGTGATGTTGAGCAGAATGCCGCGTGCACCCTCAATTGAGGATTCGAGCAGCGGTGAGTTAATGGCTGCGTTTGCGGCATTGATTGCTCGGTTGTCGCCAGTTGCTTTACCGGTGCCCATGAGTGCGCTGCCCGCGTTTGTCAAAATCATTTTGACGTCGGCGAAGTCGGTGTTGATCAGGCCAGGCGTAGTGATCAGGTTGGTAATACCCGCAACACCCTGCAGCAATACATCATCCGCTTTGCGGAAGGCATCGAGCAGGCTCGTCTTGTCGGTAGCAACGGAGAGCAACCGTTCGTTCGGAATGATGATCAACGTGTCTACTTTGTCTTTCAATTTGTTGATTCCGGACTCGGCTTGCAGCGAGCGACGTCGACCTTCGAAACCAAATGGGCGTGTAACGATGCCCACCGTAAGTGCGCCGGCAGCGCGAGCGATTTCAGCGATGATCGGCGCGGCTCCCGTGCCGGTGCCACCACCTTCACCTGCAGTGATGAACACCATGTCGGCTCCACTCACAAGCTCTTCGATGTCTGCGCGCGAAGTCTCTGCAGCTTCACGACCGATTTCTGGATCGCTTCCAGCGCCTAAACCGCGAGTGAGCTCGCGACCAATATCGATCTTGAAGTCAGCATCACTCATCAACAGAGCCTGGGCGTCGGTGTTCACCGCAACGAACTCGACTCCTCGCAAACCTGCGTCGATCATTCGGTTGATGGCATTAACGCCACCACCACCGACACCGATCACTTTGATCACTGCGAGATAGTTCTGTGGGGCACCAGCCATAGTTATTTTCCTCCTGCGATCGATGGGAAGCATCGAAAAAACCGTATGTACTTTTTTAACTTGCCCTTCAGCCTTACATAAAACGAGGGTTGCCCCGAGCCATACCGCATTCAGTCCCACCGAAAACCGCTACTTTTATGCGGATTTAACGACCGGAGTCCCTCCGGAGACATCGATTTCTAGGATTCCATTGGGGTCTTGACGACGTAACAGGACGACCACATTGACCAGCTTGTTACGCATATCCACTGGCTCACCGAACTTCACCAGAGTTCCCGTAGTCAGGGTCATCGTGACAGAGTCGGACCCGCCAACCCCCAGGTTTTTGACGAGCGTCTGGATCTCAACGGGAATCGACTGCGCGAGTTGTGCTGCGGCGCGGTACTCCGGCGCAGTCGTTGCACCGGCAATGAGATTCGGGCCGACACCATCGATCAGCATGTACTCGGTAGGCCTTCCGTCGAGCACCGCCAGAACAAGGCCATCCACATCAATTACGCGCGCACGATTGTCGACGCCGACAAACCACGCGGCAGGAATCCTCTCGTTGATCTCAATTACGGCAGTACTTGGCAAATATGTCTTTATTCGCGAGGATTCGATCCATGGGTCGCTTTCCAAGCGGTCCTGCAGCACATTGGTATCCACTGTCAACACTGATTCGCCCTTCAGAGACGAGACAACACTTTCGATCAACTCAGAATTGGCGTATCGCACACCTTCAACTTTTACGTTGCGAACCGAAAAAATTGGCGACGCCAGAAGGACGATCGTCAAGGATAGAAAACCGACAGCAGAAGCACCCGCGATAAGCAACTGTTTGCGTCTATTTTTGGTTGCCGTACCGTCGCGCCTGAACAATCTCGCTAATCGGTTGCGAATAGATCCCGTGGCACCCCACTGCGCAGGTTCGACTATCTCTGCGAGTGAAACATCCGAACCGTCTTCGTCAAAAATCCGCACCCGGGTGCTTGTGGGAGCGTGATGAACTGTTTGCGATGCGGTGTCGGCCGGAAAGTCATCGTCCGTTGATTGGCGCAAGTCCTCGTCGACAATGACCACTCTGGTTGAGGATGAACCCGTTCCTCCCGTCGTTGGATCTATTTCCTCCACCGGTTCCATCTCCACTATCGACGGATCTACAATCACAACTCGCGAAGTTTCTGGCTGCGCGATTCCACCAGTTGGGTCTTTAGCAAATGCCTCACGCAATTCGTCCAACACTTCAGGCGAAAGGTCTGCTTCTTGAGCGGGAAGTTGTGAACCGCTGAGCACCGAAAGCGGAATTGAGGCGTCTGGACGAGACTCGCTGGTCACGATGCGCTCAATGATCTGTTCCAAACGAATAGTTGCAACGCTGGTGTCGGATTCGCTCGACAGCACATCCGCGAACTGCGGGTTGGCTTCAGCATCAAAACCTACGAGGCGAATTTCGCTTCGTAGTTGATGTCCGTGCTGTTCATACACACGCCGCCGAACTTCGGCCATCACCGCAACTACATCGTGGGACAAGCCGCCTTCATCTGCTTGGATGAAATTTGCGTGCTTCTCCGACACCTGCGCAGTACCAATACGGAAACCACGCAGGCCGCACTCGTCGATTAGCGCCCCTGCTGACACTTCTCCTGGAACTGGGTTGACGAATACAGAACCTGCGTTCTGCCCGCCCGGCTGATTCTCTCGACGCCAGCGCACAATTTCGGTCAGCCTGTCCTCACCCGAGTCGCCTTCCGACAGCCAACCCAATCGCAACGTCGCGCTCAACACCAGGTGATGATCAGTGAGTGCAGAGCCCCTGAAGCGCAAACCAAGATCATCTGTTTCAAGGTCGAACTCCCTTCCTTTGCGCAAATGAAACACCCGGACCGATTCGAGCGATGACGCCATGTCCGACCCATGACCACCAGCATTCATTCGTACAGCGCCGCCGATAGATCCGGGCACTCCAACACCCCACTCCAACCCAGTCAAACCGCGCTTCACGCTTTGGCGAGCGGCTACCGGAAGAGTTACTGAGCCACCGAACAATGCAAGCGGCGCAGA